>CAZKMS010000065.1:0-27993 GCA_964553805.1 uncultured Verrucomicrobiaceae bacterium
ATGTTGTTGATGACGGCGTGGGTGTCGCGGATGCCGAGGTTGGTGTAGAGCTTGGAGCGCTTGTCCGATTTGCCGTCGCCGTCCGTGTCCTCGAAGAACCAGATGTCCGGCGCGGCGCAGACGATGACGCCGTTTTTGTACAGCGCCATGCTGGTGGCCAGCTCGATCTTGTCGGCGAACACCGTTTTTTTGTCCATGATGCCATCGCCATCCGTGTCCTCGAGGATGCTGACCCGGTCCTCGGGCTCGCGGTCATACACACCGGGGCGCAGGGAACCGGACTCCATCCAGGCGGTCACATTGGCCTGGCGCAGGCCGTTCGGATACTCCGGTGTCTCGACCACCCAGAGCCGGCCCTTTTCATCCCAGTCGATGTTCATCGGATTATTGATCAGCGGCTCGCTGGCGACGAGGGAGATGTCGAACTCGGGATGCACCTCGAGCTGGGGGATCAAATCCTGCGGCCGCGGGCAGCCGCCCTCGACGTAGCGGAGCGCGTCGCCGAGTTCCTCAGGCTTGCAGAGTTCGTCCACGTTCTCGCGTTTGCCGGCCCAGGCAATGCCGCGCAGGATGGCGGTGCGCAGGCCGTTGTGGGAGAAGTTTTTGTACCAGTGGCCGGGGATGCAGACAAAGGCTCGGTAAGGTAGCTCAGGCATCTTGCCTGATGAGTGTGGTTCGGGCATTCTGCCCGAAGATTCAGGCAGAATGCCTGAATCACTCGTTGCAGGCAGGATGCCTGCGCTACGCTCGTAAGTCCACATCTGCGGCTGGATGTCGTAGATGTTCACGCCCTTCTTTTTGGCCACGGCCTCGGCCGCGCGGGCTTGGGCCTCTTGGTTGCCCGCGCCGCCGGTGTCCTTGGCCTTGGGGGTGTAGGCGGCGGCCAGCACCTTCACTTCCGGCAGGATGTCCATGTCGTAGTAGATCTCGTCGTCGAGGTCGAAGTTCGAGATGTCCTTGGTGATCGGGTTGGAGCGATCCGTGAAATACAAGCTCAGCGGCGCCTCCAGCCACTTGGTCTGGTCGAACTTCCAGGAGCCGCCGATGATGTTTTTGTACCAGTCGTGGTCACGGCTGACCGCCGCCGCGTGCAGCACCACCAGACCGCCGCCGCGTTTGAGAAACGCCAGCAGGTTCTTGCGCTCCTCGCCGATCTTGATGTTGCCGGCCTCCTGGGCGTGCAGGATGAGCACATCGGTGCGGTCGAGCTGTTCCTTGGTGGGAAATTCCAAACCGCCCTCGGCTTTGGCGCCGCGCTCGTTCAGCATGGGCACCCAGTCTTTGAGAAACTGCGGGAAATCATGCGCGCCGGGCGCGTGGGATTTTTCACCGGCGCGGATGAAAACGCGCAGGGGCTCCGCCAGGGTGGCGCCGGGGAGCACGGTGGAAAACAATAGAACGTGGGCAAGCAAACGGAATGTGGGCATGACGATGGCTAATGCTAGGACAAGACAACGCCGCCTGGGAAGCCTGTTCTCGCACGGCCCGCTATCGGGAATGCACACCGCCAGCCATGTTGAGGGTTGAAACATGGCCGTTTTCGCAGAGGTTGTCCGCCTGCATGAGTGCCCCCGTCAAGGACGCCCGATTCCCCCAGACACGCTGGACGCTGATCCAGCGTGTGCGTGATGGCTCACCCGAGGAGCGCGAGCTGGCGCTGAATGACTTGTGCCGCTCCTATTGGTTCCCCCTCTACGCCTTCGCCCGCCGCAGCGAACTGTCGCAGCATGAGGCTGAAGATGCCGTGCAGTCGTTCATCGTGGATCTGCTGGCGCGCGGTTTTTTTGCCAAGGCCGATCACAACGAAGGCAGCCTGCGGGCGCTGCTGGTGACGGCCTTTCGCCGTTACCTCAGCAAACGCCGCAGTTTTGACGCCGGCAAAGCGCGCGGCGGCGGCTGCCGCCACGTACCGCTCGAGGTGTCCGGCGAGGGAATCTTTCACCTCCCCGCCAATGCGGAGGCCCGCTACCTCATGGAGATCGCTTCAGCCGACGCGCCGCCTGACGTGTTGTTTCATCGCAAATGGGCCGAAAACCTGGTGGCGCGCAGCATCGAACGACTGGAGGCCCAATTCAACGGGCCAGGCAAGTCTGAGCGCTTCAACGTCATGCGCGCCTACCTGCCCTGGGACGGTTGCGACGACGACACCGCAGCGGGTGCCGCGGCGGCCGGCATGAGTCCAGGAGCCTTTCGCACCGCCTTGACTCGCTTGCGCGGGCAATACCGGAATCTGCTTTTCGATGAAGTGCGTCAAACCATCGGCTCAGATGATCCCGGCGTCATCGAGGATGAAATTCGCGAGCTGTTTCAAACACTCGCCCAATAGCCCAGCCCTGTGACCGACCGGCGTCCAGACAGCGGCACGCCCCCTGCTTCATCGGGCAGCGACATTGCGGGGCTTTTACGCGTCGCCATGCGTCGCTGGGACAGCGCGCCTGCCGCAGCCGGCCCGGCATCGGCCGAAGCCGGCAGCGTGGAGCAGATCGGCCGCTATCAGCTTTTGGAGAAGATCGGCGAAGGCGGTTTCGGCCTGGTTTGGCGCGCGCGGCAAACGACGCCCATTCTGCGCGAGGTCGCTCTTAAAGTCATCAAGTTCGGCATGGACAGCGACCAGGTGCTGGCGCGCTTCAACGCAGAGCGCCAGACCCTGGCCATGATGGACCACCCCGGCATCGCCTCCGTGTATGACGCCGGCGCCACTGAAAACGGTCTTCCCTACTTCGTGATGGAACTGGTCGAAGGACCGCCGCTGAATGTGTTCTGCGACCGGCACCAGCTCGGCGTTGAAGCGCGGCTGCGTCTTTTCATCAAAATCTGCCGGGCAGTGCAGCACGCCCACCAAAAAGGCATTCTGCATCGCGACCTCAAACCGGGAAACATCCTCGTCGCCGAAGTGGATGGAGCGCCGCTGCCAAAGATCATTGACTTCGGCATCGCCAAGGCCCTCGACTCCTCAGCCGTGCCGCACACCAGCACCATTCACACACGCTGCGACCTGCTGCTCGGCACGCCGGACTACATGAGCCCGGAGCAGACGATTCTTGGCAACCAGGATCTAGACACGCGCGCCGACATCTATTCCCTCGGCGCCATCCTCTACGAGTTGCTGACCGGACGCACCGCGCTGGAGCAGCAATCGACCGAAGGCCGCGGCACGCATTTGCATGCCATGCTGCATTCGGTGCGCAAGGACGAAGCGCGCCGGCCCAGTGCCGTCATCGTCAGCCTGGAAAGCGCGGACCTGCGAGCCACCACGCCCCACGAACTCTCTCAACGACTCAAAAACGACCTCGATTGGATCACGCTCAAGGCCCTCGCCAAAAATCGCACCGAACGCTACGAATCCGCTGACGCTTTAGCCAATGAGATCGAGCGGCATCTGGAGGATCTGCCAATCACCGCAGGCCGGCCCTCGCTGGCCCAGAGCACCCGCAAATTCATTCGCCGCAACCGCGCCCTTACCTTCTCCACCACGGCCGTCATTCTCGCCTTGATGACCGGAATCTTGCTGGCTACCCGCGCGTATTTCCGCGAATCAGAGGCGCGCTCCGAGGCCGAGTTCATGCGCCAGCAAGCAGAAAGGCATGAGGCCGAAGTCACGCGCCAGCGCGACCTGGCTTTGCAGGAATCGATCAAAGCCAGCCAGACCCTCGCCTTCTTGAACCGCCTGCTCGAAGACACCGGCAATCTGGTGGCGAAAGGCAAAAATCCCGAGGCCCTGCGCTTGGCGCTCGATGGCCTGAGCAGCGAGATGGACAAATTCAGCGCGGATCCCACGGTGCAGGAGGCGATCTACAGCCGGGCCGCGCTCATTTACCGCGCTTTGCGGGATGAATCCAAGTCCGTCCCTTTGCTCGAACGTCAACTGCGGCTGCTGGAGGCAAAGGTGGCGCCCAACAATCCGGAGTTGTTGAGTGCCCGCGAAAATTACGCGCGCGCACTTTACCTCACAGGCAGGACCAGTGAAAGCCAGGCTCAATACGATCTCATCATTGCCGGCTGGAACTCGCTCAGCCACACGCGGGACGGACCGCGGCGCCTCTTCCTGGCGCGCCGCAATCGCGCCGACGTCTGGTCCAAGACGGGCCGCCTCAACGAAGCCCTCACCGAGTTCGCCGACATCAAAACACAGGCCACGCAGGAGATGCGCAACCATCCCACCTGGCCGGTTCTTCAACGCACGCATGCGGAGGCTCTGACCTCAGCCGGCAGATGGGCGGAAGCCGAAGCTGTTTACGCGGAGGCCCTGACGGAACTTGATCTGTCGGCGCCGGAGCATCAGCACACGGCCTCCATGCTCCACTCCAAACGCGCCACGCTCAGCCTCAAACAAAACAACCTGCCTGCAGCCGTGCTGGACTTGGAGCGAGCCATCGAACTGCAAACGCTGGCCAAGGGCGCCAAATCCCCCTGGCTGCCCGAGTGGCTGGTCGAGGTATCCCGCCTGCACAGCGCACGCCATCGCCATTCCAAAGCCATTGCGGCTTGCGAAGCCGCTTTGAAAAATGTGCTCGATACCGCGCAAACCAACCGCCAGCATCTGGTTTACCGCGCCCTCGGCGACAACCTGGAAGCCGCGGGCGAATACCGCAAAGCCGCGGCTGCCTACCTGACGGCCTCCACCCTGGAAAAAAAGATGCTCCCTGCGCCTGCGGATGCCTGGCTCGACCTCGCCCGCGCCATGCGCAACTTGACGCAAAGCGGCCAGCCGCAGGAAGCCGCCAAGCTCGCCAGCGAACTCGATGCCATCCTGCCTTCGTGGAAAAACGACACCGGACGCAGCACGGACGTTCGCCTCGTCGAAGTCGCGCTTGCCTTCACCGACTCATCTTCGCCAAGGGCGGCGGGCACGGACCACCGTCGTGATTTCGAACAAATCGGGCAAACACTCGCGACTCCAGTGATCGATGCGTTTTTGTCGCGCAAACCCGATCCCGCCAAATCACCCGTCCTTGGCCAAGCGCTCAAGCTCCTCAAAGAACCCGCCACGCCCGCTCATCAAGCGGCGCCGCTGAGCGCCGCGGATTTCCTCGCCTTTGACCGGGCCCATTCCGACCGCTGGAAGGCAGGCGATGACGCCGCGCTTTTGCTGGAGTTGGCTGGGGCGCTGCGTCTTGCTCGCCGGCATCCGGAGGCCATTGAGATTTACCACCTTGCTGCCGAAATCGATCAGAACGGCCTGCCCGTCAACGACCGTCGTCATCGGGCTTTGCACCTCGCCGCTGAAACCCTGCAGCAAACCGGCAACAAAAACGCCGCCACAACACTGCGGCGGCGTTTGCAGAGTGATCACAAGGACGGCCAGGACCGCATCGCCGATCCCATCGTGCTGGCTGCCCTGGCAGCAAGCCTCAGTCCTTCAGCTCCTTGATGCGGAGGTTGCGCCAGGCGACGGAGAAAGGACCGCTTCCAGCCTTGATGCCATGCACCTGCAGGCCCAGGAAGCCTTTCGGGTGGCTCTTGTAAATGTCCTCATGCGTGAGGTCCGCCACCGCCTGGCCATTGATGAAGGTCTGGATGCGCGCGCCTTTGGCGATGATCCGGAACTGGTTCCACTCCCCATTTTTCATGTGGGAGTGCTGGTTCTTGTCGGCGTCTTTTTCCTGCGGCTCAGGCGAGAGCCAGCCGAGGCCGGTTGCCTCGCCATAGATCCAGCCGGCCTGGCCGGGACTGTGCTCGATCTCGACCTGCGGCCCATAAACGCGGCCAGCCTGATCGTTTTTGTTTTTGCCCGTCGATTCGGTTTTTTGCGCGGAGCGAATCTGCACGCCGGAGTTCAAGCCGTCGTCCACCTTGACCTCCAGCTCGAGCTCGAAGTCGCTGTAAAGCTTGTCCGAGCACAAAAACGAGTTCGGGCTGCCCTCCGTGGTGGTGCCGACGATGGTGCCATCAACCACCTTGTAAGTGGCGGTGCCGTTGAGTTGCGTCCAGCCGGCCAGGCTCTGGCCGTCAAAGAGACTGACCCAGCCGTCATCGGCGGAGAAAAGGTTGGCGGCACAAAGAAGCGAGGCGAGAAGATGGATTTTCATGTGGGATGCAATGTTGGGCGGATGAAACGCCCGCGCTGGCGCCGCTTTGCATCTAAATCGGCGCCGTCCCTTTGATTCTGCGGCACGTGCCGGGACACGCGCAGCGGCTCAAGCCTTGCGCCCCTTGGCCGAACCCGTCGTGCCATTGCCGTTGACGGTTTTGGTCCGGCGTTTCAACAAGCGGCGCAGCTTCGGCCAGTATTGCTCATCCACAATGTAACCGATGCAGCGCTCCTGGCCGCAGCGGCAGGGATGCTCCTCCCAGGTGTCCAGCTCGAAGCCGTAGTTGTAGGTCAGTTCATCGCCAGCCTGGATGTCGCGCTTGGCGTAAATGAAGATGCGGCCGCGCTCGACGTAGGCTTCGCAGTTGGGATGGCAGGAGTGATTGATGTAGCGCGCCGGGTTCTCGCCATCGGCGCCATCAATGTCGTAGCGGCTGTTGAGCGTGAAGATGTAAACCGCCGCCTCGCCCGTCGTTTTGGCGCGCTCGATGAGGGCGATCGCGCGCCGCTCCGACTCCTTTTTGGTGATGCGCTCGCCGACATACTCGAGGATGCGCGTCTCCGCCGGAATGTCCGCCGCGGCGAAAACCCCGCAGTTGTGGATGACGGATTGGCGGACTTCGTAAAGCAGGGCAGCCGGAGTGGACTGGGCGGACATGTGCATGACAGCAAAAAGCGGAGCGGATCAAATGCCAAGCCGCCGGGCAAAGTCAAGACACTACCCCTCATTCACCCTTGAGTTCGCGCTGCCACCAGTGCGGGGCCAGAAATTTTGCCATTACACCAGTCTCTGTGGATAAATCGTATCACCTCCCGCAGCCGCCGCCCGCACGGGCGGCGCGGTCCGTCTTGCACTCGGGTCGCCAGATTCCCAGAAGCATGGCTCCCTGCACGCCCAAAACGCCGCTGGCTTTTTTGTGGTCGATGTTCAACGAAATTCATCCAACCAACGGCGCCTCCACAAACGAATTCCTGTTGCGATGATGCTCCCTGCGGCACCGACGATTCGCCGCCAGGACCACAACTTTCTCTTCTCCATCATGACCAGCAAAGCTCAATTCCCCAACGAGCAGGACAAATCGGGGCAATTCGTGCGGCAAGACGACGCCTTCCGCGAGTGGGTGTGCCGCGACGGCTCGACCTCGTGGCCGGCGGAGGCTGGGCGCTACCACCTCTACGTCTCGCTGGCCTGCCCTTGGGCCTGCCGCACGGTCATTGTGCGCCAGCTCAACGGCTTGGAAAACGCGGTTGGCATGACGGTGGTGGATCCCGTCCGCGATGAGCGCGGCTGGGCCTTTCGCGACGGAGCTGGCTTCAGTCGTGATCCGGTGAATGGCTTCGCTTTTCTCAGCGAGGCCTACCAGGCCACCGATCCCGGCTTCACCGGCCGGGTGACGGTTCCTGTGCTGTGGGACAAGCAGTCGCAGCGAATCATCAACAACTCCGAGGACGACATCTGCCGGATGTTCAATGATGCCTTCGGCTCATTCAGCACGCGGGAGCCTGATCTTTTTCCGGCCGATCTGGAACCCGCGCACTCGGAGTTAAGCGACTTTCTCTATGAAAAAGTGAACAACGGCGTGTATGCCGCTGGATTTGCCACCACCCAGCGCGCCTACGAATCCGCCTGCGGCTCGCTCTTCGCGGCCTTGGATGATCTTGAGGAGCGGCTGAGCACCAAGCGCTACCTCTTCGGCGATCGCATGGTGGAGGCAGATTGGCGGCTCTTCTGCACCCTGATCCGGTTCGACGCGGTGTATCACGGTCACTTCAAATGCAACCTGCGCCGCATCCTGGATTACCGCTGCTTGCAGGGTTATCTCCTGGACCTCTACCAGCAACCCGGCATCGCAGACACGGTGAATTTTGATCACATCAAGCGGCACTACTATTTCACGCATGACGACATCAATCCCACGCGGATTGTGCCGCTCGGACCCAGGTTGCACATGAACCGTGCCCATGGGCGCGAACGCCTCGCCAGCACCAAAGACAAAGCATGATCCGATGAACAACGCTGGGATGAGAACCAGCACACCCAGCCAAGACCGCCCAGACGGCTCAATATCAAAACCCAAGTCCCCACCCTGGAAGCAACCCGCGGTCATTTGGAGTTGCAACCGCACCCGTAAAGAAAGGAACCATCATGAATAAGTGTGAAACATGCGGCAATGACTATGACAAAGCGTTTGAAGTCGTGATGGACGGCAAGTCGCACACGTTTGACTGCTTTGAATGCGCCATCGCCTTGCTGGCCCCGAAGTGCACCCATTGCGGGTGCCGCATCATCGGGCACGGGGTGGAGGCGAATGGCCGGCTTTTCTGCTGCGACCACTGCGCGCGCGAGGTTTAGAGCCAGCCGGGCTTTTCCGAAAATTCCTCACCTTCATCTCCGCGTGTGCGGGGAAGTGGCGACCCCTACGGGACTCGAACCCGTGTCGCATCCGTGAAAGGGATGTGTCCTAACCGCTAGACGAAGGGGTCGTTTTTGCGGAGCGCCAACATGAAGGCTTTCGCCAGCCGCGCAAGCGAAAAAGCATTTTTGCAATCCGTTTTGAGCGGCGGCCTGATGGATCCAAGAGACTCGGGGCAGCGTCATTTTGTGCTTGCACCTGCGGCCGTTCTGCGCAATGTCCCCGCCCCTTATTCCGGCGCTGCCGGACAGACCAGTCCCACCCGCCCGCAGGAAACCCCGTCATGAACACCATTTCCAAACTCGAACAGGAGCAGATCAAGCAGGACATCCCCGACTTCCAGGTGGGTGACTCCGTCAAAGTGCATTGCCGCGTTATCGAAGGCGACAAGGAACGCATTCAGATCTTCGCCGGCATTGTCATCGCTCGCAAAGGCTCCGGCCTGAACTCCGCCTACACGGTCCGCAAGATCTCCTACGGCGAAGGCGTCGAACGCGTGTTCCCGCTGCACACGCCGAAGGTGGCGAAGATCGAGGTGACCCGCCAAGGCAAGGTGCGCCGCGCCCGCCTGCATTACCTGCGCGGCCGCAAAGGCAAGGAAGCGGTGGCAGTCAAAGAGCGCAACACCCGCCCCGCCAAGGCCAGCGCCTGATCACGCCCGGTTAATCCATCCCCCCAACCAACCGAACGCCGCTTCCGATTTGGAGGCGGCGTTTTTTCTTGGCATGCTCAGACCATCTCCAGCCGGATGTCCTGATCGAGGTCATTCAAGTTGACCCGGCGGTAGAAGCAGGTGGCGCGTTTGGTATGGCAGCAACCGCCGCCGCGCTGGCGCACGCGCAGCACGAGCGCGTCCTGATCGCAGTCCGTCAATATTTCGACCACATCCTGGAACTCGCCGCTGGTTCTGCCCTTATGCCAAAGCTCCTGGCGGCTGCGGCTCCAATACACCACCTGGCGCAGAGCCAGCGTCTGGCGCAGGCTCTCCTCGTTCATGTAGGCCTGCATGAGCGGCTGGCCGCTGTCGGCATCCACCGCCATCGCCGGGATGAGGCCATCCTGGTCAAATTTCGGCGCAAAGCCAAGACCCTCCTCCACCGCCGTCCGCAGCGCGAACGCGCCTTCTGCTTTCTTCGAAACTTCTGCCATCCGGGAACCTAGCCAAAGATGCCTGCTTGCCAAAACAAAATGGGTTTCGTTCGACAAAACTACACGCTTCGCTAAGACAACAGTGCCCATGCAACCCACCGGCATCCTGATCTCGTTCGAAGGCTCTGAAGGCTGCGGCAAGTCCACGCAGATTCAGTTGCTGCGCGCGCGCTTGGAACAGGCGGGCCGGCAGGTTGAACTGATGCGCGAGCCGGGCGGCACGGCCATTGGCGAGGCGATCCGCCATCTGTTGCAGCACGCCCCGGAAGGCGCGGCGATGTGCCGCGAGACCGAACTGCTGCTGTTCGCCGCCAGCCGCGCGCAACTGGTGCGGGAAAAAATCCAGCCGCTGCTGGCCGAAGGCGTTGTCGTTCTGCTCGATCGTTTCCTCGACTCCACCACGGTCTATCAGGGCGTGGCACGCGGCCTGCCGGAGGCAAGCGTCGCCGCCATCAACGCCTTTGCCGTTGGCGGCACGCTGCCTGGCTTGACCTTTCTCCTGGACATGGCAGCAGACGTGGCCCACCAGCGCATCGCGCAAACGGGGCGCGAGCTGGACCGCATCGAGAGCCAGCCGCTGGCGTTTTTTGAAAAGGTGCGCCAGGGTTACCTCGCGCTCGCGGCCACGGAGCCGGAGCGCCTTCGGGTGCTCGACGCCAGCGCCGCGCCGGAAGCCATCCACGAACGCCTCTGGCAAATTCTGACCGACCGCTTCGATGTCCTTTAAGCCGGAGAACGCCCTTGCTCTGCTGGATCGCGCCGCCAAACAGGGCCGGCTCGGCCACGCCTACCTCATCACCGGCCCGCGCGAGGCCAACCTGGGCGGGTTCGCGCTCGATTTTTTGCGGCTGGTGACCGGCAAACCGCGGCATGCCTTGGAGGACTTCCAGCGCGAGGGCGCCTACGTGCTGTCGCCGGAGGGCAAGAGCCGCCGCATCATTGTCGGCGAGCCCGGCAACCCGTCACCCAACACGATGCGGCACTTCATTCAGCACATCCAGATGAGCTCGGGCGGGCGGTTGAAGCCCGGCCTCATTCAGGACGCGGAGCGGATGAACGACAGCGCCCAAAACGCCTTCCTGCGGACCCTGGAGGAACCGCCCGCAGGCGCGCTTTTTCTGCTGCTCACCCACAATCCCCGTGCCCTGCTGCCAACGACCCGCTCGCGGGTGATCGAGATCAGCCTGCTGCCGCCCCCCGGCGCGCGCATGTTCAGCAACGGCGAACTGCGCCTGCTGGAGGTGCTGCGCAAACTCGGCGGCCGTGCCAACGCGGGCATCTCGGGCGCGCTGACGTTGAAGTCGGAGTTCCAGGAAATTCTGGAGTCGATCAAGACCGAGATCAAAAAGACGCTGGAGGACGAGTTCAAAAAGGAGCAAGACCACTTCAAGCAGACCACCGACGGCAACTGGCTCAAACAACGTGAGGAGCAAGTGGAGGCGCAAATCGAAGCCAATTACCAGCAGCAGCGCGATGCGCTGATGGACCTGCTTCTGGCCTGGATGGGCGACGCCGCGCGCCAGCAGGCGGGAAGCGGCCACGTGGACATTCCAGACTACCAATACGCCACCGCGGAACTGGCGGAGCGTTGGAACGCGGGTGAACTCAACCGTCGTCTGACCGCCCTGCGCAAACTCGACCAGTACTTCCGCACCAACGTCAACGAAGGCTTGGCGTTGGAGGTCAGCTTCATCGCGGCTTTCGCCTGAGCGCTTCAACGTTGCAGCTCAGGCCGCAACTGCAGCGTGTGCGGCTGGCCTCCGGTTTCCCAGCCGCCGGGCAATTGCAGCAAGGCGTCCAATTGCTTGGGCGGTTTTTTGTCGCGGAACCCCTTCGAGACCGGCAGCAACAGGCGCAAACCACCAGTGGGGGGATCGAACTCGATTTGATGGGGGTCATCCGAGTCGATCCAGCCATCCCCGGTGAAAAAGAGCACCTGCTTCGCGAGAGCGGCATTGAGAGGTCGCGCCTGCTTGGTGGCGGGAGCCAGCCGCAATTCGACCTCAAGATCGTTCACCTGCCGGGCGCTGGCGCTCCAGGCCTGGCTGCTTTGCGGGCGGAGTTCGCGCTCCTTTTCGAACAAGGGACTCCACTGCGGATCCAATTCAGGTCCTCCCGCCGCCACCGGCAGGGTCAGGGCGAGGTGCTTGTAGCCAGGATGGCAGGATTGCCCGCAGCACATCCACACCGCCTTGCCGCGCAGCGTTACTATTTCGTTTGTTGAAAGTTTCACAGGCGGCGTGATCCGGGCCTGCAATAGCACATCACGCTCGTATCCCTGGGCCTTGAGCGTGTACATCAGCACCCGTTCCGGCTCCGGGTATTCCAGCTCACCCCCCTGCCAGCCACGCGGCAAGCTCCATTTGATGCTGGTCGGCACACCTACAATGCCCGGCTGCCTCCAGTAGGTGTGGAAACCGGGCTCGTGGCGAATGAAAACTCCCACATAAAACGGCTTTCCGGGTTGGATGCGCCGGACCTCGCTGACCAAGTCAACCCTCAGTCCAGTCACACTCTCCCCTGCCCTCGCGTGGACGGAGACAAGAACCAACATCAATAGCCAGAAAACACGCCAAATCATGATTTGAACCATTAACGGTAACGAAAATTAAACGAACATTTTTCGGATCCTTGTTCGCGTTTTTGTAACGCTAAATTAACTGTAAAAGCGCTGCGCACACCTGCTCCTTCCATTTGCCCAGATAGGCCAATTGAGCGCGCAACTGTCGCATGAGGACCGCAGCGGCTGAGGTATTGCCGGCACGCAACGCATCGACCTCCGGCAGGCGGGCCACCAATACTTCGCGCTGATCGTCAATCTGAGCCGAGACAAGCTCCAGCTCCTCTTGCAAACTCATCTGCTCATTCGCAAGCAGCGCCCGCGCCAACGCGCTGGCGGCAGCATCGCGCTTTTTACCCCAGCCATCGATCCGGGCCAGCAGCGCTCCCAAACGCCCAAACAAGCCCATCAGCGGCTCTTGCATCGGCACCGTCGCCCAAGCCAGCGCCTGCTCGCCCCCCTCCAATTCCAGCAGGTGCTTCAAGCGGCCCTCCGGCTCCCGCAAGAGTTCATGAGCCGCGTTCAACTCCGCGCTCAATTGCTCATCGCCGCCAGCCTGGTCTGGGTGGGCCGCCCGGCAGCGCTCCAGGTAGGCGGTCTTCACCTGCTCCGCCTCCAGCGCCGCCTGCCGTGGCAATCCCAGCAACTCAAAAGCGTCCGTCATCAAGCCGAGAAGCTTTCCCCGCAGGAACAGGTCACGACGGCGTTGGGATTCTTCACTTTGAAGCCGCCGCTTTGCAGGTCATCACTGTAATCCAGCTCCGAGCCGGTGACAAACAAGGCGCTCTTCGGATCGATCACCACTCGCACTTCGCTCGAAGTGACCATGATGTCGCGGTTCTGCGGACCATCCACCAAATCCATCTTGTATTGCAAACCGGAGCAGCCGCCGCCCACCACCTTGACCCGCAACGCCCCATTTTCTTCCCGGCCCTGTTTGCGCAGCAGTCCAAGCAGCCGGTTGGCGGCGGCTGGCAGCACCTTGATCAGCTTTTCGCTGCCGATTTTGTAGGCGATTGCGCTTTCCATGACGATTGATGCACTCAAAACAGGCGTCGCGCAATCCGCTCAGACGCACTGCGGGCAGAGACCGAAGAATTCAAGTTCGTGGTAAAGCCCTTGAAAACCCGACTGGCGGGCGATCTCCTGCTCCAACGCCTCCACCGGGCAGGAAATTTCCAGGCGCTGAATTTTGCCGCACCGGGTGCAGATCAGGTAATCACTGTGCTCGCCGGGGAAAATCATGGTGTAATAGGCGGAGCGATCGTGCAGTCCGAGACGGCGCAGGATGCCGCGCTCCTCCAGTTTCATGAGCAGCCGGTAAACCGTGGCGCGATCCGCGCCGCTGCACAGGTGCGGCGACTCCGCCACATCGGCCAGGGTCAGCGGTCCGCGCGCCTCGATCAAAATGTGCAGCACGTCCTCCAGCGCGCGGGTGCGGCGCAGGCCAGCCTCTTTGCAGCGCGCCACCGCGTTTTCGATCAACTCGGTGTTGGCACAGGGGCTGTGCGCGTGCTGGCAAGGAGCGGGTTGGACTTTGGCGGGCATCGTGTGCTATGAAAAGGTGACTTCAGCCACTTTGCCGCCAAACTCAAGCCCGCGTTGATCGCCACCCCCATGCCGAGCCCTGAACTTTTGCTCCTTGCGCCCTTGCCGGGCACCCTGCAATCGGAGTTGGAGGCCGCCTACGCCTGCCACGACGGTTCGTCGCCCGGGACTTTGCAGCCTGTCCTCGCGGAGCATGGCGCCGCCATCGGCGCGCTGGTTGGCAACGGCGGCAGCCGGGTGAGCCGCGCCTTGATCGACCAGTTGCCCGCGCTGGAAATCATCGTCATCAACGGCGTCGGCTATGACGGCGTGGATCTCGCTGCCTGCCGCGCGCGCGGCATTCGCGTCACCAACACCCCCGACGTGCTCACCGAGGATGTGGCGGACACTGTTGCAGCGCTGGTGCTGATGACCTCACGGCGCTTGCTCGCCGCCAATCGATTCCTGCAAGCCGGGGATTGGAACCAAGGGCAGTTTCCGTTGTCGCATGCGCTGGCGGGCAAGGTCGCCGGCATTGTCGGGCTTGGACGCATCGGCAAAGCGGCGGCACGGCGGCTGGAGGCCTTTGGCATGACGGTTGCCTACCATGGCCGCCAGCGGCAGGACGTGCCGCAAACCTGGCATCCGACGTTGCCCGGACTGGCTGCAGCGGCGGATTTTCTCGTGGTCTGCTGCCCGGGCGGCCCCGGCACACACCATCTCATCAGCGACGGCGTGCTCGCGGCACTCGGGCCAAACGGGGTGCTGATCAATGTGGCGCGCGGCAGCGTGGTGGACGAAACCGCACTGACGCGCCGTCTTGAGACCGGCCAATTGCGCGCGGCCGGTCTGGACGTGTTTGAACATGAGCCGCAAGTGCCCGCCGAATTGCGCAATCATCCCGACGCGGTGCTGCTGCCGCATGTGGGCAGCGCAACCATCGAAACACGGACGGCCATGGGCCGCCTCTGCCTCGACAACTTGCAAGCGCACTTCAACGGGCAGCCCCTGCGGACCCCCGTTTGTTAGCAGCCCTCGCGCCGCCGCCATTCATCGAACTCGCCGCGCTCGGTGCGGTAGCGCGCGCCGCAGCGCGGGCATTGCACCTCGGCCACGCCGTCCTCGAAAACAAACTCCAGGTCCTCCTGCGGCAGCCGCGAGATAAGCGGATAAAGCCGCTCCGGCGAGCAACCGCAGGCGAGCGTGTAACCGCGCGTTTCCAGCAGGGTGAGGTGCTCCCGCGTGCCGATGTCGTGAATGTCTTCGAGCTTGAGCGCCTCCAGCCAGGGCAGATCGCAATCCGGCTCCGCTGAAACCTGCACAAACTCCTCCTCCGGCAGCCGGAAAACGCGTGTCAGCCGCTGCTCGCTCTGGGTGTAAAACGCCTCCACGCCCGCCAGCACATCTGCGCCGTGGATTTCCACCATGCTCTGGCGCGGTTGATGATTCGGCCGCGTCGTCTGCGCGATAAACAGGCTTTTGCCCGTGTCCTTGATGTCCTCGGTGAAAATGCGCCCCGTGACCCGGCCAGGGCGCGTGGCACCGGTGACAAACAGGTTCATCAGCGGCTCGTGAAAATTCAGGGTCCAGGCACAACCCTCGTCCTGCGGCCGTGAGCACAAGTGCAGCGCCAGGCCGGCCAGCGCATCCTTCAGCATGAGGTCGGCCCGCTCCTCGTATTTCAACTGATGCTGCATGAGGTGCAGATAATAGTCGAGATAGAGCGGGCTGAAGCGGCCGCGCACGAGCAGCGCGTTGCGCTTGCGCACGAAGTATGAGCGCACCTCCACCACGGACAGTTCCGGCTCCAGCATTTGGGACATCAGCCCTGCTTATTCACCCGCCCTGCCCGGCTTGCAAGGGCGAGTGCGTCCGCCTGTGCCGCCGCCCGCACATTTGCCCTTTTCTTCCAGTCATTCTGGCTTTCTATCCGGGCATGTCCGCCCAGCCATTGCACGAACTTGCCAGCGCATCCGAACCCGCCATCGGCGTCATCGGTGGCAGCGGTCTTTATGACATCGAAGGCCTGGAGCAACGCGCCGAAATAACCATCAACACCCCCTTTGGCCCGCCCTCGGACGCCTTTGTGACGGGACGGCTGGCCGGACGCCGTGTCGTGTTCCTGGCCCGTCATGGCCGCGGCCATCGTTTGCTGCCCACCGAGATCAATCACCGCGCCAACTTGTGGGCCATGCGTCATTTGAACGTGCGCTGGATCATCGCCATCACCGCCGTCGGCAGCCTGCGGCAGGAATACGCACCCGAGCACATCCTCGTGCCGGATCAGTTTTTCGACCGCACCAGCCTGCGGGAAAAACACACCTTTTTTGGCAGCGGCATCGTGGCTCATGTCGCATTTGGCGACCCGCTTTCCGACGGGCTGCGGCAGTTGCTCATCGAGGAAGCAGGCAAAGCTGGAGCGGTGGTGCATCCACGCGGCACCTACGTTTGCATGGATGGCCCGGCTTTCTCCACGCGCGCCGAGAGCGAGACCCACCGCAAGCTCGGCTTTGATGTGATCGGCATGACCAACCTGCCCGAGGCCAAACTGGCGCGTGAAGCGGAGATCGCCCTCGCCACCCTGGCCATGATCACCGACTACGACTGCTGGAAGATCGAGGAGGAACCCGTCACCGCCGAAACCGTGCTCGGCCACCTCCACACCAATGCCGAACGCGCCAAAAAAATCGTCGCTGCCGTTGTTCCCCGGCTGCCAGCCACGGCGGACTGGCCGGAGCATCGCGCACTCGACAACGCGCTCTTCACCGCGCGTCCTTTGTGGCCCGAAGCAACGGCGCAGAGGCTGCTGCCGATCCTTCATCGGTTTCTTTAGTTTTTGAAAAATTCAGACTTTCCCTAACCAATCCCAGACTTTACTCTCCGCTTGTGAAACCCTCACTCTTGTCTTTCGGCCTTGTGCTTGGCCTCATCATGAGCACCCAGCCCGGCTGCTCGTCCCCCAAAAAGCAGACTTTTGCCGGCGATCCCGGCCAGATTCAGCGCCCGGCGGGGCCGGCCGGCCGGCCGCCGCCGCAATCACAACCGGCGCAGTCCGGCCCGACCGTTCGCCGCTTGAACGAACCCTCATCCATGCCGAGTGTGCCTCCCAGCGGCGCGCGTCTGACCTACAACTCGATCAAGACGGACCAGAAGGTGCTGGCCATGACGTTCGATGACGGGCCGCACCCCTCCAACACCCCGCGCCTGCTCAAAATCCTGCGCGACCGCAACATCAAGGCCACTTTCTATCTCGTTGGCAAAAACGCCAAAGCCTACCCGAGCATCGTCCGCCAAATGGTGGCAGAAGGCCACGAGATCGGCAACCACACCTGGACCCACGGCAGCCTGACCAGCATGTCCGACGAGCAAATCCGGCGTGAATTGACAATGTCCTCCGACGCGGTTTTTGAGGCCGCCGGCTACCGTCCGCAAACCATCCGCCCGCCCTATGGCGCCATCAACCAGCGTGTCAAGGAGCTGATGTTCTCCGAGTTCGGCTACCCCACCATCATGTGGAGCGTGGATCCCCAGGACTGGCGCAAGCCGGGCGTCGCCGTCGTCACCAGCCGCATCGTCACCGCCTCGCATCCCGGGGCCATCCTGCTCGCGCATGACATCCACGCGCCGACCATCGACGCCATGCCCGGCACCTTTGACCAGCTTCTCGCCAAAGGTTACCGCTTCGTCACGGTCAGCCAGTTGATGAACATCGAGAAAACCAGCCCGCCACTCGGCGCGCTGACGACTCCCGTCACGGTGGCGGGCGCCAACCCGGCGCCTTTGCAACCCTGATCGCGCCACGCTGGTCCGCCCGCAAGACGCATGATCGGCGACGACTACTTCAAACTCCGCGACAGCCTTTCCCTCGCGCTCGGTGACTTGCGCATCGAGGCCGAAACGCTGGGGGCAAGTCTCGAGGAGTTGATGATCCTCGACAACATCCGCGCCTCGCTCACCGAACCGTTCGTGTTCATCGTCGTCGGCGAGGTCAACGTCGGCAAATCGAGTTTCCTCAACGCGCTTTTCGGCCAGGATTTCTCCCCGTCGGGCATCGTGCCGACCACGGAGAAGATTCTCTTTTTCAAGCACGGCGACGAGCATGCCACCCTGCCGGTCACGCCCACCCTGGATGAGGTCCACATTCCCTGCGAATTCCTGCGCGACTTCCACATCGTGGACACGCCGGGCACCAACTCGATCCAGGACGAGCACCAGCAGATCACCGAGCGCTTCATTCCCGCCGCCGATCTTGTCATCTTCGTGTTTTCCGCCACCAACCCCTGGGGCGCCTCGGCGTGGCAGTTCCTGGAGCGCGTCCGTCGCGAGTGGCTGCGCAATGTCATCTTTGTGCTGCAACAGTGCGACCTGCGCACCAACGACGAGGTGCAGGTCATCACCGACTACATGCGGCAGCTCTGCCGCCAGCGTTTCGGCTGCGAGTTCCCGATCTTTCCGGTCTCCGCCAAACTCGCCAATGAGGCGGACGCCCGCGCCGGCAGCGGCTTCCCGGCGCTGGAGCAGCACATTTCCCAAGCCGTCACCGGCACCGCGGGACGCTTCGCCAAACTGCGCTCCGCGCAAACCCTGACCCAAAAAAGCCTCAGCCGCTTGCATGAGCGGCTGCTGGAATCGACCGAAGCCGCCCAGCGCCGCTCGGTCATCATCCAGGAACTGGTGACAGAAAGCGATCTGCAAACCGAGCGCACGCTGCAAAAAATCCGCCCGGCCATCAACGCCACGGAGCGCGACTACCACGAGTCCGCGATCCGCGTCGCCAACTTGGCGGCGGAGACCTTGAGCACCAAGCGCGCCTTCCAAGGCCCGCCCGCAGACGAGGACAGCGACGACCGCGAGCAGCCGCCGCAGCCCAGCCTCGACCACCGCCTGTTTCAGGATTTGCAGCACCACAACAGCGACCGCTGGCGCCAGGTGTCCATGATTCTCGATGAGGATGTAAAGCAGCTTGAGCGCTTTCTCTCGGCCAAAGGCTCGCCCGCCTTCCCCTCTGGCATGCCGCTTTACCAGCCCGCGTCGGACGAGGCGCATCTCGACCTGCGGCGCCACTTCACCGCGCGTGTGGACGGCGCCATCCGCCGCTTTGTCATCGATCTCGACCTCGACAACACCATCGAACCCGGCCTGCTGCGCGCCGCCCGCCGCGCCCGCATGGTGCCGCGCCTCATCGTGCCGATCGTGCTTGGCGCATTCGCCGCTTTTTTCTTCGATGGCTGGAAGTCCGGGGCCGCTGTCGCTGGAGCCGGACTGCTCTGCCTGCTGGCTTTCTACATTCTGACCAAGGTCGCGCTCAACAACACCCGCCGGCAGTTGATCGACAAGCTGGAGGCCTCCTCCAACCGCCTCTACGACCTGCTCACCGCCCATGTCACCGAGGATGTCGAAGCCGCCTTCGCGCCGTTCCGGAAGCTGCTGGAGCCCGCCGCTCAAATCACTCGCAACCGCGAAAAAAAGCTGGAAGAGCGCCTTGCCTCTCTGACAGGTTTGCTGTCACGCTTTGAGACTCTCGGCGCCCGCCTGCGCACCGCCGCGCCCAAAGACTGACCCTTCTCCCGCGCCCATGTCCGCCCCCAGCGACACTCAAACTCCCAGTGCCTCAGTGAACCCGGCCGGAAGCCGGCGAAAGGCCTTCGCCAGCCGTCTCACCAGCACACTCATCCTTTGGGCCGTTTTGTTTGCCGCCTTCAAATGGAAGCAGGATTGGCTGCTCGTGGCCGTCACCGCTTTTTTTGGTGTCTTCGGCGCGGTTGAGTACTTCCGCCTGCTGCGCGGTGAATCGCACCGGTCGTTTCCCCTTCTCGGGCTCGTCATCTGCCTGGCCTACTGGGTGACGGTCATCTGGTGGGTGCTCGCGCGCAAAGGTCAGCCGCCGATGTGGCTGGACCTCGCTGCCCTCACCATCAGCGTGCAAGGCGCCTTCCTGCTCTGCTACCGCCACAACCTTGAGGGCATCGCCACGCTGCAGCGCATTTTTTCCACGGTCTTCGGCGTCGTTTACACCGTCATCTTCTACGGTTTCGTGCTGCGCCTGCTCTATTTCCAGTCAACGCAAGGCCAGCCCGGCGGGGTCTTCCTGGTGCTTTTCCTCGTGATGGTCACCAAGTTTTCCGACATGGGCGCTTATCTCTTCGGCGTCGTTTTCGGCCGCCACAAAATGATCCCGCACATCAGCCCGGCGAAATCCTGGGAAGGTTTCGCCGGCGCTTTCATTGGTGCTTTTGGCGGCGCTCTCCTCCTGCTTCTCACCATCCCCGAAAAACTCGCCCCGCTGACCTGGACGCACGGCCTCATCCTGACTCCCCTGCTCTGCCTCACGGGCATCTCCGGCGACCTCGCCGAATCCGTCATCAAACGCTGCATCGCCATCAAGGATTCCGGCCACAGCCTGCCCGGCATCGGCGGCATCCTCGACCTGACCGACTCCCTGCTCTTCACCGCCCCCGTCTTCTACTTTTACCTCGCCATCATATCGTTGTGAAAAAGACAGAAGACTTGAAGACACAAGACCCCAGACTTCTGCATGCCCAGCGTTCTCGTCCCAAAAAACCCTGTTAATCCTGCAAAAATCCCGTCAATCCTGTCTCAAAAAACGTGTCCGCCCCCAAAAAAGTCCTCCTGCTCGGCTGCACCGGCTCCATCGGCACCTCCGCGCTGAAGGTCGCAAAAGCCATCCCTGACCGCATGGAGATCGTCGGCCTCGCCGCTCATTCCAGTGTGGACAGCGCCATTGCCCAAGCTCGCGAGACCGGCGTTCGCCACCTTGCTTTTTTTGACGAATCCGCTGCCGCCACCGCGCGCGCCGCCCTGCCCTCCGATGTCCGCGTTTACAGCGGTGCCCAGGGCCTCATCGACCTCGTCCACGCCGTCGATGCTGACATGGTGCTCGTCGCCATTGTTGGCACTGCCGGACTCGCCCCCGCCCTCGCCGCCATCGAGCGCGGCATGGACCTCGCCGTCGCCAGCAAGGAAATCCTCGTCCTCGCCGGCGAAGCTGTCACCACCGCCGCCCGCGCCAAAGGCGTGCGCATCCTGCCCGTGGACAGCGAGCACAACGCCATCTTCCAATGCCTCGAAGGCCACGGCAACAACCCCGTGCGCCGCTTGCTGCTCACCGCCAGCGGCGGCCCCTTCCGCACCCTGCCAACCGCCGACTTGGAGCATGTCACCGTCGCTCAAGCGCTCAAACACCCGACCTGGGACATGGGCCGCAAGATCACCATCGACTCCGCCACCCTGTTCAATAAAGGCCTCGAAATGATCGAAGCCATGTGGCTCTTCGATGTGCCGATGAGCCGCATCGAAGTCGTCGTGCATCCGCAGAGCATCGTCCACAGCATGGTGGAATTTGAGGATCGCAGCGTGCTCGCGCAGCTCAGTCATAGCGACATGTGCTTTCCGATTCAATACGCCGTCACCTGGCCTGACCGCGTCCCCAACAGCCTCGCCCCGCTCGATTTCACCCACCTCGCCAGCCTCACCTTCGAAGCGCCGCGCACACAGGACTTCCCCGCCCTCGACCTCGCCCGCCACGCGGGCGAGTCCGGCGGCACTTTGCCTGCCGTGCTCAACGCCGCCAACGAAGTCGCCGTCGCCGCCTTCCTTGAAAGCCGCGCCAGCTTTCCCTCCATCTGGCGCACGGTGGAGAAAGTCATGAACGCCCATGCGGTCACCACCCGCCCCAGCCTCGGCGACCTGCTGGCGGCCGACACCTGGGCGCGTCAGCAAGCAGCGCAGATGGCAACTTCCGCCTGAACCTCAACCTTTCAAGTGTCCCGCGCTGCTTGCCTCGCCGCATTGGCCGGTGGATCGACAGGCGCCATCGCCGCCAGCAGGTCGCCCATTCCCGTGCCCCATTTGGCCACGCATTGGAAGAGCTTCGTCACCGGAACATTCACGGGATGCACGCGCGCCGAATCGATGATCAAGATCGTACCGGCCGCGGGTGTCGGCGCTGAGGGAATGAAGACCGTGCAACGCTGATTGGCGTGCTCCTCCACGATGAAGGCGGGCGCCAATGCCTCCTCGATCTCAACCAGCGCCGGCTTGAAACCGCGATTGCCCTCCAAGTCTCCCAACTGCTCGGCCACGCCGCGCAGGGTCGTGTAACCGGGCACCTTTTCCAATACCTTGTTTTCCAAGGTGCGTTTGGCCTCGTGTCCAAAGGTCGTCTTGATAAGCAGTCCCACCACAAAGCAAACCACAATCAGCAGCAAAGCAGCCATGATCTGCGGATGCCTCACACTCTCCGGCAGCCCTCTGCTCACCGGTTTCACGATCAGCTCCAAATGCACCATGGCTTTGAGCACCAACAGGATGGCCAGCCACGTCGGCAGCACCACCAGCGCGCCGCCCAGCAACGTGGTCTTGAGGAACGCGAGCAACTTCTTCATCAGCGCAGCATCGCACATAACCACCTTTCCCAGCAACGCATTCGTCAGGCAGCCGGTTCGGGCGAACGAATCCCCCGCGAGCCTCAGTTCCTCACCAGAAACAAACCCGCGACACCCAGCAGATAAAGCAGCAAGACCAGGCAGGAATCGATTCCCATGCCCGCCACCTGCCTCTTGGATCGAAAAATCAAACCCGCGAGATACACACAAGTCAGCAGCATCCCAAGCCCGGTCAAATAGAGGTCCGTGCGATGAGCCAGAGGCAGCACCGCGCTGCCAGACAGCAGCGTGGCGGGCAAAAACAACACAGGCAAAAAGGCATTGCCGCCCAGGATGTCGCTGACAGCCATCTCATAGTCCTTGAGCTTGATGGACGCCAGGCCGGTGGAGATCTCCGGCAGTGACGTCGCAATCGCCAGGATGGTGGCGCCAAAAACCACGCCTTCCATGCCCAAGCGAGCGGCGATGATGTCCCCGCACCGCTCAAGCAAGACCCCGCAGCCCAGCGTCACCAGCGCTCCGATAACAAAAACCCATGCGGCCTTTCTCCCGCCCTGCCGGCTGAAACCGCTCCCGGTTTCCGGTCCGTCAGACGCTCCCTGTCTTGGGCCGCCCTCATTCAACTGCCACGGCAACCCCCGGCGCGACTTATTGACCAGCCACAGCCCCGCCACCCAGCTCAGCAAAATCAACAGTCCGTCAGGCGTCACCCGGGCAAAAATCAGCTCCGCCGGCAACTGGCTTCCGATCAACACCACGGCCAAAATGGCAAGGACCATGACCGCTTCCAACACCAGCGAAAGCGAGCCGGCCGCATGAGTCAGCGAACTCCGGCGGCCGAGGCCGAACACATCCAGAACCACGAGCACCACGGTTTGAATCGCGATGCCGCCGAGGATGTTGCCCACCGCGAGGGAAAGGTCCCCGCGCAACGCCCCGCTGAAGACGATGGCGATCTCAGGCAGATTGGTCACGAAGGCCAGCAGGATCAGCCCGCCCAGGGCCTCTCCCAGCCCCAAGCGTCGCGCGATGACATCCGTCGCTCGCGAAAGACGAATGCCGGCAATCCAAACCGCCGACGCTGTCGCCGCAAAAATTAGCAGCAGCGCTGGAAGCGTGCAGGCATCGAGCATGCTCAACTATGCGCCGGCCTCTCCACCCGTCACGAAGAAAACTCCGCCTCATGCGCACCGCAGCCACCGCGACGGCGCAATACAATCACCACGTCCGAATAGCTGTCATCCAGCGGGCGGGCCGCCTCCAGATCGTGCGTGAAATCATGGCAGGCCAGCAATTCAAAATCCGGCGTTGCGCGCAGGAGCGAGCGCAGTTGCGCGGCGTTGTAGGTGCGGAACTGCCAGTTGGTTTCCTGCTCACGGGTGGCACCCTCCTCCGTGACACGCAAACGTGTTCGCACTCGCTCCAATCGGCGCCGCCGGTCAGCGGGCCAGGTGCGCGTGTTGCAGACCACCCGCACACCATCACGCGCTTCCACCCAGCGCTCATGTTCGCAGGTGGTGCGCTCGTAATCGGTCAAGTGCAGGCCGAGCACAAGCAGGCCGCCTGGAAGCAATACGTCCGCGAGCCGCTGCAAGCAGGCGCGCGCCGCGGCCTCGGTGAGCACGTACTTGAAGGTGCTGACCAGGCAATGCGCCAAGTGATAGCCCGTTGCAGAAGGCGGCCGAAACGCTGCCAGATCATCCTGCCAGAGACGCCAGCGAGATCGGTTTCCAGGCAGGCGGCGCAGGCGGTTCCGCGCGTGCGCCAACATGGATGCGTTCAAATCAAACCCGTCCGCCTGCCAGCCGATCCGCAGCATTTCCGCCATGACACGGCCGCTGCCGCAAGCGGCCTCCAGCACGCGCGGCGCACCGCGGACGGGAATGCCATGACGCCGCCACAAGCCATCGAGAAAAGCCGCTTCCCGCCCGCTGTCCGCATCGAAGATGATGTCGTAATACAGCGGCGTGTCGTACCAGTCGCGCGCTTCTCTTGCCATGTCAGCGAGTCGCGCGACTGCTCAGAACGCGGCGCGATAGAGGGCCTCGAAGTCCTCCACCGCAGGCGTCCGGGGGTTGAACTGGGCGGTCCATTGCTTGGCAGCCATAGCGGCCAGCTCCGGCAACTGTTTGCGTTTGACACCGTAAGAACGGATTTTTGCGGGCATGCGGGCCTTGCGCAGCAGCGCATGCAGGCGCGCCGGCAGGTCGCCATCGTATAGCTCGGCATAAGCCGCCTCAATGGCAGGATCTTGGGCATTGAAGCGAATCACATGCGGCAGCATGATGCCGACCGCCTCGCCGTGCACGACACCAAACTTGGCGGTGAGTGGATTGGCGCAGGAGTGCGCGGCGCCCAGCATGGAGTTCTCGATGGCGGTGCCCGCGTAAGCTGCTCCGAGTTGCATCAATCCGCGCGCGTCGAGGTCCTTCGGGTTCTTCAACACCCGCTCGAACCCGCTGTGACAAAGCTCGAACGCGGCGCGGGAATAGACCACCGAGAGCGCGTTGCGCTTGTTGGTGACGGCGGTTTCCAGCGCATGCGCCAGCGCATCGATCCCCGTGCAGGCAGTGACATGCGGTGGCTGGGACACGGTCAACTCGGGGTCGAGAATGGCCACGCGCGCCGCGGCCTTGGGATCGCCGCAGGCCATTTTAACGTGCGTTTTTTCATCGGAGATGAGAGCGAAACTCTGGCACTCGCTGCCGGTGCCGGCGGTGGTCGGCACACAGATCATCGGCAGCATTTTTTTCTTCGCCAAGCCGACCCCCCAGTAGTCCTGCATTTTGCCGCCGTTGCTGAGGATGAAGTTGCAGCCCTTGGCCGTGTCCATGCTGCTGCCGCCACCGAGGCCGATGATGAAGTCGGCGCCAAATTCACGCGCCACTTCGACGCAGGCCGCCACGTCCTTGGTGCTCGGGTTTTCACGCACCGCGCCAAACACACGCGCTTCCAGCCCCGCCGCCACCAGGTAGCTGACCGCGCGCGTCGTGTAACCGGCGCGGACAATGCCTGGATCGCTCACCACCAGCACCCGCTTGCCTCCGTTCTCCTTGGCCAGCGCGCCGAGGCGCGCAAGCGTGCCAGGGCCGAAGACGAGCCGTGTGCGCGGCTGATGGTCGAATGGGGTTAACGTCATGCGTGCAAGCTCCCGGGCAGATCAAACAGACGGCGGATTCAGGCGCGATCGATGGAACGGCGCTGATAAAGAAACTCGAACATGTTCCCCTCGTGGGGCTGATCCCAGGAGATCTTCATCGTGGAAAGAGGTCCCAGATTGAGCCGGTCGATGTCCGGACACTCCAGCAGCGCCTCGGTGAAGACGGGATCCGCGGTGATGGCACTGACGATGAGTGAATAACCGATTTTGCCAAGCACCTCGGACTGCGGACACTCGACGACGCTGGCGTAGGGGCAGAGGAACTCACGATTCGCCAGCGGGTGGTCGAAGGAATCGCAACGAATGATGGTCGGCCGCAGGTAAAGACCGCCCTCGAACTCGACCTTGCGCGGCCCGTCACGGAACTTGGCCGTTACATCCTCGGCTCCCGGCGTTTTCAAATCGGCATCGATCGCCGCGTCGATGTACTCCGCCATCTTCGCGTTGGCGAAGCCGGAGAGCTTGGCGTTCTCATCGTCCGCCGGCAGCGGAGCCACCGGGCCAAGATGCTCAGCGATGGCCTCAGCGATCTCGCGGCCGTATTTGGGCACGATGACGGCGGAGGCGTTGATGCAGGAGCGGCCGCCGTTGTCGGAAATGGAACTGACAATGACATCGAGGTAGTCGCGCCACTGCTCGATTTTGTCCTCGCCGATGATGATCTTCGACCAGCCCGGTCCGTGCACCTGCACAGCGGGGTTGTTCTCGTGCTGTTTGACGGTGGAGACATCGCCAAAGACGAGGCAGCGCCCGCTGATTTTGATGACCTCGCCGGAGCCCTCGTGATCGGTCGGGTAAAAGCCAAAGGCCTCGGCGGGCGCTCCAGCGGCGATGAAGGCCTGGATCAGGCGAAACGGCGTCCACGGCTCGTCGCGGCCGGGTTTGATGATGACGGGGATTTTCAGCGCGATGGACGGCAGCCAGAGGCTGTTGACCGCCGGCGAGTTGCTCGGCATGACAAGGCCGAGGCACTTGGTGGTGGGAAAAAACGCGACCGGACAGCCGGCCTGCTCGCCAAAGCCCTTGTCGATCACGCTCATGTCGAGGCCGCGGGAGAGCCCGTTGAGGATGGTGTCCATGTGGGTCAGCGCGTGGTGGATCTTGGCCATGTTGCGCTTCACCATGATGTGCGGCAGCCCGCTGGTGCGGGAGAGCGTCGCGATGTACTCCTCCGGACTTTGCGTGTGGCCGCGGTCACCCAGCGGCAGGGTGCCGTTGAGGAAAAACTCGCCCGCCTTGGCGCTGATGGCGATGAGTTCGGCGACCGTGAATTTTTTCAACGCCGCGCGCGCCTCGCCGATGCGGGCCAGGTCCTTGCGGATGATGCCGGCGCCGACCTGGCTCACCTCCGCCTTCACCTCGCCGGTGCGATGGTCTTTGACTTCATTTTTGTCCAGGCTGTCGTAGGGCTTGCCGCGGCGGAGGGCTGGGAGATGGGGGATGCTCATGTCGAAAATTCAGGCAATCAGGAACGTCCGGCAGGCCCAAAATGTTGCGCCCTGCCGGTCACAGAGCCTGCAATCTCCACAGCCTGCCGCTGGCGGCAAGCGCTTTGCTCTTTTGTCATCAAGAAGCGTGCGCTTCCTCCCTGCCAATCGTAATAACCAGCAGCCGACATGCCCGCCACCAAGCCTCCCCACCTGCCGGACGCCTCCATCTCCAGCGAGGAATTGCGCGACAGCGAGGCCTACTACCGCTGCGAAATCCAGGACCGCCACCTCATCAGCGGCCCGCAACGCCGGCTCAAAGAACTGCGGCTGCTCATGGGAGTGATGCTGGATTTCTTCCGGGGGTTTCGCGCGCTTCACTTCGCCGGGCCCTGCATCACGGTGTTTGGCTCGGCCCGCTTCAAGGAGGACCACGCCTACTACCGGCTCGCTCGCGCCATGGGCGCCGCCATCTCCCGTCTCGGCTTCACCGTGATGACCGGTGGCGGCCCAGGCATCATGGAAGCGGCCAACCGCGGCGCCAAGGACGCCGGTGGACGCAGTGTCGGCTGCAACATCGAGCTGCCCTTTGAGCAGGCCCACAATCCCTTCCTCGACCGCTGGGTCACCATGCGCTACTTCTTTGTGCGCAAGGTGCTGCTGTTGAAATACAGCTACGGCTTCATCATCATGCCGGGGGGCTTTGGCACCATGGATGAGATGTTTGAGGCGCTGACGCTGATGCAAACGGGCAAAATCAAGAACTTCCCGGTCATCGTCATGGGCACCGAATACTGGCGGGAAATGCGGCCATTCCTGAATCGCATGGTGGAATGCGGCACCATCAATGCCAGCGATCTGGACTTGGTTTTGGTCACCGATTCAGTGGCTGAGGCCATCGAGCATCTGCAGGATCGCGCCGTACGCGAGTTCGGCCTGCGGCGGCATTGCAGGCCTCATTGCAGCCCCTTGCTGGGCGAACAAAGCCTGGAGGCCTGAACGAGAACCAGCCAAAACTCATCGGCGCCGTGCTGTTCACGATGATGGTTCCTCCAACCCATTTGAAAAAAATTTGCAATCCGTGCAAGTTGATTCGGGCTGGCCCTATTCAGCCCTCACCCCTGCGGGGCTGGCCTGCGGCAGCCGAAACCGCCTCCAATCCTTCGACGTTTTTCGGTTAACCAAGCAAACCTCCGGCAAGCGCGGGGATGGGCGGAGGTTTGGACGCGCATTCGGTCAGGCATGCGACTGCACGGACGATGCCTGTTTTTCCATACCCCTCTGCCGCCTCCGGTCAACAGCCGGACGCTTCTTCTGCAA
>CAZKMS010000066.1:0-27730 GCA_964553805.1 uncultured Verrucomicrobiaceae bacterium
GGTGCTCCGCCTTGCGCACTTTGTCCACGGCTTCATTGAGGTGCTTGGACACATGGAACTTGTCATGCACGATCTTGGCGTTGGGCAGCGCTTCACCGGCGCTGTTCTCAAAGGCGGGCCACATGTCCATGGCGATGGCTTGCACTCCCTCGCGCTGCTCCTGGGTCAGGCTGTCCCAGACTCCGCCGGCATCCGCCTGCTTGCGTCCTTCGACCACCTCCCACACCCGTGAGCCGCTGAGGTCGTTGAGCACGGTGGCGTACTTGTGACCGCGGGCGATGCTCTTTTCGTCAATGCCCAGATGCTCGATCCCGCCGGCCTCCCGCCTCTCCAGCCCCCGCTCGACCGCACGCTTCATGATGCGGTTGACCTGCTCCCAACCCATGCCCAACAACGTCGCCGCCTCCTGCACGCTGCTGGCGGCTTCCAACACCCGGATGACAAATGCCTCCATGAGCTTGCTCACACGGCTGTAGCGCTCCGCCCATGGCACGGCGACCTCCTCAACACGGCCGTCGGCATGCTTCACGCTGGGCACCTCGGCTTCCAGCACGGTCTCGAACTGGCAGGTGTCCAGGTGCCGCCACTGCCGCTTGGTCCAGCCGTGGATGTGGGCGCGGCTGCCGTCTCCTGGATCACCCCAACGCACCCCGCGATCACACTCAATGATGACGGTCACGCGCTTCGCTGCGAGCTCCAGCTTCACTTCACGAACTTGCCAAGGCTTGTCCAAGCCCAGCACTTGTTGATAGAGGTCGGTGTCTTTCACCCGGCTTCCCTACACCGCTGCTTCGCCGTTTCCAATCCCAGCTTTTTGCCCGAAGAGCCAAATCTGTCATGAGTCTCCCTTGAGAAGTTCCGGTTGATCTGCTCCGCGCATCAAGGCAATGAGCCCCGGCAACGGACGCGCCAGCATCTCTTGAGAAACAGACGGCTATGAAAATGCGGCTTTTGCTTCTGGCCCTGTCACCACTCCACGCCCGGCGGCCCGGCATTCGCAAAAATCATTTTCTGCCAGCAAGGTCTCACTCCCACTCAATGCTCGCCGGTGGTTTCGTTGAGATGTCGTAGAGCACGCGGTTGACGCCTTTGACGCTGTTGAGGATCTTGTTGGAGGCGGCGCGCAGCACTTCGTAGGGCAGCTCCACCCAGTCGGCGGTCATGGCGTCCTCGCTGACGACGGCGCGCAAGGAGACGGCCTGCTCGTAGGAGCGTTCGTCGCCTTTGACGCCGACGGTCTTCACCGGCAGCAGAGCGGCGTAGGCCTGCCAGACGCGCTCATACCAGCCGCTGCGGCGCAGCTCGTTGATGAAGAGGGCGTCGGCCTCGCGGGTGATGGCCAGTTTTTCCTCGGTGATCTCGCCGGGCACGCGCACGGCGAGGCCGGGGCCGGGGAAAGGATGCCGCCAGAGCGCGCGATGGGGGATGCCGAGGGAGGCGCCGAGCTCGCGCACCTCGTCCTTGAACAACTCGGCGAGCGGCTCGAGCACCTTGCCCTCTTTTTTGAGCTCGAGGATGCGGTCCACGCGGTTGTGGTGGGTCTTGATCTTGGAGGCGCTGGAGCCGCTGGAGGCGCTCTCGATCACGTCAGGGTAAAGCGTGCCCTGGGCCAGCAACTCGACCTTGTCCGCCACTTTCCAGAACTGGTCGATGAACTCCTCGCCGATGATTTTGCGCTTCTGCTCGGGATCGCTGACGCCCGCCAGTTTGCCGAGGAAGGCGGCGCTGGCAGCGACGACTTCGATGGGCACGCCGACCTCCTGAAACTGCTCGATGACCTCGGCGGTCTCGTTTTTGCGCATGAGGCCGGTGTCGATGTAAATGCAGCGCACTTTCACGCCGGCGCGATGCAGGAGCACGGCGAGCACGGTGCTGTCCACGCCGCCGGAGACGCCGCAGACGACCTCGCGCCCGGCGACCTCCTCGCGGATCTGGTCGAGCAGGCGGGCTTTGAAAGCCTGGATGTCGAAGCGGGCGAGTTGCGCGCCGCTGCGGGTGAGGAAGTTCTTCAAAATTTGCGTGCCCTCGTGCGAGTGCGTCACCTCGGGGTGGAACTGGATGCCCCAGCAGCGCTCGCCGAATTGCAGGGCGACCGGCACGGCGTCCTCGTTGGTGGCGATGACGCGCACGCCGTCGTTGAGGTCGCTGACGGTGTCGGAGTGGCTCATCCAGATCTGCGACTCGGGCGAAATGCCATCGAACAAGGTCGCTGCCTCGCGCACAACGAGACGGGCGGGGCCGTACTCGCGGGTGACACCGGGTTTGACGGTGCCGCCGTGCTTGATGTTGAGCAATTGCATGCCGTAGCAGACGCCGAGCACGGGCACACCGAAGGCGCGCAGCTTGTCGAAATCGACGTCGGGCGCGTCTGCTTCGCTGGTGCTGCGCGGGCCGCCGGAGAGGATGATGGCGCCGGGGTTGTGCAGGGAGCCGAGCTCCGCCGGCGCATACAGGTGCGCCATGTAACCGAGTTCGCGCACGCGGCGGACGATCAATTGAGTGTACTGGGAGCCGTAATCGAGAACGGCGACTTCGTGGTCGTTCATGGGGGGAAAGAAAAAGGGGCCTCAGCTCGCGGGCTCGTAGTTGACCGGTTCCTCGGTGATGACCACGTCATGCGGATGGCTTTCTTTGAGGCCGCCGGCGGTGATGCGAACAAAGCGGGCTTTCTGGCGCAGCTCGTCGAGGTTGCTGGCGCCGACGTAGCCCATGCCGCTGCGCAGGCCGCCCATGAGCTGGAAAACGACGTCGGAGAGCGGGCCTTTGAAGGGCACACGCGCCTCGACGCCCTCGGGCACGAGTTTGCCGGAGGAGTTTTGGCCGTAGCGGTCGCCGGAGCCTTTGCGCATGGCCTTCAACGAGCCCATGCCGCGGTATTCCTTGAAGGTGCGGCCCTGCCATTTGACCATGTTGCCGGGGCTTTCGGCGGTGCCAGCCAGCAGGGAGCCGAGCATGACGCAGTCGGCGCCAGCGGCCAGGGCCTTGACGATGTCGCCCGAATAGCGGATGCCGCCGTCGGCGATGACGGTGACACCGCGCGGGCGGCAGACTTCGGCCACCTCCTGCACGGCGGTGAACTGCGGCATGCCGACGCCGGAGATGACGCGGGTGGTGCAGATGGAGCCGGGGCCGACGCCGACTTTGAGCGCGGTGACGCCGGCGTTCATCAAGTCCTGCGCGCCCTGGGCGGTGACGACGTTGCCGGCGACGATGGTGAAGGTGTCGCCGAGCGCGCTGCGCAGGTTGGCGATGACTTGCAGCACGCGGCTGGTGTGGCCGGTGGCGGCGTCGATGAAGACCGCGTCCGCGCCCGCCGCTTTGAGGGCGATGGCGCGGTCCAGGCAGTCCTCGCCGACACCGACGGCAGCGCCGACGCGGAGTTGGCCGTTGGCGTCCTTGGCGGCGGAGGTGAACATCTGGCGCTTGATGATGTCCTGCTTGGTGATGAGGCCGGCGAGACGGCCTTCGGCATCGACGAGCGGCAGTTTCTCGATGCGGTGGGTGTAGAGGACTTTCAGCGCCTCGTCGAACCTGGTGCTGGGCGCGGCGGTGACCAGCTTTTCCCGCGGCGTCATGATCTGCGCCACCGGCGTGGCCTCGTCCTCGATGTACCACATGTCGCGGCTGGTGACCATGCCGGCGAGGCGGTCGTTGGCATCGACCACGGGGAAGCCGCTGACGCCTTTTTCGTGCATCAGGCGCGTCACCTCGCCCAGGGTGGTGTCCGGGCGCACGCGGTGCGGGTGTTGAATGACGGTGTTTTCGGAGCGTTTCACCCGCGCCACCTGCTCGGACTGGTAGTCGATCGGCGAGTTGCGGTGCACGACGCCGAGGCCGCCCTCACGGGCCAGGGCGATGGCCAATTCGGATTCCGTGACGGTGTCCATGGCCGAGGACAACACGGGGATGTTGAGCGCGATTTCAGCGCCCAGCTTGGTGCCCAATTCCACCTCGGACGGCAGCACCTGGCTCAGTCCGGGCAGCACCAAAACGTCGTCGAAACTTAACGCAAAAGAAGGTAGATCGCCCATGTGCCATCTAAGCAGGCGTTTTCCGGCTGTCACCTGAAAAGTGCTGGGCTGCGGAGTCGCCCGAACACGCCGCTGCTTTTCCCGTCGAAATCTTGCGTTCCGCCGCGTTTAGCTGCTAGCCTCCGCCATCACCATGAACCGCCGATCTTTCCTCGCCCAGTCCGGAGCCGCGCTTGCCGGCTCGCTCGCCACCTCCGCCGTTGCCGCCCCGGCCAAAGGCAACGAGTTCTGCTTCTTCACCAAGCACCTGCAGGGGCTGCCGTTTGACCAGATCGCCGACATTGCCGCGGCGATGGGCGTGGACGGGATCGAGGCGCCGGTGCGTTCAAAGGGTCACATCGAACCGGAGCGAGTCGAGGACGAACTGCCGCAGCTCGTTGGCGAGCTGAGGAAGCGGAACTTGAACCTGAGCATCCTCACCTCCGGCATCAACGAGGTCTCGGACGAGCAGCGCACCGAGGCGGTGCTGCGCACGGCCGCCAGCCTGGGCGTGAAGCGCTTCCGCATGCTGTATTACAAGTACGATCTCGACCAGCCGATCTGGCCGCAGCTCCAGGCGGTGCGGCCGAAGATCAAGGATTTGGTGCAGCTCTGCGCTGAGATCGGCATTCAACCGCTGTTCCAAAACCACTCCGGCAAGACTTACTTCGGCGCGCCGGTCTGGGACATCTACTCGATCATGCGCGAGTACAAGCCGGAGCAGTTCGCCTTTGCTTTTGACATCCTGCACGCCACCGCCGAGGGCGGGCTGAGCTGGCCCCTGGAGGCGGCTCTGGTGCGGGAGCATCGCGGCGCGGTGTACTTCAAGGACTTCGCCTGGAAAGGCAAAAAGCACGAGACCTGCCCGCTCGGTGAAGGCCAGGTGGACCGCGCTTTTGCCGAGATGCTGGTGAAGGAGAAGTACGCCGGACCGGTCTCGTTGCACGTCGAATACCTCAAAGGCGACCCGAAGGACGCGGAGACGCTGAAGAGCTTCGTCGCCGCGCAGGATCGCGACTTCAAAACGCTGAAGGAATGGCTGGGCCAGGCATGAAGCTTGGCCTGTGGCTGCTACTGGCCGGCGCGCTGCCCATGGCCGCCGCTGACTGGCCGCAACTGCTCGGCCCCGCGCGTGACGGCAGTGTCGCGGCGCCAGCAGGGAAAAGCTTGATCGAACCGGTGGTTGTCTGGGACCGGCCGCTCGGCAGCGGTTTTGGCGGTCCGGCGCTGGCGCAGGGCAGGGTGGTCATCGCGCATCGCGACGGCGACGAGTTGAAGGTGGAGGCGCTGGATGCGGCGACTGGCGTGATGCTTTGGAGGTTCGCGCGGCCGACGGATTACGCGGACAGCTTCGGTTTTGACGACGGTCCGCGCGGGGTTCCGGCGATCGCGGACGGCCGGGTCTTTGTGCATGGCGCCGACGGCGTGCTGGACGCGCTGGATTTCGACAGCGGCGCGCGCTTGTGGAGCGTGGACACGCGGGTGGCGTTCGGGTCCGGGCAGGGGTTCTTTGGCCGCGCCTGCTCGCCGCTGGTGGTGGATGGGCGGGTCATCCTGACGCCGGGCGGTCTGAAAGACGGCAAGCCCGCCGGGGTGGTGGCTTTCACTGCCACGGATGGCAGCCTGCTATGGCAGAGCGTCGAGGATGAGGCGGGTTATGCCTCGCCTGCCGCGTTGCCGGACGGCCGCTTGCTGTGCTGGATGCGCAACCAGCTTTGGCTGCTGGAGGCGGACAGTGGCGCGGTGGTTGCGTCAAAGCCGCTGCGTTCGCGCATGGATGCCAGCGTCAATGCCGCGCAGCCGCTGCTGCTCGACGGTCAACGCGTTTTGATCAGTGCCGGTTACGGCGTTGGGTTGCATGTGTTGAAGCTGCCGGGTTTGGAGGCGGAGTGGCAGAGCGACAGACTGCTCGACTGCCATTACAGCAGTCCGGTGCGTGGTGACAACGGCTTGGTGTTTGCTTTCGACGGCCGGCAGGAGATGGGCCAGACCTTGTGTGCCATCGATCTCACCGCGCGGGAGAAGCGCTGGCAAACCGGCAGCGTGCCCGGCGGCACCGTCATCCGCGTGGGCGGGCATTTGCTGGCGGTGACGGAGCAGGGCGAGCTGTGGGTGGTCGCGGCGGCGGACAAACTGGACATCGCGCACCGGGTGCAGATTCTGGGCGCGGGGCATCGTTCCCATGCGGCGTTTGCGGATGGTGTTTTGTTTGCCCGTGACGGCAGGCAGCTCGTGGCGGTGCGTGTTTTCGAATGAGGCGCCCACCGTGCGGAACCGCAGAATCCGCTTTGCAGGGTTCAAAACGAGCGCATCTTGACGGCGGGCGGCTTTGAGCCCGAGCATGGAAGCAGTCACCATTGATTTTGCCCCCGCAACGGGCACGGAAGCGGAGTGGAACGAGGCCTACGCGCGGCTGGCGGATTACTTCCGCTCCTACCGCCTGCACAACCGCATCCGCCGCACGCAGTTGATCCTGACCACGCTGCGTCTGGCCTCGCAGGCGCACGCGCGTGCTCCCGAGCGCACACCCACGGAGCATGCCATCGCTCAGGCGCGGTTGATGATGAAGGAGTGGCTGGACGAGGTGTATGAGGACATCCCGATGACCGACACGCAGATCGAAGCCACCGGGCGGCTGGGGTTTTTCTTGAGCGACGGTCCCGATCGCTGGCCGCATTTTTTTCTCGATAAGAACACCCCGCGCGACATGGCGGAGGCGATGCGCAGTGCGGTGCGCGAGTCCGGCCCCGGCCTGCAAATCTCGAAAATGACACCGCGTTCGATGGACCTCGGACTCATCTCGGATGTGGCTGAGGATGGCCTCGGTCTGGATCGCCTCGGCAGACACCCGCTGGTGCGTTACTCCGTGCTGGCGCTGCTCATTGGGGTGGTGCTCGGTTACCTCTACAAGTTGTTGCAGTGAGTCCCGACGCGCCGCCACCACCTGCCGTCGCCGCGCATCCCGCTCAGGGTCTGCCGCCGCTGCGCATCTCCCGCACCCGGCGCGCGACCTTTTTCACCCTGGTCGGGCTGGGCACCTTTGTCGGCACCTGGGTCATGGTGGTGTATTTGAGCGAGGGCGGCCTGGGTCCGGTGGAGCTGGGTTTGCTGGCCTGTTTCATCCCGCTCTACTACCAGCTCAATGTCGGTTTTTGGACGGCACTGGCCGGGGTCTGGGTCATGAACCGGCCGCAGCCGGACGTGCTGGACTTGTGGCAAACCCTCGACGCGGAGGACCATCAGGCGCCGATGGATGCCTCCACCGCCATCATCATGCCGGTGTACAACGAGGACGTCACCCGCGTCTTCGAGGGCTTGCGGGCGATTTTTCTCTCGCTCAAGCAAACCGGCCAGAGCGAGCAGTTTGACTTCTACGTGCTCAGCGATTCGGACGATCCGAGCAAGTGGATCGAGGAGGAGGTGGCCTGGCTGGAGCTGTGCCGCCAGTTGAAGGCCTTTGGCCGCATCTTCTACCGCAAGCGGCGCAAGCCGATCAACCGCAAGAGCGGCAACGTCAGCGACTTCTGCCGGCGCTGGGGCAAAAGCTACCGCTACATGGTGGTGCTCGACGCCGACAGCCTGATGTCCGGCCGCCTGCTCACCACCATGGTGCGCATCATGGAGAAGAACTCCGGCATCGGCATCCTGCAAACGTTCCCGCGCCAGATTGCCGCCGAGACCCTGCTAGGCCGCCTCATGCAGTTTGCGCAGGCGCTGTATGGGCCGCCCTTCGCTTACGGGCTGGACTACTGGCAGTGCGGGGAGGCGAATTTCTGGGGCCACAACGCCATCATCCGGCTGGCGCCGTTCATCGAAAACTGCGCGCTGCCGCCGCTGCCGGGCAGGGAGCCTTTTGGCGGTCACATCCTCAGCCATGACTTCGTCGAAGCCGCGCTCATGCGCAAGGCGGGCTACGCGGTGCGCCTGCTGCCCTCCCTGCGCGGCAGTTACGAGGAAGGGCCGCCGACCATTGTGGACATGCTCAAGCGCGACCGCCGCTGGTGCCAGGGCAACATGCAGCATAGCTGGCTGCTGTTTGCCAAGCTCTGGCATCCGATGAGCCGGCTGAATTTCTTCCACGGCATCCTCAGCTACGCCAGCTCGCTGCTGTGGTTTCTGTTTCTCGTCTTCGCCACCCTGCTGGCGGCGATGCCGAGCGGGCGCGACCTGGAGCGCACGCAGACGGCGGAGCAACTGCTGCTCGGCCTGACCATCGCCCTGATTTTTTTGCCCAAAGTCGTCATCCTCATCGACGAGATGCTGACGGGACGCCTGTTCAAGCCGTTGCCGAAACGCCTGATGACTTTTGTCAGCGGTCTCGCCGACACCGTGTTGTTCACGCTCATGGCGCCGGTGTTGATGATTTTCCACGCGCGTTTTGTGGTTTACACCGTGCTGGGCAAAGGCGTGAGCTGGGTGGCGCAGCGCCGCAAGCTGGACGGCACCATCGACTGGTGGGAAATGCTGGTCACTTTCGGCCCGCTCAGCCTGCTCGGCCTTGCCTGGGGGGTGCTGGGCTGGTTCATCTCCGGCACCTTCCTGCTGTGGATCAGCCCGATTCTGATCTGCCTCATCCTGGCGGTGCCCGTTGCCGGTCTGCTCTCCGGGCGGCACAGCGGCCGCCGCGCCGGACTTTTCCTGAGCCCGGAAGAAGACGAGCCGCCGGGCGTGCTCGCCACCATGGAAAAGAATCTGGCACAGATCAAAAACCGCCTCCAGCTCCAGCCCGAACTCGAGCGCTACTTCGGCTTGCTTCAAGTCTGCCTCGATCCCTATGTCAACGCCCTTCACGTGAGCTTGCTGCGCAAGCGCAAAAACATCCACGTCTCAGGCGATTACCTGGACACCCTGGCCAACCGTCTGGTGCGCGAGGGGCCGCAGGCTCTCAAAGCGCATGAGATCAAGGCGATGATTTATGACACGGACACCATGACGGACTTGCACTATCGCCTGTGGTCCGCCGCTGACAGTGATCTGGCGCCGTTCTGGTTCCTGGCCATCCGTCAATACAACGTGGCAGCCACTAATCCCTTCGCCCACTTGCTGGCGCAGCGCAAAGACGAGACGCAGATCCTGCAGCCCTGAAGGCAGGCTCAGGCGGCGGCCCGGCGGCCCTGCAGGATTTTGAGAAAGGAGCGGGTGCGGATTTCCTCCATGCTGAGGCCGGTGGCCAGGCAGTCTGCCTCGCTCACCGCGCCGCAGCTCAGACCGCGCAGGAAGAAATTCAGCAGGCCCTGGCCGGTGGCGGCGTCGTCGAACACATCGCCATGCAGGGAGGCCAGCGCCGCCTTGCCGACAAAGGCCTTCAAGCGCGCGCAGGCGGCGTCCTGGCCGCCCTGGAAAAACTCGTACACGGCGGCGTAGCGCGCGACCAACTGCGCGGGGTGCAGGTCCCAGCCCTGGTAGATGCCGTTGACCAGCGAGTGCCGGGTGTCGCGGTAAGCCAGGCGCCAGGCCTGATGCACCACGGCGCGGTTTTCGGCTTTTTGCGCGGCGCTCAGTTCGCCGTCTGCAGGCGCGCGGTGGGGTCCCACCGGCAGGATGTTGGTGGCTCCGTCCGACAAAAAGATGCCGGTGCCCGCCAGTGACACCGCCATGATCTCGCGCGCGAAATCGCACACGGCATGGCCCATGGCCTGATAGGCGGCGGTGATGTTGCGGCCGGCGGTGTAGTCGTAAACGCCGACATGCACACCGCTGCAGCGGCCCTGGGCGGCGTCGATCAAACCGGGCAGCGGCAGGCGGCCGTCGGCGCCGATGATGGCCTGCGGCGTCTCCAGCATCAGCTCCATCCTGAGCGCGCCGTTTGCGAGACCGTTGCGCTTTTCCAGCAGCTCCAGCAGGCGCACTACGGCGGTGACCTGCGCGGCGATCTGCACCTTCGGCACGGTGATGACAAAACCCGGCGGCAGCAGGCCTCCGGTCTCCGCCAGCAGGGTGGAAATGAAGATGTCCAGCGTGCGCGCGGCGCGCAGGCGCAGGTCCTCGTTCATCGGCTTGATGCGGATCCCGATGAAGGGCGGCAAGCTGCCGGCAGCGAGGCCTTTGGCCACTTCAACGGCGCCTTGCGCGGCGTGGCCGTCCTCCTCGGCATCCAGGCGGTTGCCGTAACCGTCCTCGTAATCAAGCCGGAAATCCTCCACCGGCTCCTGCTCCAGTTTTTCCCGCACCCGCCCGAGCAGCGCCGCCACATTGATGCGCTTGCGGTCGAGTTCAAAGGCTGCGGCGAAGCTTTCCGCATCGGGAGCGTATTCCTCCAGCGCGCGCAGCGCCACCTCGCCGAGCCGGCGGGCGCTGTCGGCTTTGAACAGGTGACCGCCGCCATAAACCGTATGCACCGGCTGGCGCGCTTGCGACTCGCCGGGATACCGGGCCAAAAAACGCTCATTGGCGGCGCGCAGCTCAGCGTGCACGGGCTGCCAGTCGGCTTCGGTCAGGCTGGTGCGGGGTTCGGCGGGCATGGCGGATCAAGGCAGGCGGTTGACGTCTTTGTAATAGATGTAGCACGCAGGATTCGGGCCGGAGGCGATGAACCATTGCGGGCAGTAGGGCGCGATCCACAAAGCGTCGCCCTCGGTCACCGGATGCCAGTCGTTGTCGAGCCGGTAAACGCCGCCGCCGGAGAGGAACAGCATGCCATGCTCCATGACATGGGTCTCCACGAAGGGCAGGGTGGCGCCGGGGTCGTACGTGAAGACGTTGACCGCCATGTCGGTCGCCAGGCTGTCCGGGATCAAGGTTTGCAGGCGCGCGTGCTTGTCGCCGAGAAAAGGCGTGGCCGGCGCCTCGTCCACATGGCCGGTGAAAAACGGCGCGGGCGCGTGCCCTTCCAGCCATTCGTAGGGCTTGCGGAAAATCAGCAGGCGGGTGTTTTTGGCGGCGCCACGCACTTGGTAGTCGCTGTCCGGAGGCGCGCAGGCATAGCCGCCGGCGGACAGGCTGTGGCCGTTGAGTTTGAGCTTGCCGCTGACGACGTAAAAGAACCAAGTCTCGTCCCCGGTGGAGCTGGCCCCGCGTCCCGCCGCGTCCATGAAGACCAGGACCTGGGAGAAGCCGGCGCCGAGGGTGGCGGAGATTTGCACGACGGGCGTGCAGTCCGTCCAGCCGGGCAAAACGCTGGGCACGTGGCCATCCGGGGTGAGCAGCGCGTGGCTGGGTTTGACGACGTTGCGGGTGAGGCCAAGTTTGGGCGCGTTCATGCGGGAAGAGAGAGAGCGGCCCGCGAACGGGCGCGCGCAATTTACCACTTCCCGTGGCGGCTGTCCGCGAAAAAGCGGCGGCGTGGCGCGCGGCTCAGGCGGCGTCGAGGCCGAACTCGGCGTGCACCGCGCGCGCGGCCTGCTCAATCTGGCTTTCAGCGACGGTGACTGCGACTTTGATCTCGCTGGTGGAGATCATCTGGATGTTGATGCCCTGCTTGGCGAGCGCGCCGAACATGCGGGCGGCCACGCCGGAGTGGCTGCGCATGCCGATGCCGACGACGCTGAGTTTGGCGATGCCGGACTCGCTGCGCATGGTGACGCTGTCGCCAAGCTGCGGCAGCACCTGGCTCAGCACCTTCTCCGCCTTCGGCAGCTCGGCGGCGCTGAGGGTGAAGGAGATGTCGGTGGTGCCGTCGGTGGCGACGTTCTGCACGATGACATCGATGACCACGTTGGCGTCGGCGATGGCGCCGAAGATCAGCGAGGAGATGCCGGGCCGGTCCGGCACGTCGTCGATGGTGACTTTGGCTTGATTGCGTTCGAGGCTGACGCCGCGGACGACGACGGACTCCATGCCGGGGGTTTCTTCTTTCACGAGGGTGCCGGGTTGATCGTTCATGCTGCTGCGGACTTCAAAGACGACGCCGAATTTTTTGGCGAACTCGACCGAGCGGCTTTGCATGACCTTGGAGCCGCTGCTGGCCATTTCGAGCATTTCATCGTAGCTGATCTCGTCGATTTTTTGGGCGGCGGGCACCACGCGAGGATCGCAGGTGTAAACGCCGTTCACGTCGGTGTAGATCTGGCAGAGGTCAGCCTTGATGGCGCCGGCCATGGCGATGGCGGTCAAGTCCGAGCCGCCGCGGCCGAGGGTGGTGATCTCTTGATTGGCGGTCTGGCCCTGGAAGCCGGCGAGAATGACGATCTTGCCCTCGTCGAGCATGCGGCGCACGGCGTCCGGGGTGATGTTGACGATGCGCGCCTTGGTGTGCACGCGGTCGGTGGAGATGCCGGCCTGCGCGCCGGTGAGGGAGACCGCGCTGCCGCCCAAATCGTTGATGGCCATGGCGGTGAGGGCGATGGTGGTCTGCTCGCCGGTGGCCAGCAGCACGTCCATTTCACGCTCGGTCGGTTCCTTGGAAACCTTGCTGGCCAGCTCGATCAGGTTGTTGGTGACGCCGGACATGGCGGAGACGACGGCGATCACCTGATGCCCCGCGCGTTGCGTTTCCAAGATTCGTTTCGCGCAATTGAGGATGCGTTCGGGAGTGCCAACGGAGGTGCCGCCGTATTTCTGGACAATGAGAGCCATGCTCGGGGGAAAAGAGGGCGGAGTGTGCCACGGGAAGCCCTGGAATCAAGGGCCAGGTCGAGAAGGAGAGAAATCGCATCCAGACCCATCTTGAAGATGGAAAATATAAAATTTATAATTTCTATTGAAAATGAGAGTCGAAAGTGCTTTATTTCTCTCAATCGCATCCCAAGCAGCTCATGAACCTCCCTTCACCACTCTCCCTCGCGCTCCAGGCGATCTCCCTTTGTGGGAGCGTCTTGCGCGCTTTTTTCTGTGGTCTGACAGGCTTGGCCGGCGCGGTCTTTCTGACAACGGCTGGCACTTCTGAGACGCAGGCGGGGCTGGCCCAGGAATTTTATGTGCCGATGCCCGAGGACCAGTTGATCGCCTCCTTCCGCGGTGTCTATCCTCCAGCAGGCACGATCATTGACAGTTCGATCTCGCTGACGCCGATGCTCTCCAGCATCGTCATTTACTACGATCATTGGGAAGACGGTTACGAGGTGGATTTGACCAAGCCGCAACAGGCCACGACGGAAGTCTGGGGTGACGGCAACCCGGGCAACGGCATGCCGCCCGGCTTCAGCCAGGATGTCATTGATGCCGACAGCGTGATCCGCCTGCGCAATCTGATCGAGGTGCCGCGCGCCGCCGCAGTGTTGCGTTATGATGGCCGCGACCGCATCGGCACCAGCAAGCCGGCGGCGCTGACGCGCATGGCCTGGGCCACCGATCCTGGCCCGGTGCTGGCGGGCGCGATTCAAATTCAGCCGACGCTGGAGTATGGCACCGAGTTTGTCAGCCCGGCGGGCCAGAATGCGCCGAACAACGCCTTCAATGAGATATTCGAGCGCGTCGAGCTTTGCGTCATGGCGGCGGAAAACGGCACCCAGGTGCAGATCGACGCCAACGCGGACGGGGTTTTTGAAAGCGTGGTGACGTTGCAGCGCGGCGAGAGCCATGCGGTGGCGGGCATCCTCATGAACGCGCGTCTGCAGGCTTCGAAACCCGTGCAGGTTCACATCATCACCGGAGACGTGGGCGCCCAGTATGAAAACCGCTGGTTCAACCTGTTCCCGCGCCCGGTCTGGGGTGGCGAGTACTTCAATCCGGTGAGCACCGTCAAGGCGGGCAATCCGGGCTGCGTGTTTTTGTTCAATCCGCACGCCTCGGCGCTGGCCGTGAATTACCAGACGATGAGCGGCAGCGGCAGCCTCAGCGTCCCCGCCGGCGGCATGCTGCGCCACGAGATGCCGCAGGGCAGCGGCACACGCTACTTCACCGCGGGCTCGGTTCCGTTCATGGCGCTGGGCGCGCTGGACACCATCCAGACCGGCACGGGCAACACCAGCTATGAGTGGGGCTTCACCCTGATCCCGCGCCACAACCTGACGGGCGCGATCAAGCTGGGTTACGCGCCGGGCGCGGGTGACGAGCCGATCAGCGGCAACGGCAACCCGGCCTGGATCATCGCGGAGAAAGCCACCCGCCTGTATGTCGATTACGATGGCAATTGGAGCACGGGAGCGCTGACCGATCCGAACGGCAACAAGTATGACTACCATGTCGATGTGAAGGCGCTGGAGTCGGTGCGTGTTTTTGACAGCAGCGACAACAACCAGACCGGCCTGCGCGCCTATGTGCTCGACGGCACCCGCATCACGGCCGCCTGGGGTCAAGACACGTCGGCCGCTGAGCCCGGCAATCCTTATTTGGACCTCGGCTACACCGTGCTGCCGCATCCGCTGTTTTACGCGGTCAAAACCGGCACGCTGATTCAGGATCACAATCAAGACGGCGTGGCGGATCGCGACGACGTCATCGAGTACACCATCACCGTTGCCAACATGGGCATCGTTCCGGTCAACGCGGTGACCGTGCGCGACCTGATGGATGAGGGCCTCGTGTACAATCCGGGCAGCACGAGCTTGGGCGGATCGCCTCTGGCAGACGACCCGGTGCCGCCGAAGGCCACGTTGTTTCCCCTCGATGAAGCCGGTTACAACATCGGCTCTCTGGGTGTGCGGCAGACGCGCGTGCTGAAGTTCACCGCCACGGTTGGCCGCCAGGGCCCGGGCGCGGCCACGCTGCGCAACCTCGTGCTGGTCACGGTGGCTGAGCAAGACCGCGCGGAACCCGCCGAGCACATCACACCCACCCGCCCGAGCCCCTGCGAGACGGTCGTCGTCAACAGCACCACGGGCTCCGCAGTCGAGCTGATGGCCGGACAGCCCTACAGTGCCACCTTCAGCGCGGCAGGCCGCGACGGGCCATTCACGTTTGCGATTGGTGCTGGCAGCCTGCCTGCCGGGTTGAGCCTGAACGCGTCGGGTCAGCTCACGGGCACACCGGCGACACCAGGAGTCTATGATTTCACCGTGCTGGCGATCGACCAGCATGCCTGCGCCAGCGGCGGGATGGTTCGCATTGCCGTCCAGCAGCCGCTGACGATCGGCAACGCGGTTTACTTTGACACCAACGGCAACGGCCGCATGGACGCCGGCGAAGGGCTGCCGCACGTGCCGGTGCAGCTTTACCAAGGCAATCAAAACCCGGGCGTGGACGCGCCGCTGGCCGCGACCACGACGGCGATCGATGGCTCCTACCGCTTCGAGTCGCTCTGGCCGGGCAGTTACATGGTGCATGTGCCGGCGGCAGCGTTTCAAACCGGCGCGGTGCTGGCGGGCCTCATTCCGGTGGCCTACACCCCGGATGGGGACGACAACGCCGGCTCCAACGGCCAGAGCTTCGGCGCGCCTGCGCAGAATGGCGTCATTTCGAACGTGGTGTTTCTCAGCACGGGCAACGCGCCCACGGCTGCCACCGGCGAAACGGGTTTCCTCAGCCACAGCGATGACAGCTACGACAGCCACGCCGACCTGACCATTGACTTCGGCTTCATGCTGCCGGTCGGCCTGGGCAATCTGGTCTTCATCGACAGCAACGACAACGGCCGCGCCGACCCCGGCGAGGGTGCGGCGGGCGTGCCCGTGGAGCTTTACGCGCTCGGACAGGTGCCCGGCATGGACCCGCCCGTGGCGGAAACGGAAACTGCGGCCGACGGCCACTACTTCTTCGGCGACCTATCCAATGGCCAGTATGTCGCGCATATTCCGGCCCGGGCCTTTTATCCAGGCCAGCCCCTGGCCGGTTACTCAGCCATCGCGCTCGGTTTGAGCGGGGACGACGACGTCGGGCAAAACGGCATCAATGGCGGCTATGCGGAGTGGGTGGGGGTGTCTTCTGGTGTGGTCTCGCTGGCCGTGGGCAGCGCGCCGACGCTGGCGACGGGTGAGTCGGGTTTTCGCAGCGGTGACGATGACTCTTATGATGCGGCGATCGATCTCACGGTGGACTTCGGTTTCCAGCGCACCCTGGGCGTGGGCAACCTGGTCTTTGTCGATGCCAATGAGAACGGCGTTTTCGACTACGGCGAGGGCATCATGGGTGTGCGGGTGGAATTGTACCGGGCGGAGCAAGTGCCGGGCCTGGCCCAGCCGGTCATGGTCACGCACACCGGCCTTGACGGGGTGTATCTGTTCGATCAACTGCCGCCGGGCCAATACCGCCTGTTCATTCCTTCGACGGAGTTCAACTTCGGCCGTCCGCTGTGGCGTCTGCTGTCGCTTCCCGGTGTTCAGGCGGGCGACGACCACCTGGGTGAAGACGGCATCGATGACACGCGTCCGGACATCAATGGCATCCAGACGGCGGTGATTACCCTGACGCGTGGCGAAATGCCAACGGACGCCAGCGGTGAGACGGGCGCCTTCAGCGATCTCGACAGCCGCAATGACGATGACTATGATTTGACGGTGGACTTCGGCTTCGCGCCGCCGAACGCCGTCGAGCTGGGCGTGGGCAACCTGGTGTTTGTGGACGCCAACGGCAATGGCCGCGCGGATAACGACGAAGGACGCGATGGCGTGCTCGTGCAGTTGTTTGACGCTGGCGACAACCCGCAGACCGATGCGCCGCGGGCGGAAGTGACCACCACCCATGGAGGAACCTATCTCTTCGCCGGTTTGCGGGAGGGCGCATACTTCGTGCACGTGCCCGCTTCGCAATTCCAGGCGGGCGCACCGCTGGCCGGGCTGCTTTCGGTGCCGGGCGCCGGGGGCGATTGGGGCATGGACGATGACTTCGATGAAAATGGGGTGGACGCCGAACAGCCCTGGGTCAGCGGGATCAGCTCGATCCTGTTTTATCTCGCAACCGACCTCGAACCGATCAACGCCTGGGGCGAAAGCGGTCATGAAGCCGGCATGGACGATGCCGATGACAACAACACGGATCTCACCATCGACCTGGGTTTCAGTGTGCCCATGGGGCTGGGCAATTTGGTGTTCCGCGATGACAATGGCAATGGCCGCGCCGACGCGGGCGAGGGTGTGGCTGGTGTCACCTTGCGGCTCTACACGGCAGGCATGGACCCCGCTTTCGATCTGCCGGTGGCGGAAACGACCACGGATGCGCAGGGAAGCTATCGTTTTGAGGGGCTGTCGCCGAATCTGTATGTGGTGCACATTCCGGCTGCCATGTTTGCCGCCGGAATGCCTCTGCATGGCTTGATGAATCTGGCCGGCACTCACCAAGGCGACGACGACACCGGTGAAAAAGGCCAGGACAACGAAGCGCCGGAGCTCTTTGGCATCAACTCGGTGTGGGTGGCACTGGAGCCGGGCAAAGCGCCCGTCGGCGCGGCGGAATCGGGTTTTGCCGGTGGCTCGGACGACGCCACCGATGCCAACACCGACTTGACGGTGGACTTTGGGTTCGGCCTGCCTGCCAGCGTCGGCAATCTGGTCTTTCACGATGTCAATGGAGACGGCCAGCACCAGCCGGCGGGCGGGGATCAGGTCGCGGGCAACGCAGATGATGAAATTGGGCTGCCAGGAGTCATTTTGGAATTGTGGAGCCCCGGAGTGGATGGCCAAATCGGCGGCGGTGACGACGTCCAAGTCCGCGCAGAGGTCATGACGTCCTTTGATGGCGGGTTTCTTTTCGACAAGCTTGCGCCGGGCCGCTATTACATCGTGATCGGTGCCGCAAACTTTGCGGCGGACGGCGCGCTGGAGACATTGCCGACAGCTTCCTCGATTCGTTCGGGCGCTGATGACGGCGTGGACGGCGACAGCAACGGCTGGCAGCCGGAGGGGCGCGCCACGGCGGTTCATGGTCCGCTGCTGACCCTTGCCGGCGGGGAAACGGATCTGAGCCAGGACTTCGGCTTTTTGGCCAGCCTGCTCCCGCTGAGCTGGCCGGACTGGCAGGCCCGCCACGCCGGCCTCGCGGACACCACCCCCACCGGCAACAGCGATGGCGATGTGTTTAAAAACCTCGAGGAATTCGCCTTCGGCTTGCCGGCGCGCTCTGGTTTGTTGACCCGCCAGCCGGTGCGTCTGGTGATCGATGCGGCGACCCAGCGGGTGGACGTTTGCGTGGACCAAGTCGCTGGCATCAATGGCGTGAACTACATGTTGCAAGTGCTGCACGATCTCTCACTCAGCCCGCTGGGCTGGCTGGACGTCGCGGGCATCACTCCGCAGGTGACCACGCGGCCGGACGGCACGGAGGAGGTGCGTTATGCGGGCATCAGCGAACTGCCGCTGCTGGCGGGTGGCATCGGCCACGTGCGGGTCAAAATCAGTCTCGACAGCGATTTCAACGGCCTGCCGGAAGCGACCGTTTTCAGCCAGGTGCTGGGCTGGAACCGGCGTGTGCTGGGCACCCACTTGCAAACTCTCGGGCAGGGGCATGCGGTTCCTGCCCGCCTTTCCGCCCGCATTGGCGCGTTGGCGGGGGGCACGCTCGACCTTAGCGGCAGCCTCGACGGCGGCGACGTGCGCGATGCCTTCGACACAGGCGCGCACTACTACATTGAGATCATTGATGGCGCGCACGGCGGCCATCGTTTCGATGTGGACGAGGCAGTGTCCACAGGCGCGAGCCTCGCCATCGACACGACCAGCACGCGAAACACCCTGCCCGCCTTGCCGGCCACGCTTGCAGGTGCACGTTTGGTGCTCCGTCGGCATGTGACCTTCGCCGAACTGGCGCCCAAAACCTTGTTTAACGCCACCACCAACCCCGCCACCGCGGACCTGGTCATGCTGTATGACAACAAAGCTTCGAACTTTCGCAGTTACTGGCTTCTGGCCCACCCAAGCGCCTTGCGCTGGGTGCTGCAGGGCGACGCGCGTTTGCAAGACCAAAGCAATGTGATTGTGGATCCAGGTGCTGCTCTGTTTGTCCAGCCGAAGGCGCGCACGGTGACACTGACTCCCAACGGCATGGTGCGTGATCATGCCTTTGCGTGTCCGCTGCCAGTGGGCACGAGTCTGTGCAGCACCGGATGGCCGATGGATTTCAATCCGACGCAGCTAAACCTGAATGTCGCCAACGGCTTCACGGGGGCGGCGACCGCGATTTTGGCCGACCAAATCCAAATTTGGCGCGGTGACAGCAACACGGCGCTGCAGGGTTACGACAGCTATTTTCTGCTGCAGGTCAGCTCGCTCCAAAAATGGGTGGCGCAGGGAGACGCGAGACTGCTCAGCCTGAACCTGGTCTCCCTCATCAAGACGCAGCGCGCCTTCTTCCTCCGCTCGCGTGCGGGCAATCCTGGCTGGGTGCAGTCCTGTCCATGGACCCCATGAACCCGGCAATTCAGCATATTGTAATAAATTTGATAAATTTCAGATTGATTAAATTAACTTGTCTACTACCTTTCTCGTTGTCTTGGCATTTTCACCTTCCTCTCGCCAGTTTATGAAACTTCCCTTTTCCCTTTTGCTCGTTGCGGGTCTGCTGACCTGCTTGTCCCAACAGGCGCGTGCGCGGGACATCATTTGGGCCAACGCCGTCATGGATGAGCTTTATGACAGCCAGGGAATTGCGCTCGACGAAACGTTTCGGTTTGAAGTCGGCATGTTCAGCCCGAGCTTCAATCCCGCCGAAAATCCCATCGATCTATGGGCTGCCAACTGGATCGTCTTCGACCTTGCTTTCTATGACGACACCGATCCAGAGGCAGGATGGAATGTGGAAGAACAATACTTCGCTCATCTCGCCAATCATTTGAGCAACGGCACTTCTGACTCGCCTTATGCCACTCCCGGCGCCATCTTTCCCCAGGGGACGCAGGCGTATCTTTGGGTTTACAATTCAAAAGACATCTCGCTCACCTCTGAGTGGGCGCTGCTGACCGATTCGGGAGGTGACTGGCAGTTTCCCGCTTTCACCAGTGAGACCAACGCCATGCCAGTCAACTGGGCGCTTTCCGAACTCGATACCGCCGTTTTTGGCGCGCTGGGTTCGGGCTCATCGATTGGTGACGGCAGCGTCAGCAACCAGCCCGGCAGCTACAGCCTGCAAACTTATCAGGTGCCCGAACCCGGCGGCGCGCTGCTGATCGCCAGCGCTGGCCTGCTTTTCATGTTGCGTCGCGCCCGCCTTCTGCGGCGCTGACGTTCCCCGGAATTTCCGGCAGGCGGGTGCTTGGCCGGTGTGTGTGGTAAACGGCCCCCGGCAGCCGGGGGCCGTTTTCGTTTCCCCGCCAGTCCACCGCTTGCCGCTTGGCAAAAACAAGCTACATTGCGCGCCCTCATCATGGCCCTCAGCAAAATCACCTCCGTAACCGGCACCGGCGTTCACGTCCCGGGCACCGATATCGACACCGACCGCATCATCCCGGCGCGCTTCATGAAGTGCGTCACCTTTGACGGCCTCGGCGAGTTCGCGTTTTACGATGTGCGCAAGGACGCTGACGGCAACGACAGGCCGCACCCGCTGAACGACCCGCGCTTCGACGGCGCCAGCATTCTGCTTTCCGGCGAGAACTTCGGCTGCGGCAGCTCGCGCGAGCACGCGCCGCAGGCGCTCTACCGCTACGGGTTCCGCGCCCTCATCGCGAAGAGCTTCGCGGAGATTTTCTTCGGCAACTGCACCACCCTCGGCATCCCCTGCGTCTGCGCCACGGCCGATGACATCGCTGTCCTGGCCGCCGCCATCGAGGCCAATCCCAAGCTGGAAATCAAAGTGGACCTGGAAACCCAGCGCGTGTTTTTCGGTGACCAAAACTTCACCGTCGCGCTGCCCGACACCGCCCTTGAGGCTCTCACCAGCGGCAAGTGGGACGCCATCGCCGAACTGCTCGAGCACCAGGACGCGGTGCATGAGCGCATGCGGGCGCAGGGCTGGGTGGATTGAGCACGCTTTTCCAAGCGGTCTGATCAGATAGAGAGTGGAAAATTTTCATTGACAAAAAGGTATCGATTGATACCATTCTCTTGCGATGCAGTTCTCTAGCCATGCCTTTGCTGCCACCCTCCCTCATTCCCGACTCATGGAGGCAGGATGTCGTCCGCATTCTCAAGAGCGGTGACTCCCGGTTTATAGAATGGACGAGCCGAGCGCGTTCGGACTGGAATGTGTTTGGCGTCAGCCATCAGGCTTATGAACTCCTCATCAGCACACTTTCGACACCCGGCCTCTTGGTGGGACGTCAGGTTCTGTTCATGGATGGCAACGCCGAGGTATGGGAGTTTTTGTGTCCACATCCCCTCGGTATTGACAAACCGCTTTATGCCAAGATCGGCCTCAAAGAAGGCCGGTTGAACATCAAGATTTTTTCCGCTCACATCGACCTGACTGGCGAACTCCAAGCCGCCATTCAACGTCTTCACAAACCCCGCAAAAGATGAAATCCACGCCCAAGCTTCTCACCAAACCCTTCGACATCTTCGTGCCCGCCACGGAGAACCGCAAGGCGCGCAAGGTCGCCACGATTGAAGTCCAGGTTTATATGGACGAGGAAGGCGATGAGGTTTTGACCCCGGAATCTCTTGATCTTATCGATAAGACCCAGGCTCGCTACATGGGCCTTTTGATGGGTGAGGACATCCGTGCGATGCGAGAACGCTTGGGCCTCCCCCAGGACGAACTGTCCGATCTGCTGGGCTGTGGGAAGAAATCGCTTTCCCGTTGGGAGAACGGGCATGGTTATCCCTCTCAGTTGGTGAATACCCTCCTTCGCGCCTTGGATGAAGGACTCATCACCCCCGGGCAACTTCGCGGATTGCAGCAGCCGCGCACCAACTGGGCGGATATTCTGTATGCTCATGCTGACCCACCGCGCGCGTGGTATATCAGTAGTTCAGAGGGGTTAGGACACTCAGAGCGTGTAAATCAAGTTGTGTCAGAGGTCGCGGTCAACTGGCGCCATCGGGTTCAACGTTCCGCCGATGCTCCGTCTCGACCCAGCATAAAACCACCTTCCACGCAGAGTGAATATGCTGAATGTCCGGCTTTGAAGCGTGGACAATTTAATCTCATCTGCTTCGCAGGATCATGAAACTCTCCCCCATTCAGCTTCTCGATTACCACGTTACGAGCCTTACGGTCGAAGCCTGCGCCTCATTCCAGCAGGATAAACCGATGGACCTCGATCCTGCAGACCTTGATGTTGCGGGACAGACAAATCTTCTCGACCACCGTGATCAACCTCTTTGGGCGGTCAGTCTTGTGCTCCGCCATGAGCCCAAGGAAGGCAAAAATATCCCGTATCGTTTAGCTCTGGAAATGGTCGGTCTTGTGTCCGCCACCGCCAGCAAAGTGGACGATACCCTCAATCACGCAGTCCAGGTCAATGGCCCCTCCATGCTTTTTGGCGCCGCGCGCGAAATCCTCCGCGAAGCCAGCGCTCGCGGTCCGCATGGCCCTGTCATTATTCCTTCCGCATCTTTCTTTACGCCACCACCTGCGGCAGCGCTGCCTGATAAAGCAACCTCAGCTTCACCAGCGAAAGGCAAGCGGCGGCGTTCAGAGAAATGATTTCCGTACATGAAGACTATCTACCGAGCCGCATTCACCTTGAATCAGCAATCGTCCACATTAGATGATCTGCTGGATCGCGTCTCGGAGCTGGCATGGGCGTGGGTGTTCAATCCAAACCGGGTTAAGAATCTCGGTCAGCCATTAGTAAAGGCACCTGCTAAGGCAAGCACCTTTGCCGAGCAGGACGTGTTATCCGGTGGCTGGAAGGTCCAGACACATCGCGTCGAAACCGATGACGCCAGCGCTTGGGGTTTTCGACTCAGACATCCTGACTCGACCGATGTTGATTTTGAATGGGTTACCGATATCACAGTGGCGGCGAAGACAGGCAATCCACCGCATTTTACCTGCTCCTCGTCCATTGTAGATCGGAGCAATGTGATCCGGCCCGTTCAGCGCCGCCCCAGCCGTCCGGGCATTGTGGAAAAAGTCCTGAATGATATTGGAGGCAAGAGCATTTATCCACTCCTCACCCAGCCATTGGATTTATCAGAGTCAGACGCCGATTGCGATACGCTGATTAAAGCGCTGCTTTCCCAGAATCGCAGGCATCCACTGGTGTTCATCGCAGTGGCCAATGATAATCAGTGGCCGCTCATTGATCCGAAGCATATGGCTAGTCATTTAGCCGGACTCGCCCACGTGGTTCTAGCCAGAAGCAGCGGTGTCACTTGGAACCTGCGATCCAGCATACCCAATCCACTCAACTGCTACGACGGAGCAGTCCGCCTTTATTGGCCAGGGCTCCAATTGACTGACGTCCCATATCAGCACCCACTCTGGTCGCCTCAGAGCATCATTAGGTTCCATGATCCGACCAAGGAGGTGACCACGCAAATTCTCGAAGCCATTTCCGCCATCGCTACATCCAAAGTGCCTGAGCAAAGTGTCACTTGGGATCAGATCCTCGAATTGGAGCGACGAAAGGCCATTGCGGAGGCCAAAGAACAGGCGAAGGCTGAGGCTGAGGTTTCTGGAAAAACGAACGTTTGGGCGCAAATGCTGGAGGAGGACAACAAGCTGCAGAACGATAGAATTCGACACTTGGAATCTCAACTCGCCTCCCAAGCGGAAGAAACGGAGCGGCAGCGATCCCTCGCCGAGATCTATCGATTTGCCTTGGAACAGCGAAAAAAGGGAGGTGAGGAAGATGATGAAGCCTCTTCCACACAATCTCTGCCGCCAGGCACCGTCGCTCAAGCTGTCGAGAATGCGGAGCGCGATCACCCGGACAAGCTGGTTTTTTCATTTAATAATCGATCGGAACATAAAGATTGCCCGTTCTTGGCTCCTGATGAGGTGGAGCGTGCCTTCAACTGGCTGGCTACAACTTATTGGTCGGCTCGCACAAGCAAACAACCGACCTGTTCGGACTTCGATAAATCGGTGAGGGAGTTGATAACGGGCTGGTCCCACAGCGGAGGCCAAAAGAAGCATTCTGTTGGTAAACACGAATCCTGGTATCAGTGCCAGTGGAACGGCAAAGTCTACTGGATTGGTGAACACTTGGGCTGTGGAACTAGTAAACGACCAGAGGAAACCATTCGCATTGCCTTTGCCTGGGATGAAGACCTGCAAAAAGTCGTCGTGGGCTTCATTGGTCAGCACCAGCGCAATTCAAACACATAATTGATTAACGCACGTTTTTTCTGTGTTCAACGACCCCATCCACGTCATCGGCCACCGCAATCCGGACACGGATGCGATCTGCTCCGCCATTGGCTACGCGGCGTTTCTGCGTGACGTGCGCGGCATGGACGCGGAAGCGGCCTGCTGCGGCGAGGTGAGCGTGCGCACCAACTGGGTGCTGCAACAGGCCGGCGTGCAGGCACCGCGCCTGCTGCTCGATGTGCGGCCCACTGCGGCCACGATTTGCCGGCGCGATGTGCTCACCGCGACGCCGGAGGAAATGTTCCTCTCGGTCTATCGCAAAATGAGCGAGCGCCACTTCCGGAGCATCCCGGTGGTCGATGACGAAGGCCGCCTGCTCGGCCTGCCGGCATTGCAGGACATGGCCCAGCTCTTCCTGCCGCCCGGCATCCAAAGCGGCGAGGCGCGACAGGCGGCGATCAATCGCGAGATCCGCACCAGTCTGGCCAACATCATCGCGGCGGTCGGCGGCGAGGCCACCGGTGCGCAGCAGGGCTTGAATGACATTCTCGATCTCGTGCTCGTGGTGGCCGCTTCCAGCGTCGAGACCACCCGCAAACGCGCCTCCCAGTTTCCCGCCCGCCAGCTCGTCATCCTCACCGGTGACCGGCCGGAGATTCACGCGCTGGCCATCGAAATGGGCGCGCGCTGCCTGATCGTCACCGGCGGTTTTCGCCCCTGGGACAGCATCATTGCGCAAGCCAAAGAAAAACAGGTCGCCATCCTCTGCTCGCCCTTTGACACCGCTTCCACCTCACAGCTCATTCGATTTTCCCGGCCGATCCGCGAGGCTTTGAATGACGACTTTTTGTCCTTCCCGTCGCGCGCGCCGCTGCGGGAGGTGGTCCATGCCGTCCAACATTCCCAGCAGCCGCTCTTTGCGGTGGTGGATGAGGAGACAAAAAAACTCGTCGGGGTGTTTTCCAAATCCGACCTCATCGAAGTGCCGCGCACACGTTTGGTGCTGGTCGATCACAACGAGTTTGCCCAGGCCGTTGTCGGCGCGGATGAGGCGGAGATCGTGGAGGTCATCGACCACCACCGCCTCAGCGGCAACCTGCGCACCAAGGAGCCCATCCGCTTCGTCAACGAGCCGGTCGGCAGCACCTCCACCATCGTCGGCATCATGTATCGTATGGCCGGGGCCGCGCCGGACAAAAGCACGGCCATCTGCCTCTGCGCCGGCATCATTTCCGACACGCTGCATTTGACCTCGCCGACGACGACGAAGACCGACCGCGAGATCCTCGCCTGGCTCAGCGGTCTCGGCGGCATCGATTGCGCGCAGTTTGTGAAGGACTTCTTCGCCGCCGGTTCCATGCTGCGCGAGCAGACGGCGGAGCGCGCGCTGGAGAGTGACCGCAAGGTGTTTGAGGAAAACGGCTGGCACATCAGCATTTCCCAGATCGAGGAGCTCGGCCTCGACGAGCTGTGGAAACGCGAGGCGGACCTGCACCAGGCGCTGGCTGTGCTGCTGGACAAGCACAGCCTGCACTTCGCTTGCCTGATGGTCACCGACATCACCCGCCACCACAGCGTCCTGCTCACCGCCGGGGATCCTCGCATCACCGCGCAAGTGGACGCCGACCACGCCGCCCTGCGCGCCAATGTCTTCGACCTGCCCGGTGTCGTCAGCCGTAAGAAGCAGCTTTTCCCGTACATGAGCCACGTCGTCACCAAGCTCAGCCCGCCCGCCTGAGCCGCGCGCCCGGCAAGGTTCGCCTTGCGTCTTCATGCCCAGAGTCTTTTGTCTTCCCGACTCATGTCCAGCCCCGCCCACACGTCCCTGCTCCGTTACTGCCCGGACCTCTTCAATTACCAACGCCGCGCCAGCCGCGAGGTGCGCGTGGGCAAAGTCGGCATCGGCGGTGACAACCCCATCCGCGTGCAGTCGATGCTCACCAGCGACACGCGCGACACGGACGCCTGCATGCGGCAGGCGCTGGAGCTGGCGGCGGCCGGTTGCGAAATCGTCCGCGTCACCGCGCAGACACGGCAGATCGCGGAGAATCTGGAGCACATCAAAGCCGGGCTGCTGGCCGCCGGTTGCGACGTGCCGCTCGTCGCCGACATCCATTTCAAACCCGACGCCGCCATGGAGGCGGTGAAGTGGGTGGAAAAGGTGCGCGTCAATCCCGGCAACTACGTGGACAAAAAGAAATTCGCCGTGCTCGAGTACAGCGACGCGGAATACGCCGCCGAGCTGGAGCGCATCGACGAGCAGTTCACGCCCCTTGTGCTCGAGTGCAAGCGCCTCGGCCGCGCCATGCGCATCGGCACCAACCACGGCTCGCTCAGCGACCGCATCATGAACCGCTATGGCGACACGCCGCACGGCATGGTCGAGAGCGCGCTCGAATTTGCCCGCATCGCGCGCCGGCATGACTACCACAACTTCCTTTTCTCGATGAAGGCCAGCAACCCCAAGGTCATGATCGAGGCCTACCGCCTGCTGGTGGCGCACCTGCGCGCGCTCGGCGAGGACTGGAATTACCCCATCCACCTCGGCGTCACCGAAGCCGGCGACGGCGAGGACGGCCGAATAAAGAGCGCCATCGGCATTGGCTCCCTGCTCGCCGACGGCATCGGCGACACCGTGCGTGTGTCCCTCACCGAGGACGCGATTCACGAAATTCCCGTCGCCCGGCAGCTTGTGAAGCCTTACAACGAAGGCACACCCGCGCGTGCCACGCGGTTGGAAGCGGCGGCCGTGGCCAGTTACGACCCCTTCAGCTACCAGCGCCGCGACACCGCCCGCCTCACCGTGCAAGGCGTCGAAGTGGGCGAAGGTGCAACCGTCGCCGTCGCCACCACCCGGATAAAATGGGACGCCGTAGCGCACAAACTCGACCGCCTGGGCGACTACAAGCCTGAGTTTGTCCTCGAAAACAGCGGCATCGTCAGCGTCGATCCGCGTGATGACGCCACCTTGGCCGCGTTGAACACCCATCCGCAAATCATGCTCGTTACCGTGGCGGACGGGCTCGGCCTGCGCGTCATTCCCGCCTACCGATTGCTCGCCGCCCGGCTCGATGCCCGCCATCCCATCCTCCTCAAGGACAACTTGGAAGGCGCTGCTCCCGACTCCGATTTCGTCCACAACCTGTTGCGCGCCGCCACCAACATCGGCTCCCTCCTTTGCGACGGCATTGGCGATGCCGTCATCGTCAACGGCGAGGAGGCGCCCGGCCAGGCCTTCCGCATCAGCTACAACATCCTCCAGGCCGCCGGCGCCCGCATCTTCAAGACCGATTATGTCGCCTGCCCGAGCTGCGGCCGCACCCTTTTCAACCTGCAAAGCACCACGCAGAAAATCCGCGCCGCCACCGGCCACCTGAAGGGCGTCCGCATCGCCGTCATGGGCTGCATCGTCAACGGCCCCGGCGAGATGGCGGACGCCGACTTCGGCTACGTCGGCGGCGCCCCCGGCAAGATCAACCTCTACGTCGGCAAGACCTGCGTGCAGTATAACATCCCGCAAATCGAGGCCGACGACCGCCTCGTCGCCCTCATCAAGGAGCACGGCAAATGGGTCGAGCCGCCCGTCGCGGCCTGACGCCCGCGCCCGCCGCTCAACGCCCCATCGCCGCCCGCGCGGCCGACGCCATCGCGTCCACCGGCACCACCGCGCCGCTCCAGATCTCCAACGCGCGCGCCCCCTGGTGCACGAGCATCGACAACCCGTTCGCCGCCGGCAGGCCCGCCGCGCGCGCCGCCTTCAACAGGGGCGTCTCGGC
>CAZKMS010000067.1:0-27556 GCA_964553805.1 uncultured Verrucomicrobiaceae bacterium
AAACAGGACCAGGGCGCCGTGGTCCTGTTTTGCCTCGCGCGCCCAACGGCTGCGGAACTCCTGCCAGCGCGCGACGTAGCTGTCGTAGCGGCGCAAAGCGCCCTCGCCGGGGAGACCGGTCTCATCGGCGGGCAGGGCTTTCGCGGGCAGCAAATCGGCGGCGTGGGTGGGCGCGGCAAGCGGCAGAACGGCAATAAGGAGCAGGAGGCGGATCATGGTGGGAGAGGCGGTGCTGGATTGGAAATTTGAGATTTGAGATGGCAGGGTGGGCAACTCAACGCACGGCGGTTGCTTTGGTTTTTTTCTTTTGGCGCGCGGGTTTGGCGTTTGGATCGTAGCCGGGATTGGGCAGCATGGGCTCGGCGCGCACGGCCTCGCGCCAGGCGTTGAGGTCGCGCCGCAGTTCGTCCACTGTGTTCGTGCGCGCGCTGGCGAGATTGGTGGTCTCGCTGAGGTCGTTGTCGAGGTCGTAGAGTTCGACGCTCTCGGGGTCGAAGGTTTCGATCAGTTTCCATCGGCCTTGGCGAATGACGCTGCTGGGCACGCTGGAGGGGTGCTCGTTGTAGTGGGGGTAATGCCAGAACAGGGCCTCGCGCTGGAGTCCGCCCCCGCCGCTGAGCAGCGGGGTCAAATCGAGCCCGTCCTGGTGCTGGTTTGGTCGCAGCGGCAGGCCGGCGGCGCGCAGGCAGGTGGGGTAGAGGTCGGTGCTGGTGACGGGCGTATCCACCACCAGGCCGGGCTTGGCGACGCCGGGCCACTTGATGATGAGCGGCACGCGGATGCCGCCTTCATAATAAGCGCCCTTGTTGGCGCGCAGCGGTGCGTTGCTGGTGGCATTGTAAAAGCCGCCGTTGTCGCTGGTGAACAGGATCACCGTCTGCTCTGCGATGCCGGTCTCCGCCAGCGCCGTCATGACGCGGCCAACGCTGTCGTCAATGCTCTCCACCATCGCCGCGTAGGCGGGTTTGCCCTGGCGCTGCGCTTCCGGCACGCGCTCGTATTTGGCGGTGACCTCAGGCTTGCCCTGCAGCGGCGTGTGCACGCCATAATGCGGGAAGTAGAGGAAAAAGGGCTGGTCGCGCTGCCCGCCGATGAAACGCACCGCCTCATCAGTGAGCCGGTCGGTCAGGTATTCGCCCTCCTGGCCGTCCGGCAAAACGTGCCACTTCGCGCGCAGGCCGGTGGCGGGGATGAGCCAGTCGCCTTGATAAGGAAAAAAGTAACTGCCCGGCGCGCCGTGGGCGTTGCCGGCGATGTTGACATCGAAGCCGTGGTGCTCTGGCAAAGAAAAGGGTTCGCTGCCGAGGTGCCACTTGCCGATGCTGGCGGTGCGATAACCCGCCTCGCGCAGGGCTTCGGCGAGGGTGACTTCCTCCACCGGAAGGCCGCGCAGGAAGCGGCCGCCGATTAGCTTCGCCTTCGGATCCCAGCGGCCGGAGGGCAGCCAGTCGGTGAGCAGCAGGCGCGCGGGGTACTTGCCGGTGAGGATGGCGGCGCGTGTGGGCGAGCAGACCGCGCAGGCGGCATAGGCCTGGGTGAAGCGCACGCCATCCGCCGCCAGCCGGTCAATGTTCGGCGTCTGGTAGTAGGCGCTGCCCTGGCAGCCGAGGTCCATCCAGCCGAGGTCGTCGATCAAAAACAGCACCACGTTCTGGCGCGGCGCGGCGGCGGGCAGGGCAACCGAGCAGACAAGACTCGGCAAAAGAAGGCGGACAAGGCGGGAGACATTCATGGTGGCCGCTGTTGAGAACGCCGTTAAGGCCCGCCGCGCTTTCAGCAAAGCGTCTGCGAGGGCAGAGCTGTAGCCGGGGTCTGTGACCCCGGGGGGAGGTGCGGCGCGCGGGTGTGCCGGCCTCACAGAGGCCAGGTTCAGCATTTCCCGGACAGGCTTTAAGCCGCGGCTTTGGTCTTCCGGCTGAGCATGCCGACGAGCAGGCGCTCCAGCACGACCTGGTTGTCGAGCTGGGTGGTGACGAGTTTGTGGTTGGCCTCCAGGCAGGCGGTGAAGGCCGCGTGCAGTTCGTCGAGATGGAAGCGGCCGACCTCGTCGAGCGCCAGGAACAAGGGAAAGGCGTTGAAGCCGGTGCCGTCCTTTTTGCGCGGCAGGTGGGCGGTGGCGGCGGAGGGCAGGGCCTCCAGCGAGTTGCAAAAGGCGCCGTAGCCGTTGCGGTTGAGCTTGTAGCGGCTGCCGAGTTCCTTCACCAGCAGCAGCGAGCGCACGCGCGGCACGATGGCGCCAAGCAGGATGCCGATGGCGTTCTGGCCCTGGTAAAGCAGGGTGTCGAGCAGGTTCAGCGCGCGCGGCAAGTCGCGCTCGCCGATGGCGTTGCCAAGGTCCCAGAGCACGCCCGCGCGGCTTTGGGAGACGAGGTGTCGCACGGTGGCCAGGCCGGCGCGGCGGCGCTCGCCGAGATAAACATCGATCTTCTCCAGCTCGTTTTCCAACTGGCGGGTGTCGTCGCCCGCCATCTGCACGAGCAACTCGAGCGCGCCGCTTTCGAAGGTGATGCCCATTTCACGCACGCGCTTTTCCACCTGCGCGATCACCGCCTGCTCCCAACCGGCTTTGGAGGTGTCGGGACGGTCAAAGACGTCGATCTTCGCCAGTTTCGACAGCTTTTTCCAGGCGCTGCGCCGTTTGTCGATGGCGCTGGCGCTGAGCACGAATTTCACATCCGGGCCGAGCCCCGCCTCGATGACGGAGAGGATGTTCTCAAAACCCTCGACGCTGGCGTTGGCACGGCCGGTGACGCTGTCGCCGAGGAAGGTGGCGTTTTTGAGCCAGACGATTTTGCTGCCGCCAAAAAAGGGCAGGGTTTGCAGCGCCTGGATGACATCGGCGCAGATGCGGCGGGCGTGGTCGGCGTTGTCCGCCGCGCCCTCGATGATGTCATTGCCGAAGTCGCCGGCGTCCGGCGGGGTCAGCTTGCGCACCAACTGCAGGGCCGCCTCTTTGACACGGGCTTCGTCGCTGCCGATGAAGGCGAAGACGTGGCCGGTGGCGGCGGCTTTTTTGGCGGCAGGCATTTACTGAAGCGAGAGGCAGACGCCCTCCTCGGTGCTGCGGGCGAAGAGGTGGTTGTAAGCCAGCACGGGGTAGGACCAGACTTTGCCCTTGAGCACTTCGCTGCGCTTCAACTCGGTGTACTTTTGCGGGTTGGTGTCCACGATGACCACCTCGCCCTTGTCGCTGAGAGCGATGACTTTGTCGCCGGCGAGGATGACCTGGCCGGGGCCGAAGCCGTCCTTTTTCCACAGGTCCTTGCCGGTGCGGATGTCAACACAGGCGAGCGGGCCTTTGCCGTAGTCTTTGAAGCTGAACATGCCGTAGAGATAGCCGTCCTTCACCACCGGGGTGCTCCAGTGATTGAAGCATTCGTTTTCACGGCGCCAGATCGGCTCGGCGCTGAGTCCGGAGCCGGACTTGGAGATTTTGAAAGCGCCGGCGCCGACGCCGTAACCGGCGGAGCAGTACACGATGTCCTCAAACACGACCGGGCTGGCGGCGGTGGAGACTTTGTAAGGGAAGGGGGTGCGCCAGAGCACGTCGCCCTTTTGCGGATCGACGGCGACGAGGCCTTCCTGGGTGAAAAAGATGGCCTGATGCACGCCATGAATGTCCGCCAGGATGGGCGTGGCGTGGGTCATTTGATCGTTCTCGCCCTTCCAAACCACGTCACCGGTTTTTTTGTCGAGACCGAGCAGGGCCTGGCCGCGGCCGCCGCCGGCCATGAGCAGCAGGTTGCCGTCGATGAGCGGGGAGGCGGCGTTTTGCCACTTGATGTTGACGCCGGAGTTGTCGCTCAACACGTCATGCTGCCAGACCATCTCGCCGCTGTCGGCTTTGAAAGCGTGCACGCCGAGGTTGGCGTCGATGCAATAAACCAGGCCGTCATCGATGACCGGCGTCGAGCGCGGGCCGTCGCCGCCGTCGTTGCCCTTGTCGCCGGCGTTGCCGCCGCCGTCATACTTTGGCGTGATGGTGAGGGCTTTGCTCCAGAGTTCTTTGCCGGTGCGGCCGTCGAGGCAGAGCAGGGTTTCGCTCGGGTTGCCGTCCACCTCAGCGGTGACGATGGTGTAGGCCTTCTCGCCGGCGACGGCGAAGGAGCTGAATCCGGTGGGCGTCTCGGTTTTCCAGAGGGGTTTGAGGCTGACACGGCGCCAGTCGCTCACATTGGCCGGAGCCTCGACGGTGCCGTCGTGGTTCGGGCCGCGGAAGGAGGCCCACTCGCGGGCGGAGGCGGGGACGACGAGGGAGGGAAGGGCGGCGCTGAGGAGGAAATGGCGGATCTTCATGAGAAGAGGGGAATGGATGAAGTGAGGCTATGCAAAGCAACGCCTGGACACCAGGCTTTCTTGATGCTTTTGCGTTTTTGTCACGCGGTGGGTGGCGAAGGGTGCTCAGTTTCGCTTCCAGTCGAGCGCGCCTTTGCGCCAGGCGTAAACGAAGGCCACGCCGAGAATGGCGACGAAGCTGAAGGCGAGGGCGAGAATGGCGGGACCGTGGGCGGCGACGTGGTCCTTGTAGATGACCGCCCAGGGATAGAGGAAGACGACTTCGATGTCGAACAGCACGAACAGCATGGCCACGAGGTAGAACTTCACGCTGAAGCGCGGCTGGGAGCCGCTCTCCGGCAGCATGCCGCACTCGTAGGCGCTGTCCTTGATGGCGTTGCGTTTGGCGGACTTGCCGAGCAGCACCGAGAGAATCAGCGTGGCCACGGCGAAGCCGCCGGCGATGATGACCTGGAGCAGGACGGGAGTGTAGTTTTCGAGCATGGGCGGCGCAAACCTAGCCGGGCGCGGGCTGCCGTCAACGGCGCGGCTTCGATCAGACCTGCGGCGCGCCCACCAGCGGGCCCGGCTGCTTTTCCAGGCGGTGCAGCAAGGTGGGAATGATGTCCTCGCGGCGGTTCACCAGGGTGAAGCGCTCCGGCCCGTGCATGTCGTGCAGCAGCCCGAGCAGTTTGTCCCAGAAACCGACGCCGGACCGCTCCTCGCGGTTGAAGACCACCACTGGTTTGCCCTTCATCAGCGGGTGATCGCTGGCTTTGAAGATCATCAGCGCCAAAAACTCCTGCAGGGTGCCGGCGCCGCCGGGGAAGATGACGAAGGCGTCCGAGTTCTCGATCATGACCTCCATGCGCGTGTAGATGTCCGGCCGCAGCCAGAAGGAGGACAGGCCGGTGGGCAGGCCCTCCAGTTCGATGATGTGCGGCACGTTGGAGCCGGCCGTCCAGCCGCCCGCCTCCACCGCGCCCTCGACGACCCGGCCCATGCAGCCGGAGCGCCCCGCGCCGGAGATGCAGCCGAGGCGGTGCCGCGCCAGCTCGCGGCCAAGCCAGTAGCCGTCCTCCAGATAACCCTCGTTGCGGGTGGTGGCGGAGCAGAACACGCAGACGTTGGCGATCTGGCCGGCAGGCACCGGGTTTTCAAAGCTTTCCACCACGCCCACAGGCTCGTGCAGATGCTCGCGTCCGGCGTCGGGCACGCCCTGGTCCAGGCGCGCGGTGAGGCGCCCCACGGCGGCGTCGGCGTCCTTGGCCTCCAACAAAAACTGGCTGTAATCCTGGCTGATGGTGCCGAAGCTGTTCAACTGCATGAGCAGCTCGAACAGCGGCGTCCAGGTGCCGTCGGAGTTGAGGATGACGGCCGGCTTGGTGGCGAGGTTTTTGTCCAGGGTCTGGTAACCGACGAAAACCGAGACGGCCTTGAACAAGTCCTCCACCGTCACCGCCTGGGTGAACATGAAGCCGTCCGCCTCGATGATTTTGCGCTCGATGTTGGAGAGCGTGATGCGCTGGTCGCCATTGCCGTTGTAGATGTCCCAGCCGTCGCGGAAAAGCAGGTAAAGCAGGCGCGCGCGCGCTTCGCGATTGGGATCTTGCGGGCCTAAAATGGTGCCGGAAAGGCGGACTCGGGGCATGACGGGGTTTGGTTTCTGAATGGTTGAATGGGGAGCGGCGCGACACGAATCACCGGCGGCCGGCAATCCAACTCAGCCTGGCTTAGCAGCAGTCGTGCCTGCCCGCCCTCCAACCACGCGTTAGAGATACGCTTCCCAAGCCAGCCCGCAACCCGAAACCCGGCCGCGTCTCACTCCTTCACGCGGTCCCAGGCCTGGCTGAACTTCGCCAGGTCGTCGCCGACATCCTCGATGGCCTCGGATTTGGCCTGAATAGCGGCAAGCAGGCTGACGGCGGGGAAGGACTTAGGTGCTGGTTCATGGCGGCGAGGTGATTTTATCCCATACGGCTTTTTGGAACCAGAGGGGCATGGGGTCGCACTTCATCTCCAGTTCCGCGCCATTTGTGATCTCCGCCACCCAAAGGCGCTCGCCGCCATGGCGGGAGTTGTCGAAGAGGTAGGCGCGGTCGGTGTGCTTCACGGCCGGGAGCAGCAGGTCAAGAGAGCGGGCGTAGCGGTTGACGATCTTGTCCTCCGGCACGCCATGCCCGCCCAGGCTCACGCGAGCCCTCACTCGCGCCACGTTGATGGCGGGGTCCTCGGTGGCGATGTAATAAAGATAAGTGCGGTAGCCCAGCCGCTGAGCCTTCTCCAGGAGGACCGTTTTGTCAGGTGAGGACATCACTGTTTCAAAGGAGAACGACACCCGCTGCTCCAGCAGCTTCTGCCGCAGGAAATCCGCTGCCACGGAGGCGAAGTAGGCGTTCACGATCACGTCGAAGAAGTCGAGCTTCCCATCCGTGAAACGCAGGCCGGCGGCCTCGTCATCCAACCCCGTTTTTTGCAGCAAGGTGGAATGCATGAAGAAGTCCAGAATCTCCTCCCGCGTCGTCTCCACGCCGTAGTCCCGCACGTTGAGGAAGCCCCTGTCCTCAATGTCCTTCTGCATCTCGTCCGGATTCAGATACACGCCAAGAAGGTTGTCTGGCAGCACGCTCTTGATCGTGCTTTTGCCGGAGCCGTTCGGACCGGCAAACATGCGCAGGCGGGGCGTGCTCATGGCTCAGCGGATGTGGACGCGTGTCCCCACTGGCACACTGAGCGGTTGTGCGGTGGTCTTGATGAGCTTGCGGGTACCGTCCGGGAATGCCTGGTAGATGCCGCCTTCGCCACTCACCAGCACCATCTGACCGCTGCTCAATGCCTGCCAGTAGGCCACGTCCACGGCAGCGGCGGAGAGGCTGGGAATCTGCTGCTCCAAGTAATCGAGAGTGGTGTCTGGATCCATCATGGCAAGAACATAGATGCCTGCCGGAGGCTGGCAAGCCGGGTGTCAGCTCAGAAAACTTCCATCCACATTTCAGCACGGGCGGGACGCCAGCGGGGACCAGCCGGCCAGCCGGCCTGCCGCGCCTCACTCCTTCACGCGGTCCCAGGCCTTGCTGAATTTTGCCAGGTCGGCGCCGACATCCTTGATGGCCTCGGACTTGGCCTGAATAGCGGCGGGCAGGCTGACGGCGGGATTTTGCAGGAAGTCCGGCTCGACGAGTTTCATCGCGGCGCGATTCGGGCAGGGGTAGCCCATCCATTGCATGTTTTCGGCGGCCACGGCGGGATCGAGCAGGAAGTTGATGAATCGATGCGCCAGCGCCTTGTTCGGCGCGGTCTTGGGCACCACCATCATGTCGCAGCCGATGGTGACGCCTTCCTCTGGGATCAAAATGCCGACCTTGGGATTCTCCTGCACCACCTGGAAGAGGTCGCCGCTGTAGCCGTGCACGAGCAGGAATTCGCCGGAGTCGAGTCCGGCCTTGTAGGCTTCGTTGTCGAGGCGGGCGGCGTTGGGCCGCCATTGCCGGACCAGTTCGGCAGCGGCGGCCAGCTCGGCCTCATCACGGGTGTTGATGCTGTGACCGAGCACTTTCAACGCCGCGCCCAGCGTCTCGCGCATGTCATCGAGCAAGGTGATGCGGCCGCGCAGCTCAGACCGCTCCAGCATGCGCCAGGAGGCGACCGGGTCCTTGACGCGGTCCTTGCGGTAGGCGAGCACGGCGTAACCGACGGTGTAAGGCACGCTCCAGCGGCTTTTTTGATCCCAGACGCTGGCGAGCACCGCGGGGTCGAGGTGCCGCAAATTTGGCAGCGCCTGGTGGTCGAGTTCGTCGAGCAGTTCCTCGCGCGCCAGGATCTGCACCATGTAATTGGTGGGCACCAGCACATCGTAACCGGCAGCGCCGGCTTTGATGCGGGCGTAGAGGCTTTCGTTGGAGTCGAAGGTGTCGATGACGACCTGGCAATTTTGCTCCCTTTCAAAGCGGCTGACCGCGTCTGGACTGATGTAGTCCGCCCAGGTGTGCAGGTGCAGGGTGTCACGCGCGGTGAGCGGCGCGAGGGCGGTGAACGAAAGCAGGAGCAAAAGCAGGCGCATGGCCGCTCAACGTGGCTGCGCGGGCCGTTTGTTCAACCGGAAGGCGAACCAGGAGGCGAGGAAGGTGACCGCCAGCAGCAGGGTGCTGAGGGCGTTGATGACGGGAAGCTGGCGGCTGGTCTTGATCATGCCGGCGACGCGCAAGGGCAGGGTGGTGGCGCCGGGACCGGTGACAAAAAATGAGATCACGTAGTCATCCATCGACAGCGTGAAGGCGAGCAAGCCGCCAGCCACGATGCCGGGCCGCAGCAGGGGCAGCAGCACCCGCCGCGCCGCCTGCGCCGGGCTGGCGCCGAGGTCGCGCGCGGCGTCGAGCAGGGTCATGTCGAAGTCCTGCAACCGGCCCAGCACGGCGAGCGCGACGTAGGCGGTGCAGAACGTCACGTGCGCCAGCCAAAGCGTGAGAAAGCCGGTGTCGAGGCCGATGGCGACAAACAGGCCCAGCAGCGCCAGACCCATCAACACATCCGGCATCGCCAGCAGCAGGGTGAGCAGGTTTTGGTGCAGGCGCTGCAGACGCGAGCCCTGATAACGATGCAGCGCCCAGGCTGCCAGCGTGCCCAGCAGCATGGCGGCGAGGCTGGCGCTCACGGCAAGCAGCAGGGAAAGACGCAGCGCGGCCCAGATGTCCGCCTGGGCGAACAGCCGCTCATACCAGCTCCAGGTGAAACCCTCCCAGCGCCCGCCAAAGCGCGAGGCGTTGAACGAGTTCGCCACCAGCAAGACCAGCGGCGCGTGCAGGAAGACGAGCAGGAGAAGAAGCCAGAGCCGGCCGGGCATGTTTAGGTTAGGTTTTTTCCAGCTTTTGTGAGCGTGCCGGCAGCGGCAGCAGAAGCGCCAGAACGGTGACAAGCAGGGCGGCGGCCAGCGCCGCGGCCTGCGGCAGGTTGCGATCGTTGAACAGGCGCTGCACGATCTTGTTGCCGATCCATTCGTCGCCAAAACCGCCGAGGAACTGCGGCACCACGTATTGGCCGAGCGAGGACACAAATACCAGCACGACCGCCGCCAGCACGCCGCCGCGCACCCCAGGCACAAACACCCGCCAGAAAGCGCCACGCAGCGGGGCACCGAGATCGCGCGCGGCATCGATCAGCGTGAAGTCGAACTTTTCCGCCGCGGCGTGGAGCGGCAGCAGGGCGAAGGGAAGCTGGCAATACACCATCACCAGCAGCACCGCGCCGGAGTTGTCGAGCAGGTAGGCGTCTTCCGAAGCCAGATGCAGCGCCTGCAACGCCCGCGTCAACGCCCCCTCAGGATGCAGCAGCGAGCGCCAAGCGAAGACCCGCAGAAGGAAGTTCGTCAAAAAGGGAGCGATGACCAGCACCAGCGCCGCATTGCGCCAGAACGCAGGCAAACGCGCCATGGTCCAGGCGGCTGGCAGAGCGGCGCCGACGCAGATCAGCGTGGTCAGCGCGCTCAGCCAAAGCGTGCGCCAGGCCAGCGCGCCATTCGCCGGCGTCCACAGCGCTTTGACCGCCTCCAGCGACCAGCCCTCCCCCACGCCGCCGCGCAGATCCGCCGGTTTGAACGCCAGCACCAGCACCCACAGCAGCGGCAGCCCGAAAAAAACGACGAGCCAAAGCAGCGACGGCGCGGTGGCACGCCACTCGGCGGCGCGGCGGCGGACGCTGGACTTCGGAGACGGGTTCACGAGAGGTCAGACCGGGAACCGTAGCGCCAAGCTTTGTCAAGTCGCCGGCTGTTTGGCATGGCCGGTTTTCATCTTCCGCGGCTTGCACAGGTGGCGGGATGAATGGGCGCAGCGGGCGCATTTGCGGCAGACGTAGCGCGGTTGCGACAGAATCCCGCAAAGCTCGTCGAAGTGCTTTTCGATGTCCTTTTTTTTCCAGTCGCAAAGAGTCTTGGCCACGTAACCATTACGCGCAGCAACTCGTTTTCCGAACTGCAAAACCACACTTGATCCCATGAGCACCTCCACCAAATCCACCGCCAAAACGGCCGCCAACGCGGTGGCGAACGACCTCAAAACCTTGCTGGCAGACTCTTACGCGCTGCTCGCTCAGACGCATCTGGCGCATTGGAATGTCGAAGGCTCCTCCTTCTTCCAGCTTCACACGGCCTTCCAATCCCAGTATGAGGCGCTGTTCACCGCCATCGATGAAATCGCCGAGCGCCTGCGCGCGCTCGATGTGTTTGCTCCAGGCGGTTTGAAGACCCTCGCGGGGCTTTCCGGAGTGACGGAGATGGACAGCGGGCCCGCGCCCGCGAAAGACTTCGTCGCCCACCTGATCGAAGGTCATGAAACCGCTGCTGCCAGCGCCCTTGCCCTGCGCGCCGCCGCCGAGGAGGCGAACGATCTCGAAACCCAGGATTTGGCGATTGGCCGGGTCACGGCGCATCAAAAGACCCTGTGGATGCTGAAAAGCTTCCTGAAAAACCTGTAATTGCTCCGTCTTCGCAAAGCGGCCTCAAATTTGGGGCCGCTTTTTTTTGCAACATTTTGTGTGCGACTGCGTCTCATTATCCTGTATAATACTGCTGTGAAAACCCTCCTGCCTTCGAATCCTTCCACCGCTGGCCGCGTCACCGGCGGCCACCTTGATGCTGCCCGCATTGTCGAAAGCTTGTTCCGCGTCAGTCCGACGACCTGCTGGGACTTGCTCCTCGACCTGCGCCAGGCGCTGCTGGAAGGCTGGGACACCTCCCGCATGCAGGCGATTTTTCAGCGCTGCCGGAGCGAGTTGGAAAAGGATCATTACCTGCCTTTTTACCGCCTGCGCCGGTTGCTTGATCGATCCACAACCGGCGCGCGCGACGGCGCTCTGCTGAATGGTAAAACGTTCGTGGCGCTCTCAGAACACGCCTTTTGATCGCCCCAGGCCATTTCAAGGCCGCGCCAAATCGCGATTCACCTGCCGGCGGAAGCCCTTCAACCGCAGCGAACCATCCGCCAACACCTCCAGCAGCGTGTAGCCGTTGTTTTCCAGGCCGCTGCCCTCCACCATGGCCACCAGCGTGGTGTAGTGAATGCCGCCGATCTGCTGGTAGTCGTTCTTGTGCGAGTGGCCTTGGAACACGGCGAGCACCTTGCCGGATTTTTCCAGCAACGCGCGCACGGCGGCGGCATTGCGCACTGCATGGGCCTTGTCGGCATCGAGACGTTGATGCGCGAGCACGATCACCGGCCCGGAGGCTTTGTTCAGCTCGCCCTCCAGCCATGTCAGTTCGTTCGCGGGCAGGTTGGAGTCCTTCCAATCGAAGTTCTTCCGCTCGTAAGGCGTGCCATCCTCGCGGAAGCAGGCGTCGAGCAGCAGGAACGTCACGCCGCCGGCTTCGAAGGACTTGAAACTGTCGCCCGCCTGCGTGTGCGCGGCGAATTCCCGCTTTGTCAGCGTGCCGACGCAGTGATTGCCCAACACGTAATGCCGCGGCATCGACAGCCGCGCGAAATGCGATTCCATCGTCTCCAACCACTCGATCTCCGTCTCCACCGCATCGGCCTGGTCGATGAAATCACCAAGTTCGACCACCAGCGCCGGCTTCTCGCGGTTCATCACCGCCACTGCTTCATCCAGCTTGGTCAGCGCCTCGCGGTAAAAGCGCGTTTTGGCCGGTTCCTTGTCCGCGTAGTGCAGATCGGTCATCAAACCGGCGCGCAGAAGCGGTTTGGCATCGGTTTCGGCTGCCAGCATCTTGCCAGCGCCCAACCCGGCGAGGCAGAGCGTGGTGTTTTGGAGAAACGCGCGGCGTGATTTCATGCAGCCATCCACAACGACGGCCGCCAGCCGGTTCAGGCAGTCAAAATGCCTTTCACATGCTGCATCGAGTTGCCGAAGCACTCGTGCACATAGGCCATCGCCTTTTGCACCTTGGCCTGGGCGGCGGGATAATCGGCATCGATGGCGAACAGCGTCTCCGCCATTTTTTCGACGGGCGTTTCGTCCATTTCAAGCAGCCACTCCGGCAGGCCGATGTCCTTGAACATCCAGCACTTTGGCGAATGGAATTCGGAGTAGGTGTGGATGATCGGCGTGCCGTTGGCCAGGGCGATGATCGGTGAATGCGGCTCGTGGCAGACGACGGTGTGCGCTCGTGCGAAAACCGATGCCGCTTCGTCGGCGTTCCAGAAGTACTCCAGGTTCACGACGTGCTTCTGGATGTCCGCGGGCAGCTTGTCGTAAATGAAGCGTTTGTTGTGCTCCATCTCTTTGTGGACCTCTGGCGCGATGAGCACCTTGTGGCCGGTCTTTTTTACCCAGCGCGTGATGAGGTCGCAGTACTTCGCCGCGCGGCGCTCGTCATCGGCGATCATCCGCGGGGTGGGATGCAGCGGATTGAGCTTTTGCGGGCGTTTGTCGTCCACGCCGGGGTGGGAGGGCGTGTGCGTGCGCAGTTGGATGGTGATGAACTTCCGCTCCTCAAGACCGAGCTTCTGCATCGTCGCGAGCCCGCGCTCGTCGTCACGCACATCGATGCCGAAGCAGCCATCCGGACCGAACTCCAGCACGGGCGGCTTCACACCCGCGTCTTTGAGGATGCCGAGTGTCTTCGTTTCGCGCGTGTAGATGAAGGATGCGCCGTTCAGCAGCGCGATGCGCTCCTCCGCGCCCTCGCCGGTGACCATGTCGGGGAAATACGACTGGCCGAACAAGCCGTAGGGCTTGCCGTTCTCCTTGCAGAACTTCATGAAGCTCGTGTCCTGTCCCATGCCGGAATTGCGGATGAAGAGGTCGCAGCCCTTGATCGCCTGCTGAAGCTTCAAGCCGGCCTCGTCATTTTTCGAGGGGCTGCCCTGCAGGATGGTGACCTTTGGAAAGCGCGCGCGCAGCATGGCCTCCACGCGTTCGTCCAGCTTCATCGCCCAGAGCACGATCCGCACCTCCGGCAGATGCTCCTCCAGCACGCGCAAGGTGCCGGGCGTGTGGCCGATGTCACCGATGTTGTGCACGGCCCAGGCGGACTGCAGCACGATGGTTTTGGGCCTGCCATCAGCGGCAAAAACGGAGCCGCCAAGCGCGGCGGTGACGGAGGCGATGAAGTGGCGGCGGGTGTTCATGGTTCAGTCAGTGATGGGAAGAAGTTGCAACGCGTCAAGGATGACAAAACCATCCGTGTCCTCATTGAAGAGGGTGATGACGGTGTCCGTGTCGCCGCTGAGTTCGACGGTTCCAACGCTGCGAAAGGCCTCCCCCTGCGGCAGCGGCAGGGTTTGATCGATGGTGATCCCGGTTTTGCGTTCGCCGCTTTGAATCGTCACCGGCAGCTTTTTCGCCCGCGTTTCATGCGCGGAATAGGCCATGCGCAGATCGTATTTGCCGGCCTTGGGTGCCTGGAAACGGAAGACGGCGCTCGAAAGGCCGTCGCCGCGTTTGGCATCGTGCAGATAACCGGTACCGATATGCGGTTTGAAGCTCGATGAACGGCTCCATGGGCCTTTCAGTTCCGCCTGCGCGTCATCGAGCACGATGCCGGGCAGGATTTTGGGGTCGATGTTCACGACGCCTTTCGGCTCGGGAGGAAGATCGGGCAGCACGGGGAGGTCGAGCACCTGTTTCTGCGCCAGCAGACGCTCGCGCAAAGCAGGATACGGCAACTTTTGCACGGCGACGTTTTGTTTCGCGCTCAGCGCGGCCGCGATGCCGGCGCTTTGGCCGAGGATCATCCACGTCGGCTCCACACGAATCGAGGAGATGCCTACATGCGTGCAGGAAAGCGCGACCGGCACGAGCAGATTGTCGCATTCGGCGGCCTTCGGCGTGATGGCGCGATACGGGATGTGATACGGATAACCGTTGCGCCGTCCCGCCATGCGCACCGGCATGATGGTGCCCTCATTCACCACGAACTCGCCCGTGCCAACGCGCTGGCAATCGTGCGAGTCAATGGGAAACGACGACACGACGATGGGATCGTCCTTTTTCGGATCATCGATGATGTCCTTCTGTGAGACAACGTATTCGCCGATCATGCGGCGTCCTTCGCGCACATAGAGCTGCGGCGACCAGTGGCCATAGGCGGCGAATTCATCGCGGCAGAGGCCGAGCTCGGCCATTTCCTTCCGCAAATGCTCCGGCACCGCCGGATCGGTGGTGAGGAAGTGATAAAACTCCAGCGTGTATTGCTTGTGCGCCTCCCAGAGCTTCGCACGACCGGCCTCATCCGCTTCGCTCCAGCCGTTGCAGGCGCCGACAAGGCCCATGGAGAACTGCTTTCCGATGCCGTTGTTCGCATCGAATTTGTTTCCCGGCAGCGGATACAGATCCCACAGCAGATGCGGCCGTTTTTCCTGCGCAAAGTAGCGCCGCACCACCTCAAAGCGCGCCGGATCGTAGTTCGCCGGTGTGGGAAACGGCACGCGGTTTGCCGCGTCCTTTGTCACGCAGAGGCGGAAGCTGTACACCATCACGTTCTTGTCACCCTCGTCGTCAGGTCCGGCATCCGTCGTGGTGATGAGCGGCAGCGGCTTTCCGCTATTGTCGAGGCCCGAGATCGCCATCTTCGCCTTCGGATACCGCTTTCCCGCCAGTGACTCGCCGAACTCCTTTTTGCCCTCGCGGCCGATCGTCCAGCTCACGCCCGCTGCCGCCATCAAATCGCCTTCATAAGTGGCATCGATGAAGGTCTTCGCGATGAACTCCCCGTCGTTCGTCACCAGTTGCGTGAGGCGCGCGCCGTCCTTCACCACCGATTTCAACACCCGCTTTGTCAGCACCTTCACTTGCGCTTCATCGAGCATTTTCTTGGTGACTCTGGCCGCCACATGCGGTTCGTAAGTCCATTTTGCGTCATCCTTCACACTCACCTGGTAAGGCAGCTCGACGCCGCGCTGCTGGTAGTCTTTCTCCACGCGGCTGTGCCACTCATCAAAGAGACCCATCACCGTGCTGCGCACCGTCTGATTCGAATCGGAGAAGCACAAACCGCCGGTGTTCACGCCGCCAACATGATCCGTCGGCTCCAGCAGGATGACCGCGGCTCCTTCACGCGCCGCGGCGATGGCGGCACAGAATCCACCGGGGGTGGAGCCATAAACAATCACATCCGCCTCCGTGGCGGCGCGCACGGAGAAACTGAGGGCAAGGAACAGAGCAGCGAGTCGGGTCATGGCATTCATAAGGCCGTTGGGTGGCTGTTTTTGACATCATTTCGTCGTTGTTGGCAATGAAGATTGGGCTCGTCCTCCGGCTTTCGCCCGATTGTCTCATTCGATGCCAGCATTGAGTTTATCGATGCGCATCCGCACCGGTGTGCTGCTAGGTCTTGGGCGTGCGAACACCGGACCCCCATCGACTTCTCATGAACTCCGAACGACTGACCTTCAGCGCCGATGACGGCGAATCATTGCATTACAAAACCTGGAACGTGCAGGGCTCCTCGCGGGCGTTGGTGCTGCTGCACCGCGGCCACGAGCACGCGGACCGCTGGGACTCGGTGGTTCCCATGCTGGCCATGCCGGACACCGCGATTTACGCGTGGGAAGCGCGCGGGCATGGACAGTCGCCGGGCCGGCGCGGCCATGCTGCCGGGTTCATGAGTTACGTGCGCGACTTGGAGGCGTTTTTCCGTCACTTGCAAAGAGCGCACGGGTTGACACCGGAGCGCACGGTCTTGGCGGCGCACAGTGTGGGCGCGGTGGTGGCGGCGACTTGGGTGCATGACTTCGCCCCACATCTCGCCGGGCTCGTGCTCGCCACACCGGCGCTGGAGGTGAATCTGATCGTGCCGGGCGCGTTAGCGGGCATTCGCGCGCTGCAAAAGCTCAAACCGGATGCCACCATTCAAAGCTGCGTGCGCGGCAACTGGCTGACGCGTGATCCCGCGGCGGCGGCGGCTTATGACGCGGACCCGCTGATAGCGAAGGCCATCTCGGCCAGGATCTTGATCGAGCTCTTCGACAGCGCGCAGCGGGTGACCGGCGATGCGGCGGTCATGGACCGGCCGCTGCTCCTGCTTTCAGCCGGCGCGGATCGTGTGGTCAAACAGCGCGCCATTGCCGCGTTTTACACGAACTACGGCAGCGAGCAAAAGACACATCTCACCTATCCGGACGCGCGACATGCGTTGTTTCACGATCGATGCCGGGACCAAGTCTGCGGAGCGGTGCGGCGTTTTGCCGAGCGCTGCTTCGCGTCATGCGCGCCTGCGGTGCGGGAAGAGGATTTGAGCCATCCGGTGACGAATGCGGAGTTCGCCAGCCTGAAAAAACCGCTGGCGTGCCCTTCGGTGCGCAGCCTGGCCTTCACCTTTCAGCGCGCCGGTCTCGGCACACTGGGACGGCTTAGCCGTGGCATTCGCCTCGGTCATGCGACTGGCTTCGATTCGGGCGAGTCGCTCGACTATGTGTATGAAAACCAGCCGCGCGGGGACCTGGGCGTTGGCCGGTTGATCGATCGCGTGTATTTAAATGCGACCGGCTGGCGCGGCATCCGGCAGCGGCGTGAATGCCTGAACAGCGCGTTGGTCGAGGCGATGCGGGCGGCACGGGCGAGCGGATTGCCGGCGCAACTAATGGACATCGCGGGTGGCGCGGGGCGTTACCTGCTCGACATGCTGCAGGCCCCGGAAACAGACCCGGCCTGGCGGGTGCTTTGCCGCGATTGGAGCGAGTCAGCGCTGGCTGCCGGACGCGAGGCGGCCAGACAACGCGAACTCAGCGAGCGAATCACTCACGCCCTTGGAGACGCTTTTGATGAGGCGTCGCTGGCCGCGGTGGAGCCAAAGCCGTCGGTGGCGGTGGTTTCCGGTTTGTATGAGTTGTTTCCAGACAACGAGCGGGTGCGGCGCTCGCTGCGCGGCGTGCATCGCGCCGTGGCTCCGGGCGGCTGGCTGATCTACACCGGCCAGCCCTGGCATCCGCAGGTGGAAATGATCGCGCGCACGCTGACCAACCGCGACGGCGAGTTTTGGGTGATGCGCCGCCGGCCGCAGGGTGAGATGGATGCGCTGGTGGCTGAGGCCGGCTTTCACAAGGAGCGGCAGTGGATCGATGACTTTGGCATCTTCACCGTGAGCTTGGCGCGCAAACCAGCATGAAGCGGGCGCCACGCGAACCCGGCTTGTTTTGGCCGGCAGCCGGCCGGCTGGCTTTGGCCGGAGCGGTGTTCATCCTGGTGTATGGCTTTTGCAATCACGCCACAGCAAAACGTGGCGAGGTGCCGGTGCTGATGTTCGAGTGGGAGCGGCACATGCTGTTCATCAAGGAGATGGTTGTGCCGTATTGGTCGCTCGACTTGTTTTTCGGCGGCGCGTTTTTTCTCTGCCGGAGCAGGCTGGAATTGAACTTGCTGACCAAGCGGCTGGCGGCGGTGACCCTGGCGAGCGGGTTGTGCTTTTTGCTGTTTCCCTTGCAGCTCGGGCTGCCGCGTCCGGAACCAGCGGGCTGGACCGCGCCTTTGTTCAAGGTGCTTTACGCCAACGATTTGCCTTACAACCTGGCGCCCTCACTGCACATCAGCCTGCGCTCGCTGATCTGGGTCGTTTACGGCGCGCATCTGACCGGCTGGACACGGCGGGTGACCAAGCTGTGGTTCGTTTTGATAGGCGCTTCGACGCTGTTGATCTGGCAGCATCATCTGGTGGATGTGGCTTCGGGCTTTGTGATGGGCTGGGCCGTCGCGGCGGCCATTCCGGATCCACGCCAAGTTGTGGCGCGCCAGCCCTGCGCGCGGCTGGCGAGGCGTTATGGCCTGGGAGCGCTGGCTTGCGCAGCTTTGAGTGGGGTGTCCGTCTTCTTTGTTTGGCCCGCAGTGGCTTGCGGCATCATGACGCTGGCCTACGCCACCGGGCTGGCGCGATTGCTGGGCAAGGAAAACGGCACCCTGTCGCCTGCTGCTGAGTGGTGCTTGCTGCCGGTGCTGCTGGTTTCGGCCTGGGTTCAGCGGCGCTGGCTGCGAAGGCAGCCGGCTTGGCGGGAAGTCGCGCCCGGAGTGTGGTTCGGGCGCCGCCTCACCGGCCGGGAAGCGCGCGAGCTGGCCGGGGCAGCGAATCTCGCGGTGCTGGACCTGACCGCCGAGTCCAATGCGCCGGTGGCTTTTCGCGAGCGGGCCTGCTACCGCAGCCTGCCGCTGCTCGACTTGGTGCCGCCCACTGCCGGGCATCTCGCGGCCGCGCTGGCTTTCATGACGGAGCAGCGGACGGCGGGCCGGCTCGTGCTGGTGCATTGCCAGCTTGGCTTGCAGCGTTCCGCGCTGACCGTGGCTCACTGGCTGGCGGCAAGCGGTGCGGCAAAGGATTTGGACGAGGCAAAGGCGCGCCTGCGCGAGCTGGAGCCGCTGGTGGCGCTGTGATCGATGGTGGTGGGTGATTCCCGCCGCTTCCCATTTGACGGCAGCCCGCGGCCCGTCTTTGTGTCGGCCATGCACGGCATGCTCAAAGTCCTCAGCGGGTCCGCCCACCCGGAACTCACCCGCCTCATCTGCAAAAACATCGGCATCGAGCCGTGCGCGGCCACCGTCACCAGCTTCCCGGACGGCGAATCTTTTGTGCAGATCAATGAGAACATCCGCGGCTCGGATGTCTTCATCGTGCAGCCTTCCTGCCCGCCGACCAACCAGAACCTGATGGAACTGCTGATCATGGTCGATGCCGTGCGCCGCGCCTCGGCGGAGCGCATCACCGCCGTGCTGCCGTTTTTTGGCTACGCCCGCCAGGACCGCAAGGACCGCCCGCGGGTGCCGATCACCGCCAAGCTGGTGGCCAATTTGCTGGTCGCCGCCGGGGTGCAGCGCGTGCTCGCCGTCGATCTGCATGCCGGCCAGATCCAGGGCTTTTTTGACATCCCGGTGGATCACCTCTACGCCGCGCCGGTGCTCATCAAAGCCATCCGTGAGCGCGATCTGGGCGAAGTGGTGGTGGTTTCTCCCGATGTCGGCGGCATCAAAATGACCCATGCTTTTGCCAAGACCCTGGGCGCGTCGATGGCCATCGTGGCTAAAAACCGCGTCAGCGCCGAGGAGGTGGAGGCCCTCAATGTCATCGGTGACGTGGCGGGCAAAAACGTCCTGCTGGTCGATGACCTGACCGAGACCGCCGGCACCCTGACCGCCGCCGCCGACCTCCTGCAGAAGCACGGCGCGCGCGCCATTTACGCCGCGGTCAGCCACGCGGTGCTGGGGGAAAAAGGCCTCTCGCGGCTGGAGAAATCGCCGATTGTCGAGCTTTTTGCCACCAACAGCGTGCCGCAGGCGCAGGGGCCGAAAGTCACGACGCTCGACATCTCCAGCCTGCTGGCCGAGGCCATCGTCCGCATCCACGACAACAAGTCCGTCACTTCTCTCTTTGACATCCGGGACTAGGCGTGTAGTCTCTCCGCCCTTTTTCTAAATCCACCCTTCCACTCAGGAGAACCCCCCGGTCATGGCCAACATCCTCGAACTCAACGCCGAAACCCGCAAGCGCAGCGGGTCCGCCTCCGTCCGCCGCATGCGCAAGGAGGGCCTGGTCCCCGCCGTCATTTACGGCCGCAAAACCGAGAACGCCAACATCAAGGTGAATGCCAAGACCGTCGGCGGCATCCTCAAGGACAGCGCCTCGGACAACATCCTGGTCAACCTCCAGATTGACGGCTCCAAGACCCAGCTCGCCCTCATCCAGAAAGTCCAGCACGACCACCTCAAGGGCGGCATCCTGCACATCGACTTCCACGCCGTGGATCAGAGCGAGTCCATCCACGCCCAGGTGCCTATTGAACTGATTGGCGAAGCCGAAGGCGTCAAGGCTGGCGGCCAGCTCGACGTCATGCTGCACAACATCGAAGTGCATTGCCTGCCGAAGGATCTGCCGGAGAAAATCACCTTCGACATCACCGGCGTGGGCATGGGCCAGGGCGTCCACGTGCGCGATTTGGCTTTGCCTGCGGGCGTCAGCGTCCACCTGGACGGCGAAGTGCTGATTCTTTCCATCACCGAGCCGCGTGTCGCGGACGCTGAAGCGGGCTCTGCCGCCGCCGCTCCGGCTGCTGCCGCGGCTGCCAAGAAGTAATCCTGCCGGCGCCTCCCCGCTCCGGAACACGCATGACCGCCCCGTGGACAGACCGACTTCAGAACCGCCTGCCGCGCGCGGGCCGGAGGATGCGGTGCCGCGCCTGGTCGCTGGCTTGGGCAATCCCGGGCTGTCCTACCAAGATACCCGCCACAACATCGGCTTCATGGTGATGGACGCGCTGGCAGTCCGTCTCGGGGCCGCTTTTCAGAACGAAAAGCGCTGGAACAGTCACGCCGCCAAGTTCGCTGGCGGCTGGCTGCTGAAGCCGCAAACTTACATGAACCTGAGCGGCCGCGCGGTCGCCGGGCTGGCCCGCTTTCACAAGGTGCCGGCGCAGGAAGTGCTCGTTGTTTGCGATGACGTCGATCTGCCGCTTGGCCGCCTGCGCCTGCGTCCGTCGGGTTCCGCCGGCGGCCACAACGGCCTCAAGTCCATCATCGAATGCCTTGGCGGCAGCGACTTTCCCCGCCTCAAGGTCGGCATCGGCGCGGACAACGGCCGTCCGGGGGGCGACCGCCTTTCCGGCCATGTGCTGGGCAAATTTTCCGCCGATGAGCAGGCCACCGTCGCAATCGCTGTCGAACGCGCCACGGAAGCCGTGCTCACCGCGTTGAAAGACGGCCTCGGCGCCGCCATGAACCTGTTTAACCGCAAGCAAGACATCTGACCACTCCCGGTCGCAACCCACCCACGCTAACCGCATGACCCGCAAATACGAAGCCACCATCGTGCTCGACACCAAAGGCAAAGAGGAGACCATCGAGGAACTCGTCAGCCAGATCAGCAAAACCCTGGAAAGCTCCGGCGCCCGCCTGGAGCAGATCGACCAGATGGGCAAGCGCGAATTCCCGTTCAACCCCCGCCACGTCACCCACGGTTACTTCGTGAACGTGCAGTTTGAGGCCGAGCCCAAGGTGCTGGACAGCGTCAGCGCCAAGCTCAAGCTGAACGACAACGTCTATCAGCAATACTACCAGCGCCGCGACTGAGGCTGGCCGGGAGCGCCGGGTAGTAGCGGCGTCTCCTTCACATCGCGAAACGAGGAGCTTCCAATGGAGGCTCCTTTGTCGTGCGCTGGCGCGTCAGCCGAAACGCAGGCAATAAACCGGTGGCAGCTCGGCGCTGAGGCGCTGCCAGGAGTCGCCGCCGTCCTCGCTGATCCACACACTGCCGGTGGTGCTGCCAAAGGCCAGCGTGCGGCCATCGCCGCTGACATCGAGGCAATGGCGGAAGACGAGGTGGTAGGCGTGCTCCTGCGGCAGGCCGGCGCGCCGTTGCTCCCAGGTGGCGCCGCCGTCGCGGGTGCGCATCACGCAGAGCGCGCCATCGCAGGCGACGCGCAGTTCGTCCTTGATGCCGGGCACGAACCAGGCGGTTTGCGGGTCCTGCGGATGCACGGCGACGGCGAATCCGAAGGCGGAAGGCGCGGCGTTTTCGATCTCGCGCCAGCGCTTGCCGCCGTCGCTGCTGGCAAAGATGCCGTTGTGGTGCTGCATCCAGAGGGTGTCGGGATCGGCGTTGCACCAGGCGATGCGGTGCGCGTCCTGGATGCCGGGGTCGTAGGCCTGATCGGGCGGCATGAACTCGGCGCGGACGCCCTCGCCGATGTTTTGCCAAGTCCCGCCGTTGTCGGTGCTCTCCCACAGCCCGCCGCAGCTCACCGCCAGCAGCAGGCGGCGGCGGTCGCGCGGATCGACCAGGATGCTGTGAATGCCGGGCCACTCCGCGCCGCCGCCAAACCAGCGGCCGCGGCCGGGGTGATCCCACAAACTTTCCACCAGACGCCAGGAGGCGCCGTGATCTTTTGAGTGGAACAAGCCGCCGGGGATGGTGCCGCACCAAAGCTCCCCGGCCTCCGCGCCGGGCTCCAGCGCCCAGACCTTTTTCAAGGTCCAGGGAATCGGCTCCTGACTCATCGGATTGACCACCTCGGCATAGTCATCGGGCTTCGGCGGATAGGCCGGGCAGGCGCGCTCCTCCCAGGTGGCGCCGCCGTCATTGGAGGCGTGGAGTTTGCTGCCGAAGTGGCCATGATCGACAGCGGCGTAGAGGGTGCCGTCGCGCGCGTCCGGCAGCAGCATGGGCACCTGCACGCCGAGGAAGGATTCGCGGTCAAGCTGCCAGCCGCTGGCGCGGCGGGTGGCGGAGAGCAGGCCTTTGCGGGTGCCGAGATGGAGTTTCAGGCTCATGGGTGTTGAATCGGTTTGGGCTTCAGCCGCCGGAGAGGGCCTGCATGACAAAGATCTCCGAGTCCGGCTTCACGGCATCGCTGAGGCGGCGGCGGTCGCGCACGGTGGTGCCATCGACAAACACGACCACGTGCGCGCGCAACTCGCCCTGGTCATCGAGCAAATACCCGCGCAGCTTCGGGTGTTCGGCAAAGACCGCGGCCAGGGCCTCAGCCACCGTGCCGCCCTCCACCTGACAGGCGGGGGCGGTGGTCTGGCTGGCGAGATTGGGCGTGAATTCGACCCGCGGCATGGCGTGCTGGCAAGAATGGCAAATGGATCAGCCAACGACAAGGCTTTTGAAGCCGCCGTAGGCCATGCGCTTGCAGTCGAAGGGCGCCTGATCCGGGCCGCACATTTCCATCAGGCGCGGATCGGCCATGACCTTGGCGTTCACCGCGTCGCGATGCTCGCGCGACTCATAAACAATGTAGGCCAGGACAACCGTTTCGTTTTCCGCAGCGCCAGCCACCTGAGGAAACGGGAGCTGGTCCTGAATGAAAAGGTCGTCGCCAACGGCCTCGACGTATTCGAGGGCGCCGTATTCCTTCCAGATGGCGGCGGCTTTTTCCGCGATCTGGCGGTAGTCTTCGATCTTGTCCTTGGCGATGGGGAGGAGGAATCCGTCAATGTATTTGCTCATGATGTCAGTATGGGTTGCGGGTGGGTTGGGGGAAAGGAATCAAGCCCGGGCAAGGCGTGGCGGGCCTTGCCGGCCAAGTTTTTCGGAAGCTTGCGCGCCAGGCCGCTGAGCACGAGCTCGCGCAGCGGTGGCGGCAGATGCTTGAGCTGCCACTGGCACTCCGCATGCGCGGCTTCGGTGTCGAAGGCCTTCAGCGTGTAGATCATGACGCCGAGGCAATGGTCGGCCGCGTGGGCGGTGGCGACGGCATGGCCGGTGGCGCGGGCGATGGCGACAGCGGCCGGGTTGGTGGCTTCACGCGCGGCGGCGTGGCAGGCGAGCGCTGCCTTCATCGCCGCGCCGGTTTGGACCTCACCCAGCGCCCAGGCGCGTGCGGTGGCAATGGCTTGCCTCAGCCTGAAGTCATGCGGGTGATGTTTCTCAAACCAGGGCAGCAAACGCTCCGCGCAGTCCGCCGCCCACGCGGCCAGCCTCGGATGATGCGCCTTCGACAGCAGGCCGCCGCGATGAGCGGCGATGAAACGTGGGTCGCGCGTTTTCATCGGCGTCAGTGCAGTTTCTCCCCGCGCTGCAGCATGGCAAGGAAGTCTTTCATCCGCTTCGCCCGTGTCTCCGGTCGTTTGGCGGTGTGCAGGCGATGGTAAATGGCGTAGCGGTTGGCTTTGTTCAGCGATTCGAAAAAGGCGAGCGCTTTCGGTTTTTTCGCCAGCGCGGCCAGGAAGTCCTCCGGCATTTGAAAGGTGCTCGATGAGGCATAGGCCTTCTGCCAGCGTCCGTCGGCTTTGGCCGCCTCGACCGCGGCGAGGCCGGCGGGCGTCATGCGCTTCTCATGAATCAAACGCTCAACATGCCCGATGTTCACTTGCGACCAGGTGCTGCGCGGTCCGCGCGGGGTGAACTTCACCAGCCAGGACACTTCGTCGAACGGCCGCGCCTGCCCATCGATCCAACCCCAGCACAACGCCTCCTGCACCGCCACGGCATGCGCGATGGTGGGCTGCCCGCTGGCTTTTTTGAAGTAACGCAGCCAGATGCCGCCATGCGCCGCATGGTTCGCAGACAGCCACTCGCGAAACTCGATGGCCTCGACAAAGGCAAGCACGGGTTTGCTGTCAGCGGCGGACATGCGGGCAATGTGGCGCCACTGACGGGCTTTGTATTGAAAAAATCGGAAGGGCTTTCATGGCTCCGATTCCTGGCGAGCGTCGCAACAAACGTCAGCGAGACGTGGCCGGTGCGCGGGCGGAATGCCACGCACCGGCCACGTTGCGGAAAAGCAACCCAAAGTGACGCTGGGAGCGGGATCGTGGACGCCAGGGAGACAGGAAGATAAAGCGCGCCATGAATGTCTGCTGGAAAACAACCCTCCTCAGGACGTGTGACGATGGCTGTCAATAATCGACTCCTGGCCTCTTCTTTGCCGCCGGATACGCCATGATCGAGTCATTATGGAACCCCTGAGCATTCTCCTGCCCCATTCTCTGTCATTCCCCGCCTCCCCCGGCCGCACACCTCACAAAGCATCCAGCGGGCTGCGTGTTCCTGTTCCGCCGCCCTCCATCACATGCGTGTAGATTTGCGTGGTCTCCACACTCTTGTGCCCCAGCAGATCCTGCACCGAGCGGATGTCCGTCCCCGCCTCCAGCAAATGTGTGGCAAAACTGTGCCGCAGCGTGTGGCAGCCCGCCTTCTTGGCTATTCCTGCCCGCACGCAGGCCGCCCGCATGGCTTGGCTGAGCGCGTTCTCATGCAGGTGATGCCGCCGCCGCACCCCCGTATCCGGGTCCGCGCCGATCTGTTTGGAGGGGAAAAACCACTGCCACGCCAGTTCCCTGCCCGCGTTCGGCAGTTTCAACGCCAGTGCCTCCGGCAGCCATACGCCCGGCAGCCCAGCCGCCTGGTCTGCCTCCCACAGCACTTCCAACCGCTGCCGGTGCTCCTTCAGGCGCGGCTTCAAACTCTGCGGCAGCATCACTTGGCGGTCCTTCCCCCCCTTGCCATCCCGCACCACGATCACGTTCCGGCTCAAATCAATATCCTTGACCCGCAACCGAACGCACTCCATCAGCCGCAGCCCCGTGCCATACATCAGCGCCAGCATCAGCCCCGTGGTCCCCTCCGCCGTCGCCAGCAGCCGCCGAGCTTCCTCCCGGCTCAACACCACCGGCAGGTGCCGGCTGCGCTTGGCCCGCACCGCGTCCAGCCCCTCCACTTCCACCCCCATCACCTGGCCGGTGAAAAACACCAGCGCGCTCAGCGCCTGATTTTGGGTCGCCGCGCTCACCTTCCGCTCCAGTGCCAGCCACGTTAGAAACGCCCGCACCGTCTCCCCGTCCGGCACCGGCTTTTCCCGCTCCCCCGCCCATTCCAGGTAGCGCCGCATCCATCCCAGATAGGTGTCCACCGTCCGCCGCGCCATCCGCCGCACGCGCATCGCCCCCGCCGCATGGCGCAGCAGCGCCTCCTCCTCGCGGCCTCCCGCCTCCGGCTCCAGCGTGTCCCGGCCACCTTCACCATCGACCTCACCTTGGATCGTCCGCGCCCGGAATCTGACCTCCACCCGCCCGTTTTCATCCGGCGGCAGGACGGCCCAGTTTTCAATGCCCTTTTTAAAACAACGCAGCGCCTCCCGCGCCTGCTCCAGCCGCCAGGGCTCCAGCGGCGGGTCATTCGATTTCAAAAACCGGCCGTACCCCTCCAAGGCCGCCTGCAGCGCCGTGCCCGCAGGCAGTCCCTGGCAAAAATGCAAAAACAACCTCATTTCCCATCCCCACCAGCCCAGGCGCGCCTCGCCGTCCGTGGATTCCGGCAACGCGCCCGCCGCCCCCACCACCCGCCGAACCCAAGGTTTGACTTCCGGACTTGTTCTTGCTGTCATTGCTTGTAATGCAAAAAATGAGATGCGCGAGTTCCCAACCAGACCAGCCGTTCTGCTCGAACAGGTCAAAACTGTGCACGAATCATACTGCAAATCAACACAAATCTATTGACGAATCACGTTCGTCGATACATTAGTGTGTCTAAACAACGTTCGCTCGAAAAATAAATGCCCATGAACGCGCACGAAATAATAAGCATCGCCGCCATATTCCTTGGACCATTCGGGGCAGTATTGGCGACAGAGTGGATTCGACGGAGTTACGAAGCTCGTCAGCGGCGCATTCAGGTATTCCGCACCCTGATGAGCACTCGCGCTTCACGTCTTTCACCGACTCATGTAGAGGCCTTGAATTTAATTGACATTGAATTTGATAGTCAGAAGGGGGCTGATAAGGCTGTTGTCGAAGCATGGAAGCTATATCATTCGCACTTGAATGATCAGAGCTATACAGATGCCGAGGCATGGTCGAAGCGCACCGAACAGCTTCTGGTTGACCTGCTGCACGCCATGTCGCGACGCCTAAATTATCCATTCGATAAGGCACATATTCAAAATTCTTCATATTATCCGAAGGGTTATGGTGAGATTGAGTTGGACCAGCATTTAACAAGAAAAGCATTGATTGAGGTTTTGGAGGGACGGGCACCGCTAAATGTGATTTCCCACATGAATACAGATCAGTTTAGAGGTCTGTTGGCGATAAACCACGCAAGGAGCGAACAAGTCGGTGGTGGACAACTGGCTGCCCGTCCTGTGTCGAATGTCGCTCATGACTCGTTACCCCCTTCTTGATTCCTGACCTCGCCCTCGGCAGCCAGTGCCACACCTTTGACGTTCGTCTTTAACACCCTCCAACCCATCAAATGTATCGATACCCCGACTGGCAAGAAGACTTCGCATGGATGCTGAGGTCTGAGGTGAATCTACACGAAGCTGGGGCCACGGGCTATCCGCCCGGATTCCTTGAAAGATACTTCGATGCAAAATATGGGGATAACGCCGACTTCCATCGCCTGAGATTGTGCGCGGCTGTGGCGTATGAGAAGAAGTATCTTGACCACTTTGATGAGCCTCCGATTGCGATTTCAGGGAATGGTAGGACTGCTGTTGGCAAGCCTCTAATGGACACCCTTTATCTGGAGAATCCAGACTTATTTGAGACGGGACAGCATTGCGACTCCCCTCAAGAATCTTGATGACGACAGACGGCGGAAACAGTGCCCCCTTAATGCCCATGAGAGATGATGGATTATCCCAATGGGTGATGATTGACTTCTCTTTGATTGACTCGCCAAGGGCGAGGTTCTGGAGGATTTCGAGATGACTCATATTGATTTGACGCTTTCTATTCACCATTCAGGGGCAGGTGACGCCCACTAAAACTGATGCGAACAAGACGCGGCATCCAACCGGCGAGTATGTCGTTGTAGTATTCATCGCTCAGGGTCGCCGGTCGGATGCGCTAAATCGTTCGGCAGAAATCGATCAACCCGAAAACAACCCATATGGAAATTCAAAAGGCT
>CAZKMS010000068.1:0-27526 GCA_964553805.1 uncultured Verrucomicrobiaceae bacterium
CATGATTGCCCGCACCTACTCAGCCACCCTCGTCGGCGTTGACGCCGTGGAGGTAGAGATCGAGTCCCACGATGGAGGTGGCAATCCGAAGATGTTCATCGTCGGCCTGCCGGATGCCTCGGTGAAGGAAAGCCGGGAACGGGTCACGGCGGCGATTTCCTCCTGCGGCTTCGCAATGAACGACGGCACCACCACGGTGAACCTCGCTCCGGCGGATTTGAAAAAGGAGGGGCCAGGCTTCGATTTGCCCATTGCCATCTCACTGATCGCTCATCGGTCCAGGATTCCCATCAGCGCGCTCGCGGAAACCGCCATGATCGGCGAGCTGGCGCTCAATGGCGAGCTGCGCCCGGTCAGAGGGTTGCTCGCCGTGGCGTTGGAGGCCCGGCGCAAGGGCAGGAAACGGCTGCTGGTGCCGAAGCGGGTGGCGATTGAGGCGAGCGTTGTGGCGGGCATTGAGATCATCGGCGTGCAGAACCTCCGCGAGGTGGTGGACTACCTGAAAGATGAGATCGAACTGGCTCCCGAACCCTGTCGGGCCGCTGAGTTTTTCGCGGCAGCCGACCACTACGACATCGACTTTGCCGATGTGAAGGGTCAGAACTATGCCAAACGGGCCATTGAGGTCGCCGTGGCGGGCGGGCACAACCTACTGATGGTCGGCCCACCGGGAACAGGCAAGTCAATGATCGCCAAGCGCATCTGCACCATCATGCCCAAGATGACCGAGGGCGAGGCGATTGAGACCACCAAGATTCACAGCGTTGGCGGACTGTTGAGCGAATCCAGGGCCTTCATCGCCACGCGGCCTTTCCGAGCGCCGCATCACACCATTAGCGATGCCGGGTTGCTCGGCGGGGGCACAAATCCCGGTCCAGGCGAGGTTTCGTTGGCACACAATGGCGTTCTTTTTCTCGATGAGCTGCCGGAGTTCCGCCGCAGCACACTGGAAGTCATGCGGCAGCCTTTGGAGGATGGGAAAGTGACCATCTCCCGTGCGGCGGGAACGGTGACGTTCCCGGCGCTGGCGCTTCTTGTAGCGGCCATGAACCCTTGCCAATGCGGGTTTTACGGCGATCCGAAAAGAGCCTGCCGCTGCACTTCCACGATGATCCAGCGCTACCGCCAGCGCATCAGTGGTCCGCTCCTGGATCGCATCGACCTTCATGTGGACGTGCCGCTCGTGGACTACAAGGCGCTTTCCAGCACCGTGCCCGAGGAATCCTCAGAGGCCATCCGCCAGCGGGTCGAGCAGGCTCGCGGTGTCCAGGCCGAACGGTTCAGGGGCCAGAGGGGCATCCACACCAACAGCACAATGACGCCCCGCCTCATCAAAAAGCACTGCGAACTGGATGCCGAGTGCGGGAGCCTTCTGGAGCACGCGATGGGCGAGATGAACTTCTCCGCCCGCGCTCATGACCGCATCCTCAAAGTCGCCCGCACCCTTGCCGATCTGAAAGGCTTGGAAAAAATCGATGCCGACAGCGTCCTCGAAGCCATCAACTACCGCACGCTGGATCGCAACCTGTGGACTTGATCTGCAAGTGCGCGCGGCTTTCACTCGCGGAGAAAGGGCAGGGCAGGTAGGCCCCAATTTCGCAAACTGCTCGCGCACCTGCCAATATGGGTCTGTTCTCTCCATTTCCCATTTCAGAACAGTTTTCACATCCATTCCCCACCGGTACCGCTGTGACGGCGTGCACACACTCCCTCGGCTGTCCGTTTTCAATGGGATCGGGCTCACATCCATAATCGTCATCGCTCATCGGCGCTTGTCGTGATGTTTGCGCAGCAACTGTGCTGCGACGCAGATGATCTGCGGCTGCTCGCGCTCCGCAAAAAAAGCCAAGCATCGCCTGACCCGTGCCTGGTTTGACGTTTGCCGCCAGCCGGTCCTCTCGCAGGCTTCACCAAGCGCCTTGAGAAAGAAGCGACGGTCATCGTCATCCAGAAAGACGGCCTCTCGGCGGTTGCCCCTGGCAATGACTTTGGTAATACGCGCCGGAGAATTGAAGGCGAAGGCATGCGCCATCACTGCGTTCAAGGCCACGCAATCATCTAGCTTTTGCATACTGATCCCTGTTATGGGAGTGGCATATTTTGAAACGTTGGAATTTCAGGCTTTACAGTACAAGCATTTGGTGAGGGCGATGGAATTAAAGACTCCCATGACGGACTCGACACTGTTGCGCTCGGCAATTGAGTGTTCGGTAGCGATACACCGTTTTCTTGAGGAAGCATGTAATCGAGAGCCATCTTCGATACATTTTGAACAAGATCACCAGCGAAAATCGAACCTCCGATACAAGCAATGGCCGCACCACCACCACCAATAGCGCCACCGATTAAGGCACCTGGCGCAGCCCCTACCCCCAATCCTCCAGTTGCGCCCAATGCTCCACCGTAGATCGCGCCAGACAAAGCTCCTGATTGAATTACTCCGGCACACGAAGCCGAAAGCAACCCAGTTGTTGCATTACCGATAACCATGCCTGCGGTTTCAATCAAAGCTTTGCGGGGTGAATAGCAGGCGAAGTTGGTGGCACCTTTGTGGAGCATTAGAGAAGATGAAAGCGGGCCAGCAGCTTTGCCAAGACTACCTGCAATCTTTCCAAGTCCACCCGCAACGTCGAGTGAAGTATTGGTGACCCCATAAGCAGAATCTAAATTACCACAGAAAGCCTCAGTGTTCTCTGATGATACTTCCTTATCTACGCAACCAGTCGGGTCAATTAATGAAAGCGGCATATTTCGGCAATAGGCGTAGGCATGAAGTCTTTGGGGTGTTTTGATATGTAAAAGGGGGCGTCTTACAGCGAGTGGATCGACTCGCAAGAAGCGTGCTATTTGAGATGCCAAATACCTTGCCTCAAAATAATGCAACCCCGACTCCTTATCTCTTTCTTTCTGCGTAAAGCCATACGGCTCAGGAAGAACCGGACCGGGTTTGTGAGAGTGGCGGGGGTGGCCGAAGGGGTAGTTAGCGGTTTCTTCGACGAGGGCGCCGGATTGGTCGGTGACGACTGAGGAGGAGCCGAGGTGGTCCTGGTGGTAGTAGCGGATGCTAAGGGTGGCGGTGGGAGAGGGGAGCGCGCCGGGGGTGCCGTCGCGGATCCAGAGGCTTTGGCCGGGAGGCAGGGTGAGGCCGGCGTTGGAAAAAGGGGCGAGCGTGCCGGGGTAGCGGGAGCGCCAGGTTTGCGCGGCGGCGTCGAAGCTCATGAGCAAGGCATTGGACGGGAGCAGCGCGGCGAGGTCGAGGGGTTCGACAAGGGTGTTGGCGAGGAACTGGCCGGCGCCGGTGAGATCAGGAAGCGAACCGGCGGCGGAGGCGCCGGTGAGGAAGACGGTGGTGTCCTGCTTGGCGAAAATCCAGGCAGGAACGCCGGCGGGGACGTTGACGGCGGCGTCAATCTTCACGAGCTGGTTGCCGGACGCGGAGGCGGACCAGTAGGCGCTGGCGCCGAGAGCGGTGTTTTGCGCGGGATCGAGTGCGGGCAGGAAACCGCCGACGCGCAGGGCGGCGAGATTCCAGCCGGCGCGAAGACGCAGGGCCTGGGTGCGCGGGCCGGAGGCGAGGGAACCGGTGACGCGGGCGACGCGGGTATCGCCGTTCCAGACGTATTTTACCGGGGCGTCGTGGTCGCGCACCTCGAAGTATTTGTTGATGTAGTGGGTGGAAGTTGAGGATTGAGAGTTGGGAGTTTTTGGGGTGACGGTTTTGGTGATACGGCGGTCGGTGTAGTCGTAGGTGTAGGAGGCGCGCATCTGATCGTTTTCCACGGCGATGAGGCGGTCCTTGAAGTCCCAGACACATTGCATGCCATCAATGGCCTTCATGTTGCCGTTGGCGTCGTAGTCGTAGCTGCGGGTGCCGCCGACGCTGGTGAGGGCGTGCGGGCCGGGCGGGTCGCCGGGATTGCGGCCAACACGCCCCGAACGTCCGGCGGGACCGCCGGACTCCATGACGCCGAGATTGGCGACGGGCAGCCCGTTTTCCTCCTGCGCGATGTCTGAGGTCTGTTGGAGCATATTGCCGATGCGGTCGTAGCGATACTGGACAAACTTCGCCGCCGCGCCTTGATAACCCGGATAATCCACGCGCGTGAGGCGGTAGAGGCTGTCGTAACTGAAGGATTGGGTGTTGAAGCGCTCGGCGGCCTGGGGCTGGGCGGAGAGGTCGCGCTGGTCCTCGATCTGGGTGATATTTGACGCGCCATCGAAGGTGTAGCTGAAGGAGACGAGTTGAGCGTTGAGGGTGGTGTGCTGGGTGTTGATGGCACGAAGCCGCAGGCGGGGGTCGTAGATGTAGGCGGTGGCGGTGGCGTTGCCGTAGCTGATGGAGCCAAGCTGGCCGGAGGGACGATAGGCGATAGCGCCGATGAGGTTGCCTGCGGCATCGCCGGAGAGCTGGGTGAGGAGATTGCGGGCGTTGTAGCCGTGGCTGAGCTGGTCGCCATCGGGGTAAGTGAGCGTGGCGAGGCGGTCGGCGCTGTCGTAGGCGAAGCGGGTGCGGTAGCTGACAAGCTGGCCGGTGAGGCGGTCGGGGATGCGCTTGACTTCCCAAGTGACGCGGGCGCGCGCATCGTAGGAGAAGTGCGTCTCGCCGCTGAGATCGCGCACGGAGGCGAGCTGGCCTTTCACATTCAAGCCGGAGCCGGTGGAGCCGTCGCCGAGCGGGATGGCGGCGGCGGTGTCGTAGGTGTAGAGCACGTCGGGCGCGAATCCGGCGTCGTCCAGGTAGTCCTCGGTCTTGATGCGGTTCGCGCCATCGTAGGTGTAAAGGATGCGCTGGCCTTTGGCGTCAATGGTTTCGATGAGGTTCGAGGCATCGTCATAAACGAAAGTCATGGGGCCGCGATCCGGATCATTCATCGCGGTCATGCGCTTGAGGCCGTCAAAGACCATCGTTTTCACGTTGTTCTGGCTGTCGGTGATCTGCCGGAGCTGGTCGTTGAGATCGTAGGCGTAGTGGGTGCGCCAGGAGGCGAGCGGCCCCAGATTGCCGGCATCCGTGGTCTTCACCACTTCCTCCACGGCGATCATGCGCCCCAGGCCGTCCAGCAGATGAACCATCGGCGTGGCGGCGTGGATGGAAGCGTTGTCAGTGTCTTCCTCATCAAAGTGCCGTTGCTCGAAGGGAAGATACTGCACCTTGGCGGTCTTGCGGTCGCCGCCCCAGGTCTCCGGGGGATCAAGCGAGGCAATTTCACGCCCCAGCGAGTCGTGGAAGCGGTCGGTGGAAACGATGGCGGGATTGACACCATCGGTCGCGGGCGGGCGGCCATTGCCGGTCCAGAAATCGCTGAACTGCGGCACGCCGCCGGAGGCGATTTGAAAAGGCAGCCACTCGCTTTGCGGGCCGCCGCGCAGGTTGTAGCTGGCGGAGCTTTTCACGATCCAAGCGCCGGCCGCAGTGCCTTCCTCGACGGTGCCCAGCTTCTTGCCGCAGCCGTCGCTGAAAGCCGCGGTGATGAACTGCCCGCCGCCCGCCTGCTCGCGCAGCCGGGAAACGACACGGCTGGCGACGCGGTTCAGCAGACCGCCGCCGAGAGTGAGATTGCCGGCGGCATCGTAGTTGTAGAGGCGCCCGCGCGCGGGGTCGGCGGGCTGGTACTCGAATGCCAGCGTAGGGCTGGCCGGGCTGTCGCCGGGGCGGACGATGTTCACCAGGCGGGCGAAGGTGTCGTAACCGTAGGTGGTGACGTTGCCGTTGAAATCCGTGGACTGCGTCACCACGCCGAACCCGGTGTCGTAGGTGGCGGAAACCGTGAGATCGGGATGGCCGCCGCCCACGGCGATGGCCTCGCTGACTGGGTAGATCTGAAAGACCGGGTCGTAGCCGATGTGGCGCTGATTGCCGACAGGGTCTCTCATGCCGATCGGATTGCCAAAGGCATCGTAGGCGGTGCGCGTGGCCGTGATGGGCGAGGCGGGATCCTTGAACTCCTGGGTGCGGGCGAGGAGCGCGCGGCTCTGGATTTGCCCCTGCACGCCGATGTAGGCCGCGCCGTCGTAGAAGTGGACCTTCTTCGCGACGAAAACATCGTTTTCATCGGTCACCGAGATCACGTCCGGCTTGTCAATGACCCAAAGCGAGAGCGCATTGCCGCCGTGGGCATAGCTGATGGCGGTCTTGCGCTCGTCATCGAAACCGCCGCCCACGATGCCGAAGTCCATCTCCAGCGTCTCGTTGCCGTAGTCGTCATAGTCGAAGCTCTTGCGGGTGAGATAACCGGCGCGTGCGGGGTAGCCGAGCTTGGTGACGAGCACGCCATTGGCTTCGAGCACGTCGGTTTCCAGCAGGGATACAAAGGCGAAAGAGACGGAGCGGCCATTGCCTGGGCGCACGGCGCCGAGCCGTCCGGCGGGCGACAGGATCGCGTCCTGCGGCTCGCTGAGAATGCCGTCGGCGTCGTTGTCGTTTTGCACCTTGATCGCTTCCGCTGGCCGATACAGGCGCCGGATGGCCCAGTTTTGCCGCGCGCGGGTATAGACGTAGTCATCCGGGGTGATCCTGCTCTGCCCGGCAAAGTCCGGGGCGAGCGCAGCGGACCGGCAGTTGGCGTCGAAATTCGCACCCGCCGCGCCGAGGGCCACGGCGGCGTCCACTTTTTCCTCCACGATCTGTCTGCCCTTGAGCACCTCCTCCTCGCGCCCGCCCTGGGCGGTGACCTCGTCCTTGGTACCGTCGCCGCCGTCGTTGTCGCGCCGGTCCGCCGCGCCGGTGAGGAAGCGGTAGCGGGTAACGAGAGTGGGGCCGCTCGGAGTTGCGTTGCCGGACTGCAGCATCAGGCCGGTGTTGGTGTCATAGATGAAGTCATCACCATAATCCAGCCGCTGGGCGAAAGCGAAGCCGCGGAACTCGCGCTCGAAGCCGTCGTAAAAGGCGTCCCGATATTGCAAATCACTGACCATCTGGTCGAGTTTGCCATCGCCATTGAGATCGAGGCCGCAAGTGGTGCGGATGCGCTTGACCACATCCACCGGAAAGGCTGCCTTCGTCGTCCACGGCGCGCCCGCCTGTCGCGCCCGCTGCATCTCCCGGGTGCTGGCGCCGTAGGTGATGAAGGTGTTTTTGCCGAGGCCGTTGTTAATGCGGACAAGCTGGTTGGGCCTGCCCTGCGGCAGCAGTTCGACGTAGAACCAGCCGCCGCCGATGCCTTGATTGCGAAACACGAGGTCGCGCGAGCCGTTGCCGTTGATGTCGGCGAAGCGGAAGATGGTAGGCTGGGATTCCGCGCGCGGGTCATAGGCCGGGAGGCCGCCGAGCACGACCGGCGCGGCCCAGCGCTGGCCGGCGATGTTGACGCGCAGAGTGAGCACCGATTCGCTGCCGGAGCCGTTCATGATGAGCAAATCCGTCAGCCCGTCGCCGGTGACATCCTCAAGGTACACATCGCGCAGATCGATGGCATCCACCTGGAGATTGTCGCCGGCGGCGGGCTGGATCACGCGGCTTTCCGCCCAGCGTCCGAGCCCGCGCATCGGCCAATAGCGCAGGCTAAGCTGGGCGCCCACACCGCCGCCGCTTAGCTCCAGCAGCACGATGTCTTGCAGGCGGTCGCCGTTCAGGTCCGCCAGATGCACGGCGGGATTGCTATTTTCGCCTTCGGTGAAGCTGAGCGAGTTCGGCATGTCCGGCGGCGCGTGGTCGCCCCAGTCAAAGACATGCCGCCAGAGGCCCTCACGGTCGCGGTAGCTGGCCTGAATGATGGGAGTGGGAAAGCCGGGCGCGATGTTGAGGAAATCGCTCACCTTGTCGAAATTCAGGTCCACCTGCCGTGTGCCGGGATCGCTGAAACTGAGGAAGAACGGCGCATCGCTGACGTGTTCCTGCACGGCGTTGAAAGGTTCGAAGCCGAGCTTGGCGGGATCCTCATCCGCCACTTCGTCGAGCCGCGCCCGGTTGCGGTAGGTATCCAGGCGGATACCGGGAAAATCCGGCACGATTTGCACCAGGTCCACCAGCCCGTCGCCATCCATGTCGGTGAGCGTGGTGTTGGGCTGGCTGAGGAGAGGCTGCGAAGGGTTCGCCACCAGCAGCGGCGGGGCGAAGAAGGTGAAGGCGCCGCCGCCCACGTCCTCCTCGCCCAGGTTGAGGCTCACCTGCTGCACGTTGATTCCGCCCTGCGGCAATGTTGAGAAAAGGTCCGGCAGACCGTCGCCGTTCACATCCGCAAGCTGGGTGTCGCCGTGTTCGTCCGCGAGATCCAGTGTGGGCGCGCCGCCGCCTTGTTCGGCGATGGTTCCCGCCACCGCCGCGCCGAGGGCCAGTTGCGAGTAACCAAACAGCAGGGGTGGAAGGTAGTTCACGGCATTGCCGTCCCGCCCGAGTTGCTTGACCCGGCACAGCAGGCTGATGTCCGGCAGGCCCATGCCCATTTCCGCCCTTTCGGAGGGCGTGAGTTCATCCGCGTAATCCAGCTTGTAGAGGCGGACGCGCATGCCGTTGCTGCGCGCTTCCACGGAGTTCAGGCGCTTGTCCCATTTGGCGGAAAAGCCGGGGCGGTAGTCGTCGAAGACATCGGCGCGAGCGGCGAAACCGAACAGCACCTCGTGGGAGATGGCGCCGCTGTGCGCATAGGTGATCCGGCCGGGGTAGAGCACGCCGGGACCCTGGCTGTATTCGTATTCGATGCGGTTGCCGTGGAGATCGATGGTCGTGTCCAGCACCCAGCAGTAGGTGTGGTGGAAGCGCAGTTCCGGCGATGGCGGCAAGTTCGGATGCGCTACCCTGCTCCAGCGCCCGCCCTGGCCGTGGTACTGGCCGAAGATATGGCGGGTGCCGTTGCGCTCGGTCATCTCCCAGGCATCGGCGGCCAGATCACCGTCGGTGTCGATCTGCCGGAAACGCTGGAACCCGCTTTCGTTTTCACAGCGCCAGTCGCGTTCCTCGTTGTTCAGCGGCACTAGCTCCTCGCCCTGGAAAACGAAGGTGTCCTGGGCGTTGTAGGCGGGGAACCCCTTGTCCGTTTGCCGCTTGATCATCGGCAGATCGAGGTTCCAGCCGAGGCCCGCGAGACCATTGCCCTGCCCCGAGTTGTAGCTCAGCCGCAGGTTCGGCTGCAATCCGGCGCGGCCCGGCGGAAGGGCGAAGCCGACTCCATAACTGCTGGTGCCGGTGTTCAACTGCGCCTCAAAGGACTCACCCAGACCCTCAATGCTGCCCGGCCCGGAAGGCAGGGAGATAGCGCCGGGTTTGACGCCGGATTTGTCCGGCGGCGCGCTGCTGGCGGCGTTGGTCAAACCCAGGACCGCCAGGGCGCAGGCGGCCGTTCGTTTGAAAGCATCGAAGCGCGCTGACATCCCGGTGCATGCCTAGTTATTTGTAGCCGATAACTCGAATACTGGAAGAGAAATTGCTGTTGAGCGACAGCGCACGATCGCTCTGGGCATAGATTTTCCTGTCCGCCGTGATGGGCAACCAAAACGTGCTGGAGTTGAAGGCGACCGCTTGTTGGTTATAAGGTTGGGCATAAAACAAGCATGAATGACGGGACGTGCCCTGCTTCGTGTAAACTTGCATGTGTGCCCCAGTCTGGATTGCCACAGTTCCAGACTGAACCCAGACATAGACGAGTACCTGCTTGGCCGCCTGAGGGATTGAGGCAGGCAAATCATAAGATCCTTCCGTCGTTGTGGAGTAGGGCAGCGAACCAAGAGCGGGATCTTGGACAGATGTCCACTGACCGGCCTCGATGGCCGCCAGCCGCGCCTCGATTGACTCCAATCGGGAAATGACACTCGCCGACAGATCATCCATGCCGACGGAACCATTGGCGATCTTGGCGCTCGTCACCGCGGAGTCGGCGATCTTCGCGGTCGTCACCGCCAAGTCCTTGATCTCGCTTGTCTCCACGGCATTGGGCGCGATCTGGCTGGCCGTGATGGCATTGTTTGCCGCGATCACCAAGGCGGGAAGACTGCCAACGGGGAAATTGACTTTGGATGCTGGAATCGACGCCGTGGCGGGGTCGTTATTCTCCCCGAACAAAACCGACCAGTTGGCCGAGCCTTGCACCTCGCCATTGCCGTCCACCCAATTCAGTCCCCTCGCCCGCTGTGCCTCCACAGAGAACACCGCAGGCAGGATGCTTTGGCGTGGCAGCAAAGGCGGGTCCGCCGCGGTGATCTGATTGTCCGCATTGGCATCCACCGTGATTTCAAGGTAAAGCGCCCCATTGAAGTCCACATCTTCCAGGCTGGCCTTGCTGCCGAGCAATGTGCTGACCAGGCCGCCGTTCACCGTCAGTTTCTGCACCTCGCCGTTCCAAACCGCGGTGCCGCCGGTGGGGGCGTTGTAAATCTTGAACTGCACGACTTTCGCGCCGTCCGCGACGGGGACGCCGCTGGAATCGGTGAGACGGCCTTGGAATGGCAGCAGACGCGGCGGCGCGGCTTGCGCGATGAGGCAGAAGAAGGCACTCATGGCGCCAAGCAAGAGATGGAGTTTGAGAATGGAGTGGCGAATCATGGGATGGGTTGTTGTGGGTTAAAAGGCGGGCCAGGAGAGCTGCGGGGACGATTCACCTGACTGGATTTGAGCCGAGGACTGATCCTCATCAATTTGTCTCATTCCAGCTTCTCAATGAAGACACTTGAAGCGATCCATTTCTGACCTTTGACGCCGGCCGATGTGCCGCCGGCTCCCGCGCCAAGCACCTGGGCGTATGCTGGCTGCCCCACATATTGTTGCAAATCAAATGTCTCCGGTCCCGGACCAACCGTCAGCAATCCCTTCAGCAATCCTTTGTTCTGCGCGTCTATGATATAGGACACCAGGATATAGCGAGCGCTTGATTCCGACCCCACTATTGCGACGGAGTCCGTGGCTACTTTTCTGAGAATGATCATCCCTGCATTACTTCCTGTTGCCGAAGCGGTGCCTTCCACGAGGTATTTGCCGGGCTGCAACGTGATCGCCCCGTTTGCGCCGAGGCTTGCGAAAGTCCCGATCTGGAACTCCTCCTTGTTCAGTTGCCTCGTATTCCACCCCGTAACTCCGTTAGCCGTCTGGGTCGCCAGTTTTTCCTCCACAAAATACGCAAATTGCCTGGCAAGCTTTTGAGGTGTGATCGCATGATCCGCCACATCGATAGTAGCGATGGTTCCGTCCTTGATTTTCTCCGAGGTAACAGCACCGGGAACGGTCTCGACACCACCAGCGGCGGTTCCCGCCAGATTGATTGTCTTGACCTCTCCGGGGCCAATTTTCTCCGATTTCACGGCGCCATCTTTTAATTCACTGGTTTCCACTGCATTCGGCCCGATCTGTGCGGAAGTGAGACTCTCCGGCGGAAGTACCGTGGGAGGAAGACTGCCGGCGGGGAAACTGATTTTGGAAGCTGGAATCGACGCCGTGGCCGGATCGTTGTTCGATCCGAACAGTACCGACCAGTTGGCCGAGCCTTGCACCACGCCATTGCCGTCCACCCAATCCAGCGTCCTTGCCCGCTGCGCCTCCACCGCGAACACGGCAGGCAGAATGCTTTGGCGCGGCAGAAGGGGCGGGTCAGCCGCCGTGATCTGATTGTCCGCATTGGCGTCCACCGTGATTTCAAGGTAGAGTGCCTCGTTGAAGTCCACCGGTTCCAAACTGGCCTTGCTGCCGAGCAGTGTGCTCACCAAGCCGCCGTTCACCGTCAGCTTCTGTACCTCGCCGTTCCAGACAGCGGTGCCGCCGGTTGGAGCATCGTAAATCTTGAACTGCACGACTTTAGCGCCATCTGCAACCGGGGTGCCGCTGGCATCGGTGAGACGGCCCTGGAATGGCAGCAGGCGCGGCGGCGCGGCTTGCGCTGGAAGGCAGGAGAAGGCACTCATGGCGCCAAACAAGAGATGGAGTTTGAGAATGGAGTGGCGAATCATGGGATGGGTTGTTGTGGGTTAAAAGGCGGGCCAGGAGGGCTGTTGGGGCGGGCCGACTTCCATTTTCATGGTGAACTCGATGTCCTCGATGTTTTCGAGGCGCGCGTTGGACATGAGCGGACCGGAGAGGCTAAAGATGACGCGATCGCAGAAAAGCGGCCAGTCATTGACCGCCTGCAAGGCCGGCGAGGTGGTGCCGATGGCGGCATTGATGGGAGCGACGCCGGTGCCGAAGAAGGGCTCCTGCGCGAGACGCTGTTCCGGATCACGCTGGTAAAGCGGCACCTGGAACGTGCTGGTGGTGCGGGTTTGCGTGTACAGGCTGTCCGCAAAGAAGCCGGAGCGGGTCAGATTGCCGAAATACTCGATGTTCACGGGGACGGTGCCGGAGCCGACCGCAAAGACATTGGTTCCGCGAATCCTGATGGCGATCTGCTTGAGGCGGTGGTTGTAGAACTGGTCGTAACCGCTCAGGCCGATATTGCGCTGAACGATCGGGATGGCGGTGGGCTGGCCGGGAATGAGGCGGGCGCGGGCATAGGTGAAGGGGAATTCGAGGCGCAGCTTGGTGAGGGTGGGCGTGTTGGCCGGATCCTGCGCGGCGACGCGGAGGAGATAGGCGCGGAACTCCTGGATGTTCTTCTTCCTGCGCTCTTGATCAAGCTGATAAGTGTTGCTGCCGGGATCGTAAGCATAGTCAATGAGGCCGAAGATGTCCTGCCGCAGGCTGATGGGGAAGGCGGTGAAGGTATTCACATCCTGAAGCGCCGCGCTGTAAGGACCGCGGAACTGTGAGTCGCGAAGTTTGGCATCCCAATCCTTGAGCGTGGTGTAGAAATCCTTGCCAACAAGATGATCGCGCGCGTAGAAGACGCTTTCCGCCTCAGTGAAATTGTCCGCCGTGGCCGGCAACGCGGAACCGGGAACGATGTTCCCCTGGGAATCCTTGACCGGATTGGTGAAACGTTCGTTCCAAGCGAATTCAAGCATTCGCCCGAGCTTGTAAAGCTCGATGCGGAATTGCTGAAGCAAGGTCTGATACTCCTCCTCCGCCGCCTCCAGACGGAAGGCCAGGCCCGGGTCGGCATACCAAAGCTCGTTGGCGCCGACTTGGTAGAAGATATGGTCTTCAATCAGGCGCTCGGCCTCGCTGAACAGGCGCAGGAGTTCGTTGCGTGCGATGTCCACACCGGTGACCAGGATGGGCAGAGCCTCGATCTGCTCCTGCTGTTCGATCAGGAGATTGCGGATCGTGGCATTCGAGTTGAGGGAATTGATGGTGACGGTATCGGACGCTTGGCGGAGGGCTTTGACGGGAGCAAGGTTAGCAGCTAATTGCTGTCCCAAATTGATCTTTATGCTAGTGCCGCTTGTCATTCCGGCAGCATAAACGGTCGTCTCAACCATGCTAGCGATAGCAATAGCCGCATCCATCGCGGCAATCACCTGAGTACCCTGAGTGATCGTCGCATTCACATCATTGTTCCGCTCAAGCTCAATCCGCATCCTTTGGGGATAACCTTTGATGCGGAAATTCGCCGCTTTCACCTCCTGCAAGGCCTGCACCAGCCGCAGCGCGGCGCCCGACATCTCACTGCCATCGCCAAAGCCACCCGCTTGTGTGTTGGCTCCGTCCACCAGCGCGTCAAACTTGGCCTTCACCGCGGCGATGTAGCTCTTCCGGTTCTCCTGGGTTTGCAGGCCGTTGTAAGCGCCGGCGGAGGGATCTATGCGGGTGATGGCGAGCAGCCGGCTCTCATACTGCCCGCGCAAGGTGGCTGCGCGGCCAAAGTTTTGCGCTTGCGCCTCCTCGGTGCGCGCCATTTCGAAAAGCACCGTACCCTGCCCGCCGCCCGCGTATTTTGCGAGCGCGTTGTTGTAAGCCTGCTGGACGGTGGTGATCTGGTTCTGAATGACGGAGGGGGTCCAAGAACTGACCAGCGCGGGGGCGGTGGGTTTTTCGCCTTCGAGGATGCGCTGGCGCAGGCGCTGCGCGCTGGTGGTGGTGACGCGCACCTGGTCCATGAGCGCAAGTTGGTATTCGTTCTGGCCATTGCTGCCGTCATCCAGCGCCGCGGCCATCGGCAGCGAGGCAAGAAATTGGGCGTGGATGTCGCTTTTCAATCCTTCCACCGCCTCCGCGAGCATGGCGTCGCGCTGCGCGGCGGGGCGGTTTTTGTCGCCATAAGCGCCGCGCCAGAGCTGGTCCGCGCTGGCGCTGGTGGCCATGCCAAGGCGCTCCAGCGCCGAGCCGTAAAGCCGGGCGAGAGTCTGGCTGGCCTGGCCGACGGGATCGGAGAAGTTCGGATCGTTGAAGACGGCGTGCGGCAGGCCAAGGCTGGCGGCATCGTCAAAGCGCGTGTAATGCGGCAGCATCGGGAAATCGTTGTCCTGCGCCCGCACCTCGCCGGTGCTGTCGCGCGACATGAAGACGAGCACGTCCTTGACGGGCTGGAGGAAGTAATTGCGGGCGTAGGTGAGTTGTTTGATGGAGGTGCCGAGGTATTCGGTGGTCAGCTCCGCTGGCAGGGGCCGGTCGTCCGAGCCGCCGGCGCCGCCGGGATAGGCCACACGCACGGCGGTGAGGAGGTCCTTGTTGCCCGCGAACAGGTAACCCTCGGTGAGGGACTCCAGCCCCTCCCAGGCAATGATCTGCGCGGCGGTTTTCTGGGTCGGACCGGCGGCGGAACCCTGGCGGATGGCGATGGCCTGGTCACGCGCGCCACGCAGCAGAGGCGCCTTGGCGAAGGTGGTCGTGCCAAGGAAATCCGCGACCAGCATGTTGCGGGTCTTGATGCTGGGAAAATCCTTTTTGTAACTGCGGCCTGAGACGAGGCTGCCGAAGGCGGTCTGGAGATCGGCATCCACATCCGCGCGCGCAGCGAACGGGAGCAGCAGCGTGAGGCCGAGGGCGAGGTGGCTGATGGTTTTCATGCGTTCAAGAAAAGCGGGGTGAGAGATTCGGATCACGGTTGCGGCGATTGCTGGACCCATTCCGGCGCCAGCGGTCCGGTGAGCATGATGTGGTAGAGGTTCCTGGCGAAACCCGAGGATCCCTCAACGAGGGGAGGCCGCATCGCGGGGTTGGCATGCACCTCGGTGGTTTGCACCGCCTGCGCGCTCAGCCCACCTGCCGGGAGCAGGACCGGGCCAATGTTACAGGTGAGGCGGTAGCGGGCGTAGTCCACACCGTCGCCGACGGCCCCGGCCCGGTTCGGCTGGTGCAGGATGGTGTCCTCGGTGGTATAGCCGCGATCCAGGCCCAGATCGAGCCCCAGCACCTGGCTGGACATCCACACGCCCACTCCGAGCGTGTAATTGTGATCCTCCTGCTGGTAACCCACATTCTGCGGATCGGAGAAGGCGTCGTTCGAGGGGTGGAACACAAAGGTGGAGGGAGCGAAGCTGCCGTAGTTGTCGGTCGAAAAATCGCTGTTGGTCGAGGCCGCGGGCGCGAGATCGAGGTCGTAGTTGGCGGCGTAGGTGTGCTGGATCATCACCAGGTCCACGTATTTGGCGCCGCCCGGCGCGGTGTTGCCGCCGGTTGTGGTGGGAAGGGTGACACCCGCCGGCAGCACGCCGCCGGAGGTGAAGAACGGCTGGAAGAAATAACCCACGTAGTGCGTGCTCGAACCACCCGGAACGACATCCGCGGCGCTGGCCGGGGCATTGCCGGGGCTGGGCATGGCGATCACCGTCTCGCTGTCTTCCACAGCACCGCCCGCGGGAGAATCGAGCGTGACGGTGTAAACCTTTGGAGCGGTGTAAACCTTCTGCGGCGGCGTGGCGAGAATGGAGGTGGTGCCATCGCCGAAATTCCAGTTGATGCTGGCGCCGGCATTGACCGCGGCGAAGTCCGCATAAAGCGGCGCGAACCCGGCAATCGGACCGCCGGCGATGGCGGCAGGCCCTGAAGTGACGACGGGCGAGACATCAAGCACGAAGGGCGAGGCCCCGGTGCCATTGGCATAACCCTGCACGCCCGCTCCCAACACCGGCGCGCCGGGCATGGCCTGGAAATGGGCAGCATAAGCGGCCTCGACGGCCGTCAGATTCGAGAAGAACGGCGTGGTGAACTGGGTGGACAAGCCGGGCACGGCGGGATTGGCCGAGGTGAATGCAGGCGAAGTGACGGTGAAATTCACCGGGATGATCGGAACGCGGGTCAGGACGAAGTTGCCGGACGCGTCGGTCAGGACAGTCTGGCTGTAAGGGAAGCCGGAGAGTGTCACGGGCACATTCGCCACACCGTTCGCGCCGTTTTTCACCTGGCCCACGATATCGGCCACCGCCTGGCCTTCGAGCCGCAGGGACCAGTTGGCCAGAGTCACGGGCGTGAGGCCATTGTTCTGAATCCGCAGTAGCCAGTCGCCCTTGGTCTGCGTAACACCGGCGAGGAAGGCGGCGTAGCTGCCCGCCGGGGGGCGGTTGTTCGGGAAAGTGATGGAGCGGAACGCATCCGGGTTCAACGCGGCGCCGTTGTGGATGGCAAGCGTCTGTCCGCTGGGGGCGACCAAGGTGATGACGAGATTGGTGTGCGCGAGCGTGGACCAGTTCAGCGAAAGGCTGAGGGCGCGCAGCTCCAGTTCGGTGGCGACGGTCACCTTGTAGGGTATGGCGTGGTTGTTCGCGCCGGCGGCGATCGCATGAGGGACGGCATCGGTCTTAACAATCACCGGCTCGACGCCTGTGTCCGTGGAAGCCTTGGCGCGGCGGGTGGCGAAGGGGATCGTTTTCGCGCGATCCAAGGTGAAGGCGCCTTCGAGCCGGATCGGCTGCGGCGACATGCCGGTGACGACTTCGGTGTAACGGCCCGTGACGGTGTAGCCCGTCATGGGATTACCTTTGGCGAGCACGCCGGAAAGGGCGACATGGCGGTGGATCGGAAACGGGAACGGATTGGTCGCGTCAATTTTGGCGTTGTTGTTCCAGTCCGCGTCGTTGCCTTCCGGATCGAAGGTATTGAACGGCTCGTTGTTTTGATCCCCCGGCGGCAGGATGTAGGCGCCGATGAGCTGGAAGGCGTTGCCTTGGTTGTCCTGGCGGTAGCCAATGAGTGGCACGTCCACGGGCCAGAGCAGCGCGTTCGTGCTATCGATCGCCCCGCGCATCAGGCCCGCGATCTTGCTGTCCTCGTAAAAGCTGACGAACAGATCGATGTCGGGGACGGGATTGCGCTTGCCGTTCACTGTCTCGATGGTGGCGAAGCCTTTCCACTCGCCTTCCAGGCCCGGCACCACGGCCTCGATTTGATAAACCTTGTCCGGTCCGGCCGTGGTGCGCAGGGTGAGCGTGCCGTGATAGGTGCCGACACCGAGGTTTTGGCGGTCAAGACGCAGATATACGATATCGTTTTCCACGGTGGTAACACCGTTGAGCTTCTTGTAATCGCGGATGGGAACGCCGTTGCCATCGAGCGCCACCGGCTCGGTGGGGGAAGCGCTGACGGTGAGCCAGGGCACGGTGAGGCCGGACTGTTCCACGGGCGTCCACTGCACCTCCCAGAGCATGATGCCGCCGCCCGTGTTTGAGAGGCTCAGGGTCTGCACATCCTCGCCAGCCAGGAACACGATGCGATCCTGCAAACCCACCGGTTTCGGCGTGGCGGGAGCGCTGGCGCCGGAGATGTTCAAGTCTTCGAGACCGGGGAAATTGCCGGTAGGCTCGATGTCAATGTCACTGCGGACGGTGGCCACGAGGCTGGGCTTGAGCAGCGAGGGCGTGAGGACGTTGGCCCAGATGCCGGCGTTCGGGTCCAGCGGAATGATTTCCTGGGAGGTCGTGTTGCGGTTGTTGGCGGTGCTATAGTGTTTGTAAGACTGGTTGGAGGCTTCCCAGCGCAGGATGGTATCGTAGTCGAAGCCCGCCTTGGTCAGCACCGAGAGCAAATTGACCGGTTCATTGAAAGGCGCAGTGGTGCCGGCGGGAATGCCGATCAAGTTCCAGCCGGGCTGGAAATCAATGCCGGGCACGTTCGCGGGCGGAGTCCCGTTCACTTGCCAGCTCGCCGGCGCGGAGCCGAGATAAACCCAGTAGGCTTTGCCGGGCGCGATGGGGGCTTGGGAAACGCCGGTGAGCGCGTTCTCGAGGGTATCGCGCGCGGTGTCAGCACTTTTCACGAAACGCGACCAGCTGCCAGTGGCAGCGTCGTAGGTCCAGGCGGCTTGAAAACCCGGCAGCGAGTTCCAGACGGCTGAGGGACTGGGATTACTCGGCGTGACCTGGAAGGTGATCAGGTTCCAACCCGGCGCGAGCGTGGTGAAGGTCTGCGTGTCAGCCCCGGCCAGAATGGCCGTGAAAGCCGCCGCGCAGGAAAGCAGAGTGAGGAGAACTTTTCTCATGATGCGTCAGAGGATGAAGTGGAATCAAGGTGCGGTGATGGTGATGGTCCCGGCTTCCTGCACGCCGAGGAAGAGCCCGTCCGCGCGGTTCTGCTTTTGGAAGACCACGCCGCCGAAAGTTTTCTTTTTGCCGATGGCGTTGTGGGTGAAGGAGCCGCTGAGCAGGCCAGTGGACACATTCAAGCTCAGCTTGAGCTTGGTGAGATCAAGCGGCCCGAACAGCTTGTTGCGGCTGTCCCAGGTGACCGGCACCAGCAGCGGGGAGGGATTGAGATCGCCATCAGATGCGGCGAATACGGCGTTGTTGGTGGAATTTGCCAGAGCGATGGCGCGCACGCCCGACACAGGTTTCGCGTAGCGCGAACCCAGCAGTGTGACGGCGCTCTCGAAGCCATCGCGGTAATACGGACTGCGGTCGGAAACGCGCGCCGGCGGGCGCAACCAGATCAAATCGCCGTCCAAATCACTCGTTTCCGGCACGTCACGGAAGTGAGCGGTTCCGGCGATGAACCCGGTTTTCTTGTAATAGAGGGGCTTGTAAAGCGCGATGCCGTCCATGACATCCACGACAGCCGAAATCACCAGCGCCGTTCCGTCCGGCAGTTTGCCTTTCACCGTCGCGCCACCCTTGGTGCTGATCTTCAGGGTGGCGTAGCCAGAGCCGAAATTGCCGCCGATCGCATCGGGCAGGACGATGGTGAAGGAGCCGGCATTCGCATAGGGCTTCGCCACCACGCTGGAAGGCGCGGTCACACTGCCGATCGGCGGTCCGTCCGCAGATTCGTCGAAGATTTCAGCGGTCAACGTCGGCCCGGCGGAACTCAACACCAACTCCGCATAAAGACTGGTGGCGCCCGTGCGCTTCAGCACCACTCCCGCCTGACCGTCGCCGGTGAAGGCACCCTTGAGGGTGTAGGCTTTTGCACCGAGGGTCAGTTTGCCGGAGATTTTCCCGGTCTTGGAAGCCGTCAGCTTCAGCAGGCCCGCCTGCGCGGGGTCGTAAGGGTCTTCTCCCTCCACCAAGCCGGTGTAGGTGGTGACCGTGGGCGAGACCGCGAAGGGATTCACCTTGAAGTTCGCGGTCAGCGAGGTGTTCTGCTGCATGACGAAGTTCAGGACCGGGTCGAATTCCTCGCCGGGCGCGAAAGTGATGTTCTCGCCGGTCCAGCCATTAAAAATCGCGCCGGGCGCTGGCTTCGCGGTGAGGGTGTATTTCGCACCGACGGTGCGGGTCACCGGCAACTGGCCACTCACCGAGCCTGGCCCGAAGGTGGCGACGGTGAGCGTGCTGGTAGGCAGCGTGACCGCCTGCACCACGGTGAAGATCACGCCATTGATCGTGATGGTGCCGGTGCGCTCTCCAGGGCCGGAGAAAGCAGACACCGCATAATTCACCGTGCCGCTCCCGGTGCCGGCGTCACTCCCGGTAATCGTGAGCCAGGGGGCGTTGCTCACCGCCGTCCAGGAGAGATCCGTCGCCGGAGTGATCACCCGGAAGCTGCCCGTGCCGCCGCCGCCCTTGAAACCGGCGATCACTGGGTTCAGCGTCACCGCGCCGCCGCCCGTTCCGCCGCTCGTCCCGGATTGATTCACCGTGAACACATTGCCCGCAATCGTCACCGTACCCTGGCGTGCCGCACCCGGGTTCGACGCGATGGACAACGTGATCGAGCCATCACCAGCGCCGGAGGTCGCGCTCGTGAAGGTGATCCAGGCCGCGGAGGTGCTGACGCTCCAGGCATCCGCCTGATTGGTCGTGGTAAAGCTCACTTGCACCTGGCTGCCGCTCTGGCCCGCCTGCGCAGAGTTGGAATCGAGCACAAAGTTTCCGCCGCCCGCGCCGCCGACCGGTTCACTGGTCTGGAACGGCACGCCGCGCCAGATCAAACCCGCGTCGCTCAGCGAAATTAGGATCAACCCGCCCGGCGCCAGACTGGGCGCTTTCCATTGCCAGGATGCGGTACCGCTGGATACCTCGTTGAAGTGAGTCGAGGCGACGATGGTCGCGCGGTTGTAAAAGCGGATCACCATCGGAATGCCCGCCGCTGGAAGGTTTTGCCCGCTGCTCCCGGAGTCTTGCACGAAGGTGCTGATCAGGCTGAAGCGCCCGCTCGTCCCGCCGGGCGCGTCGCCAACCGAGGTGGACGCCAGTTCCGTGTTCGCCGAACTCTTCCCGGTCAAGGCAACGAAACTCCCGGCGAACGGAGCCGCCGACGTGCCGTTGGTGTAATAACCGAGCTGCAGCACGGCGCCATCGCCCACTGCCGCCGCGCCAGCGGTGAGTTCTGCGGCGCCGTTCAGATCTTTGAGCCGGGTGTTGGCGGCATTCGAGTTTTGCCACGCCACCGAGACGCTGTTTTGCGCCATGCCCCATGAGGCACCCGCGCAGAGCACGATGGCCGGAAACAGGGATCGAAGGGAAGTCATCGAAATCATGTCGGGGAATTATTCGTTGGTGAAGGGCGGGTTTGCGGGGAGATGAGCGCCTGCGCCGGAACTCCCGGCTTTTCGGTTGATGAGAATGCCTGTCGTCGCCGTGACCGGCGTGTTGCCGCCCGTTGTCCCAAAGGATCCCACCTGCTCCCAGTTGCCGGCATTGTAATAAAAGATGTCCCAGGCAGCGCCGTTCCAGAGCAACACGTTATCGGCGGTCGCCGCCGTGCCGCCCGCCGTCCAGCCGCTCAGGCTTTGCAGGCCAAGGGCGTTCAACGTCGTCGCCACCGGAAAGCGCATGCTTACCAGCGCCTGCCCGCTGCCGGGCACGTGGGTTTGCTGCTTTTTCACGCCCACCTCGCCGGCGATGCGGAAAGTCAGCGGGCTGTTTCCCCGCGCCACGATGAACACCGCCTCATCCGGCCGCAGCGCCGCGTCATTCTGCGGACTGCCGTTGCCCGGCGTCCGCCAGCTTGTGCCATCGTGAAAGTAGCTCTTCCAGTCATTGCCGGTGTTCAACCTCACCAGATCCGCGCTGTCCTCGTTCGGGCCGGTCTGAAACAGGACGGTGCCGGTCCCGAACAGGGAGCCGAGTGTGTGCGCCGGGAAAATCTCCGCGCTGTCGCCATTGGCGACCAGGGAGGAGAGATTTACCGCCCCGGTATCGAGCGTGAGCGTGCTTTCCGTGTGGGAGAGGATCTTGAAGAACCGCCCCGCATTCGTTCCCGTGCGCAGCCGGGCGTAGTGAACCAGCGTCGTGAACTGCCCCGGCGCCCACTCCGCGGCGCCCAGCGTCAGCGTCGTTGAGCCCACTGCCGTCACCGCGCTGTGGAAGACCCCGGGCCGGTGATACGGAATGGCCAGCAAGCGCCGCGTGGTCGTGCCGCCGGCCGCCTCCGGAAGGGTGACGCGCTGAAAGCCCACCGGGTCCGTGACCGCAGTGTAAGTCTGGCTCTGCGCCGGGATCGCCGCCAGCAGGGCCAGAGCAGGCAGAGCCGCGCGCAGGAATGGCCGGGCATGATAGGATTTCGTTTTCATAGATCAAAAAAGCGGAGGGTTAGCGGGAAATGCGGATGCGGTAGTGGGCGATGGTGTCGCCCGAAGCGCTGGTATCGGTGAACTCCGCCGTGGCGCCGGTCGCCACCACGTCCGAGCCGATCTGAGTCCAGTTTTGAAGCTGCGCGTCCGTGGATTTTTCAACCTTGTAAGTTTGACCGGTGACACTCTTCCAGACGATGCGAAAGCCTCCTGCCGGCAGCGGGTCGATCAGGATGGTCTTGAGCGCCGAGAGCGGGTCGGTCGGATTGGTCCCTGCCGCATATTCCTGTTTGTTGCTCATGCCGTCCCCGTCGGCGTCAAAGTCCGGCTGCGCCTCCGGCGCGCTCACATTGGCAAAGTAGAGCGCGGCAAAGCTGGCGTAGTCGTTGCCGCCGCCGCCCGTGGCCTCGATGAGAAAATCCACCTGCTCGAATTTGCCCCGCTCCGCCGTGGTCAAAGTAAAGGTCTGCTGCGAGACATTGGCAAAGGCGGCCGGCTTGCCATTGATCGTGGCCTGCCGCGTGTAGGTGAGGCTGGGCGTACGCAACTCGAAGGCATTGACCGGCGCGTCGAAGACAACCTGATTGCCCGGCGACCCAATGGTGCGTGTCGCGAACGGCACGCGCGCCACGTAGAAGCTCATGCTGTTCACCGTCACGATGCGCACCGGCGGATTGCTCGCGCCCGTGAGCGAGACGGTATTTCCGTTCGTGTCCGTGATCTGGAGAGCCGCCACGGTGATGGTGAGCAACTGGTTGTCCGACAGCGCGCGGACATTCCCATACATCACCAGACCGGGTTCGGGAAGGGCGGGCACACCCCGTCCCCAATCCGGGAGGAGTACAGCGGCGGCGCAAAGAGCAAACAGGCGAAGGGTTCGGTTCATGTCAGTGTTTGATGAAGTAGTTGACGTAAATATTTTTGGGGCGGGTTTCGCTGCCGCCAGTGGGCTCAGTAGCCGAGTTATCGTTGTGATTTGAGGATCGCTGCGGCCTTCCACCGGCCGTAAATCCATCCCCGCCTAATTTGAGGGAGTGCGAATGACTCTTCAACTCATCCCCTTGCACACTCCCCACTACATCCTTGTTCGCACCGGGGGCTGTTCGTGAGGTCACATCTGGATCAGCGAACTCGTCGGTGCGACCTGCATTTCTTCCCCGCAAAAACATGGCACGCAGATCCGGCAGCTTGAAATGCGTTGCCGGACTGGCGGCGGCGCCAAACTTGGTCCCGATGGCGGCGGCGAGTTGGGGATAAGAAGCGATAGCCACCTCCTCCCCTTCGCACTTCAACCAACCGGAAGACGGAGTGTCCAGCACCGTGGCGATGATCGTCCCAGCCGGAACCAACCCATAACCTGCCGCCACATCCGCCGGCTGAATCGTGCCGTCGAGTATCTTGGCGGATATGACTGCACTGTCCTTGATTTCGCTGGTGTCCACGGCGTTCGGCCCGATTTGCGCAGAAGTCAAGGTCTCAGGAGCCAGCCGGTCTCCTTGCAAAGTGCCTGCGAGAACCTGGGTGCTTGTGATACTGCCATCCGCCAGTTTCGACGCGTTGATTTTCCCTGTCGATGGGTCCGTATTGGGGCCAAATAACACCGACCAGTTGGCTGAGCCTTGCACTACGCCATTGCCGTCCATCCAGTCCAGCGTTCTTGCGCGCTGCGCCTCCACCGCAAACACCGCTGGCAAAATGCTCTGACGCGGCAGCAAGGGAGGGTCCGCCGCGGTGATCTGGTTGTCCGCATTGGCGTCCACCGTGATTTCCAAATAAACCTCTTCATTGAAGTCCACACTGGAAAGGTCCGCCTTGCTGCCGAGCAGAGTGCTCACCAAACCCCCGTTCACCGTCAGCTTCTGCACCTCGCCATTCCAAACGGCGGTGCCGCCGGTGGGTGCGTCGTAAATCTTGAACTGCACCACCTTCGCGCCATCGGCGACAGGGACGCCATTGGCATCGGTGAGACGCCCCTGAAACGGCAGCAAGCGCGGCCCGGCCTCCGCGGTCGAGATCAACACCGGCAACCACGCAGCCGACAGGCATCCAACCACACAACCAAGGATGAAGAGGGATTTGTCTATTCTCATGTTGGGATCGTTTTAATGTTGAGCAGCCCGTCATCGCCCCAATCAGGCAAGAAAAGCCTTTTTCATACTAGAAGTAGCCTGCGCCCGTTGAAAATCAGGCCATCATGAGACACCGCCAACCAAAATGCAAATGCTTAGACAACATACCGCAAGTTTTTTTCAACTACCCGTTAAATAGGGATAATACTTATCTAGATGTTTTCCCAAGTCATGCCGATATTGGCATTTCGAACTCTTTCGAGAATTGAGGCGTCTTTTCGTGGGGGTGGTTGTTTTGCGATCAAACCAAGCCTTGCTGGTTCAACAACGGCAAGGCAGACGAGCGGTTCAAAGATCATGGCCCTTCTCACCTGCTTTCTGCCACACTTCCCACGCAAGCCAAGAATGGGCAAGAAACTTCCGCCTCCAGCCGCGCAGACTGCCCGCTGGCATGACGAGCTGCTGGAAGCGTGTAGAACCCGTTACAACCACTCTCCCGCGATCGCTGAGAGAAGCGCCAGTATGAACTACTCAGTGCCTGAGCTGGTTTGACAAAAGCTGGAGGTGGGTCGAATTGCAGGCCGTGGACAGGGTGCGACGCGAAGTCCAGCGCGGCCCTGATGGGCCACCTCTGGTCGGAGAACATTACTTCCTGTGCAGCTTCGTCCGGAATGTGGAACGCTTCGCCACCCTGGTGCGCAGCCACTGGAGCGTGGAAAACCGCTGCCACTGGGGGCTGGACCGCCGCGCACAACCTCACTCTCTTCCGGGAAATGCCCCTCAAGCTTTTGCGTGACCATTCCCTCCAAGCTCAGCCTGCGCCGGAAACGCCGCCGCGCCACCTCGACATCAACTTCCGTCTCCAACTCCTCGCTTCTCTTCATGCGTAAACCCTGCTATTTCTCCCAGACACTTTTTACTGAGGGTTGACTGTGAAATTTATTTCATGTCCGCTGGCACCCTCGCTTGAACCCCTGCCCCTGCGGTTACTTTGGCGATGTCAAACGCGAGTGCCGCTGCGGGCCGCCCGTCATCCAGCGCTACCGCCAGCGCATCAGCGGCCCCTTGCTCGACCGCATCGACCTCCACGTCGAAGTCCCCCTCGTCGATTACAAAGCGCTCAGCAGCAGCGTGCCCGGCGAGTCGTCGTCAGACATCCGCGCCCGCGTCGAGCAGGCCCGCGCCGTGCAGGCGGAGCGCTTCCAAAAAAGCCCCGGCGTGCACATCAACAGCGCCATGAGCCCCCGCCTCATCAAGCAGCATTGCCAGCTCGACGTCGAAAGCGCCGGCTACCTGGAGCATGCCATGAGCGACATGAGCTTCTCCGCCCGCGCCCACGACCGCATCCTCAAAGTCGCTCGCACCCTCGCCGACCTCGCCGGCAGCGAGGTGATCCGCCCCAACGACATCCTCGAAGCCATCGGCTACCGCGCCCTGGACCGGAATCTGTGGGCGTAGCACCCCGTTTCAAACTGGCGCGCTGACGCCGCCTTCATGCCGGGCATGTTGTCTCATTCTGCGCGATGTCTTCGCGGAAGACACGTATCCCAAGGAGCGGTTATCTCGTATTCCAAAAAAGCCTGCCAAGAGTTCGCCTGAAAGCGTCAATTTAAGCCATAAGTAATGTTGACGGGCCGTTTTTACTTGGACTAAATATGCCGATATGAAGTATGAAACGACGCATCCCTGGCTCAGATTTGCCCTCCGCTTGCCGCCGGATGACGCCCGTCTGTGGCTGACGCTGGGGGAAATCACCTCAAAGGTGCAGCACCTCAGCGGCGCTCCGCTACGGCCGGATGTGGCCGAGGATTTGCACCAGATTTACCTCGCCAAGGGAGTGCTTGCGACCACCGCCATTGAGGGCAACACCTTGAGCGAGGAACAAGTGCGGCAGTTGATCGATGGAAAGTTGGACCTGCCTAAGTCCCAAAAATACCTCCAGCAGGAGGTGCAGAACGTCGTTGACCTGTGCAACCACGAGGCGCGGCAGCTTCTCGATCATGGCACAGAGCGGAATCTGTGCATGGACTTGATCCGCGACTACAACCGCGGCGTCCTGAAAGGACTAGAGCTTCCCGATGGCACCGTGCCAGGGGAAATTCGCACGCATTCGGTAGTAGTCGGCAACATCTATCGCGGCGCGCCTGCGGAAGACTGTGAATACCTCATGGAACGCCTTTGTGCATGGTTGAGCAGCTCGGATTTCGCGCCGCCGGATGACGAGCTGTGCATTCCCTTCGCCGTCATCAAGTCCATTGTAGCCCATGTCTATCTGGCTTGGATTCACCCGTTTGGCGACGGCAACGGGCGAACGGCGCGGATGATGGAATTTCATGTGCTCTTCGCCAATGGCATCCCGCTGCCGGCGGCCCACCTGCTGAGCGATCACTACAATCTAACACGCACGGACTATTATCGGGAACTGGCCAAAGCCAGCGCCTCGGGCGGGGACTTGCTGCCGTTCATCCGCTATGCGCTGAGAGGCTTTCTGGACGGTCTGCACGGACAGATTGCACTGGTGCGGGAGCAGCAGATGCGAGTGGCCTGGGAAAACTATGTGCATGGACAGTTCCGCAAGCTGAAGAACTCACCGACCCAGAAGCGCCGCCGCGAACTCGTGTTCGACCTCACCGATTACGGCAAATGGGTGGAAGTTTCCAGTATTCCTCTGCTGACACCCAAGCTAGCGCGTGAATATGCCAAGGCCGGGGACCGGATGGTGCAACGTGACCTCAATGCGGTGGCGAAGATGCAATTGATTCTGCGACGTCACGGCAAAGTGATGGCTAACAGAGCCATGATCCAAGCCTTCCTGCCGCACCGTGTCCGAGAGCGGGAGGCAAATTAAACATCCGCCGTGCCGCAACAAGCAGGCTCTCCTGTCTTCATGCTCAGCGTCTGGAGCAATCAAGTATTGATGGAGATTAGATGGAGATGATGAATTCCGGTGTTCGTGGCTGCGGAGAGACGAGCGTTGTTCTACCTTCAGCGTGAATCGCAGGTTGCTGGCGCGGAGTTGACCCGCTGAGGCGTGAGACCTGGAGCGCACGCGTCCCGCGTGCTGCGCGTTGGCGTCGCGCCGAACGCATTGCGGCGGCAGCCGCACACGGTCACCGGTGTGGTCGGGGTGAAATCATGGCCTTGCTCTCCCGTCCAGGGCGTCCCAGCTTTGCGTTGGCGGGCCGCCAACCCTGCGTGTTCGCTGCGCTCAATCTTTTCGGCGAGGACGCCGAAAAGAGCACGCGGGACGCGTGCGCTCCAGGCGTAAACCCTGCTCATCTTCAGGTCTTGCGGCTTTCTTCTTGTTTTATGCGGGCCGGAGTGATCTATTGTCCTCATGAAAACGTGCGGTAATCTTCTCTCGCAGGGTGTGGGAGGGAGGAGAGGGCGGCGGCGGGTGCTCTTCCTTTTGGGGTGCGGGCTGGCGGGAGCTTGGTGCCAGGCGCAAACACCACTCACTGAGGCCAAGCTGCTCGGCCGGGCTCAGACTACCCCGGAATTCAACCAATTCGGCCAAGCTGTGGCGGTCTCGGATCGCTTCCTCCTGGTGGGCGAGCCTGGTAATGATGACAAGGCAGCAACCGCCGGCGCGGCGCATCTCTTCGACGCCCGCTCCGGCCGCTACCTGCGCAAGCTGACGGCCAAAGATGCTGCCGAAGGCGACGGGTTTGGCAACAGCGTGGCGTTGAGCGGCAACCTCGCTCTCATCGGGGCCTATCTTGACGATGACAAGGGCTCTGGGTCTGGCTCAGCCTATGTTTTCGATGTGCGCACGGG
>CAZKMS010000069.1:0-27476 GCA_964553805.1 uncultured Verrucomicrobiaceae bacterium
CGTAAGTGGCCCACAATACCCACAACACCATGCGCTGCTCCGATGAAAAGGCTCGTGGCTTCATTTGATGATAAGGACTGGTCGCGTTCAACGGGCGTGAGGAAAGCGAAAAGCGGAGCGCGCGTCAATGCTGCTGAAAGCGAAAATCACCCCGCCCCCGTCCTTCCGGGGGGTTGACCCGGGCAAGGGACGCGGCACTGATGCCGTTGTGTTTTCGCCTCCTCATGCGCATCGCTCTTTTTGACCTGGACCACACCCTGCTGCCGCACGACACGCAGGCCCTGTTCTGCAACTACGTCGTCAAGCACGAGCCCTGGCGGGTGCTGCTGCATGGCTTGTTCCTGCCGTTTGCCCTGCTGCGCGCGCTGGGCTTGGTGAGCACGGAGACAGCGAAGCGCGCCTTCCATTCCTACCTTTGGGGCATGCCGGTGGAGCGGCTGAAAAAATACGCGCGCCAGTTCGCCGGCGAGAGTGTGGACGGCTGGATGTACCCGGACCTGCGCGCCGAACTGATGCGGCACCGCCACCAGAACCGGGTCACCATTTTGAACACCGCCAGCCCGAGTTTCTACGCGCGGGCCATTGCTGAGCAGTGGGAGTTTGACCACTGCATCGCCACCGAGGTGGTGCTGGAGAAACGGGTGCCCTTGCTGCCCCGTCTGGACGGCCCCAACAACAAGCGCGGCGCCAAAATCGCGGCGATGCTGAAAAAAATCCCCGTGCTGGAGCAGCGCAGCGCGGCGGAGCAGGCGGACTCCTGGGGCTACAGCGACAGCAGCGCTGACATCCCCCTGCTGGAGTTTTGCGACCGCCGCATCCTCATTCACCCCGGACGAAAACTCGCCGCGCATTTCGCTCTTGATCCGTTGACTGTGCCGCTGAAGCCGAAACGCCCCTATTTCACCAAAATCGGCAACTGGCTTTGCATGGGACGGCAAATCCTGGGGCTTTATCCGGTGCGGAGGTGATTTTCACGGGGCTTGTCAATCCCTAAAAAACGTGAGCGGATTGTCACGTTCAGGATTGACATTATTCCGCTGACTCGGGCATTCTTGGTATTCCAACCATCGGACGAGCAACGTCCATCCGCATGTCCACCTCAACCATCACAAACTCGACGTCGCTGCGCAACGCAGTCATCCGCCTCGCCGGCAATTCCCAGGACGGCATTCAATCCATCGGCGGTTTCCTCGCCCGCCTGGCTGGCCGTACGGCCAAGGATGTCATGACCTACATGACCATCCCGTCCACCATCTCCGGCGGTCCCTCCATCTTCCAGCTCCACCTTGGCTCCGGCGAGGTGCTGCATCCCGGTGACGAGTCGGACATGCTGGTTGCCTTCTACCAGCACAGCTACGACAACCACCTCAGCGCGCTCAAGGATGGCGGCATTTGCCTGTATGACTCGGGTGAGGTCAAGGAGATCAGGAACGAGCGCGGCATCCTGCACATCCCCGTGGCTTTCACCGCCGCCACCATCGAGGCCATCGGCGGTTCCGCGCGCGACCGCGGCAAGAACATGTTCGTGCTCGGCCTTCTCTGCGCCATCTTCCAGCTCGACCGCGACAAGCTCTCCGGCATCGTGGCGCGCCAGTTTGGCAAAAAGGATGAGAGTGTGCTGCGCAATGCCATGCTGGCCTTTGACGCTGGTTACGCCTACCCGGTGGGCGATCTCGGCAGCTTTCATTTCGAGGAGGGCGAGCACCAGGATGAAAACCGCATCAGCACCGACGGCAACACGCTCATGGTCATGGGTCTGATCGCCGCCGGCGTGCGCTACGGCTCCGCGTATCCGATCACTCCGTGGTCGCCGATCATGGAGCAGATGCGCGTCGAGCTTCCCAAATACGGCGGCATGTACGTACAGGCCGAGGACGAGCTGGCGGCGGTGTCGATGACCATCGGCGCGGCCTACGCCGGCCATCTGGCGGTGACTGGCAGCGCCGGACCCGGTCTTAGTTTGAAAATGGAGGCGCTCAGCTACGCCAGCATGGCCGAGCTGCCGCTCATCGTCATCAATGTGCAGCGCGGCGGGCCCTCCACCGGCCTGCCCACCAGCGTCGAGCAGAGCGACCTGCTGCAGGCCATCTACGGCAGTCATGGCGATTGTCCGCGCATCGTGCTGGCACCGCGCGACGTGGAGGACTGCTTCTACATCGCGCTCGAAGCCGGCAAGCTGGCGCGCGAGTATTCCTGCCCGGTCATCATTCTCAGCGACCAGGCCCTGAGCAGCCGCATCGAGGCTTTCACCATGCCGGACCTGGACCAGTGCTGGGTGGAACCCGAACTGGCCATTCAGGAGCGCGGCGAGGAGTTCAAACCGTACCCGCTCGACCAGGTGACGCGCCACGCGCCACCGGGAAGCAAGATGAAGGCGGGCAAGTATCCGATTGTCACCGGCCTCGAGCATGACGAGTGGGGCCACCCCAGCGGCAATCCGAAGATGCACCAGCAGATGACCAACAAGCGCCGCAACAAGCTCATCGAGCTGAGCAAAAAGCTGCCGCTCCCCGAAGTCTTTGGCGATCAGGAAGGCGACCTGCTTTTGGTCGGCTGGGGCAGCACCTTTGGTCCGATCAAAGAGACCGTGCAGCGCCTGCGCGCCGAGGGCCACAAAGTGGGTTCGACTGACCTGCGCCACCTGCATCCGCTGCCCGCAGGCCTGGGCGGCATGTTTCAGCGCTACAAAAGGGTGGTGGTCGTCGAAATGAACGACAGCGGCGTTTATGGTTACGGCCAGCTCGCCATGCTGCTGCGCGCCAGCCTCGCTGATCCCCGCATCACCTCCCTGTGCAAGACCGACGGCCTCGGCTTCCGCATCCGCGAAATTCTCACCCACGCCGAAAAGGTGCTGGCCGAAGCCAAGTAATACGTTGTTGAACCGTTTCTCCCCAACCGCTTTCCCCTTCCAAGCCATGTCCACCAGCCTGCAGGAACCTCCCTCGTCTCCCCAATCCGCCGCCGACGCTCCGGAAAAGCTGACCAAAAAAGCGCTCACCGCCGACCATCCGACCTGGTGTCCGGGCTGCGGTGATTTTGCCGTTCTGGCCGCCTTCTACAAGGTGCTCGAGAAGCTGCAATACCCGCATGAGAAGATCGTCTGCGTGGCCGGCATCGGCTGCTCCTCGCGCTTCCCGTATTTCGTGAACAGCCACGGCATCCACTTCATCCACGGCCGCGCTTTGCCGCTGGCCACCGGCATTTCCCTGAGCCGGCCGGATGTGCATGTCTTCGTCTTTGGCGGTGATGGCGACGGCTTCTCCATCGGCGGCAATCACCTCAACCACGCTGCCCGCAAAAACATCAAGCTCACCTACGTCATCATGGACAACTACGTCTATGGCCTGACCAAGAAGCAGACCAGTCCCACCAGCCCGCAGGGCTTCAAATCGAAGACCGACCCGACCGGCGCCATTGACCGGCCGATCAACCCGATGAAGCAGCTCCTGGCCAGCGGCGCCACCTTCATCGCCCGCACCCACGCTGCCCAGGTCAAACACATGATGGACATCTTTGAGCGCGCCATCCTGCATGATGGCTTCTCCGTGGTGGAATGCCTGAGCGAGTGCGTGATGTTCTACGCAGGCTCCTTCGACGACAGCACACCGCGCAAAGGCGGCGTCTATGACATCATCGACGAAAACGAGCACCATGTGCAGGACGACGTCGCCGCCTTCAAACTGGCTGACCTGCCTGCGCCCGGCAAATTCGGCGTGTTCTACGAAGTGAACCGGCCCACGAAAAACGCACTGGAGCAAAAGTGGATCGACGCCACCCAGTCCAAACTCAGCGGCGCCAGCGGCAAAGAATTGCTCAAACAGCGCCTCTTGCAGATGCATTGATCGTTCAAAAGGCGCCCGTGGCCAGCAGCACGAGGGTGCAGACCTCCTCAGTTTGGATGCCGGCGGCTCGCAACTGGCTCGCCAGGGCCGGGTTTTCCGCGCCGGGATTAAAAAGCACCCGGCGTGGTTTTAAGGCGATCAGCGCCTCCGCCAATCCGGCGGAAATGGCGGGACCGACGTAGAGCGTCACAGCATCCACGGTGCCCTCGATTTCGGAAACATCCGCCAGCACCCGCCGGCCCTCGATCTCCTGCAACCGCGGATGCACCAGCACGACCTCGTGACCGTGCTGCAGCAGGCTGCGCATGGCCTTGTGCGCGTAGCGCTCGGGCTTGTCGCTGGCACCGACGATGACGACGCGTTGGGGGGTGCTCATGGGTGGAAGCTTCGCAAGGCAGGGATGGGTCGCAAGCCGGAAAGCGAGTCGGAAACGGCCGGCGTGCCGCTTGACCCGCTCACTTCTTCCAGCCGCCGGCGCCCTGTTTTTTGGCGGCGGCTTCGAGCGCCTTCAAATGCCGCTCGAAGTCCGCGCGGCGCCGGCCATCCGGCAGGTCGGCACCCTCGGTGTAAATGCGAACCAGCCCGGCCTTCACCAATTTTTCGGACAGCTCCTCGCCATCCTGATCGAAGAAGACGAAGGCGTAATGGCGCCCGCTGTCGAACACCGGCCGCCAGCGTGTTTCAATGCGGAAAGGCTCGTCGCGCAGCAGCTTCAAGGTGAAGGCCTGCGCCGCCTGGCCAATGGCAATGGTGGCATCGCGGTTGATGCCGTCGAAATACCGCCCTTGATGCTCGATGCGCTCGCCATTGTATTGATGCAGGCGCTTCTCCGGGGCATCGACAAAGTACAGCCGGAACTCGTGCGTGCCGCCGTCGTGGCGGATTTTGAAGCTGTCGCCGTCGTTGTTGCGATCGTCTGCCAGCGAGCAACCGCTCAGCACTTCGTAACCGGCGCCGGGCTTCGGTTTGGAGCTTTTTGGCGCGGGGACATGGGCAGGAGGAGCGGCCGCGGGCTCGGTGCGCTGGTCCCAGACCTGGATGGCCACCGCCGCCGCCACCAGCAGCAGCCAGAGCAGGTTGGAGAGGTGTTTGCGCGACATGCGCCGCATCCATGGCCCGGCGAGCTGCTTTTGTCCAGGAAGTGAAGCGCCAGCGCTTGACCTCCCGGCCCGCCGGGGGTTTCAATGCGGACTCTCGCATGCCTCAAGATTTCTCTGCCTACCTCGCTGACCGCCGCCAGTTTGTCGATGTGCTGCTGGATCGTGTGATCCCAGCCGCTGACGTCAGACCGGCCACATTGCATCAAGCCATGCGTCACAGCATTTTCGCCGGTGGCAAACGCCTGCGTCCGGTCCTGTGCATGGCCGCGGCGGAGGCCTGTGGGGGCAGCAAGGAGGCGGCTGGCTTCAGCGCCTGCGCGGTCGAATGCCTGCACACCTACACCCTCATCCACGATGACCTGCCCTGCATGGATGACGACGATTTGCGCCGCGGCGTGCCCACCTGCCACAAGGTTTATGGCGAAGGCGTGGCGGTGCTGGCGGGCGATGCCCTGCAGGCGCTGGCCTTTGAATTGCTCACCAAAACTCGGCCTGGTGTCCGCCACAGCACGGGCTCGATGGTGGCCGAACTGGCGCGGGCCTCCGGCAGTTTGCACCTTGTCGGGGGCCAGGTGGCCGATTTGGAGGGGGAAGGCAAGAGCCTGCCGCTGGCGGATCTGCGCTTCATTCACGAAAGCAAAACGGCCGCCTTGCTGGCTTGCTCGGTCAAACTCGGAGGCATGGCGGCCGATGCCACGGCTGAGCAACTTGACGCGCTGGAGCGCTTCGGCATGGCCACGGGATTGGCGTTTCAAATCATCGACGATATTCTTGATGTCACCCAGACCAGCGAAAAACTCGGCAAAAGTGCTGGCAAAGACGAGGCGGTGGCCAAGTCCACCTACCCGGCCCTGATTGGCTTGGAGGCGGCGCGTGAGGAAGCGCACCGGCTGACCCGCGCAGCGCATGATGCTTTGCAGGGCTTCGGCCTGGCAGGCAGCCGCTTGCGGCAGTTGGCGGATCATCTGCTGGAGCGCGAGTACTGAGACCGGCAGCTTCTGTAGCCCGCCTCTGTGAGGCGGGTTGGGGGTGAAAAGCAGAGCAAACTCTGTTTTTGCCAGGTCACAGACCTGGACTACCGTGGAATCCCGCTCCCGTTTTAGTCTTGGGTTCTCGATTTGATCATTTGCCGGATAGGCTCTGAGAGCGGCAGCGATCGAGTGGTGGAAGGCAGATGGGGCGGCGGCTGGAACGGCACTCCGTTGAAGGCGCGCTCTTTACCTGAGGCATCAGCAGGCGCCGGAAAGGTCGAGAAAACGAGGATCTGAACTCTCGAATCTGACTTTATTCGCAAGACCTGGATGCAAGTCAAATTACTGTAAATTTTATATTGATTAATATATATAATTGTTGTTAATTTTACGGAAATTTGTCTTGTTATGAAATCGCTCGCTCGCCTGACCTCCGCCGTGCTGATCTCTGCCAGCGCCGTTTCCTGCTCGCTGCCACCGGCCTTCCATCGTCCTTCGAAAGGCATCGCTCTCGAGGAGGGCGTTCGTTATGAGGTGCGAAAAGCCCTGCCCGCGACGGCCGCTTTTGATCCCGAAAAAGTGAAAAGTCACTTTGTCATGGTATCGCCATCGTCGCATCCGCCGCTCAACGTCGCCTCCAACGGCATCCGCCGGACGGTGCGCACGACGGCTTACTGCCATGACGAGAGCGACCACATCGTCTACGGCAATCACAACGCCATCGGCACCCCATTGCGCTTCGGGTCTGTGCGCAGCGCCGCGGCGGATTGGTCGCGTTACCCGCTGGGCACAGTCTTTCGCATCGCGAGCCAGCCGGGGGTGATTTATCAAGTGGACGACTACGGCAGCGCCCTGGTCGGCACGGACACGATCGATCTCTACCAGCCCACGCGCGCGCAGATGAACGACTGGGGTGTCCGCCACGTGGACATCGAAGTCATCAAGTGGGGCTGCTACCAGAACAGCATGCAGATCATCAAAGACCGCACCCGCTTCCCGCATGTGCGCAAGATGTTCGACGGGCTGCAGCAACGCCTCTACCATACAGGCGTGACACAAAGCACACCTGCACCGCTGGTGATGCTCTGAGGAGGGCCGAAGCGACTGCCGCTCGTCACCGGAAGGCATCCCAGCCGCCTGCGGGAGCTTCTTCGCCACTGCCGGATTTGACGAGCCGGCCAATCGTTGTCAGCGGAACCTTGGGGAAACGCAGCTTCCAGCGGCGCTGCAGTTCCGGGACGGATTTCGCGGGCACGGCCAGCAGCAATTCGTAGTCCTCGCCATCACTCCAGGCCTGCTTCACGCTGCAGCCGCGATGCTTTGGCAGGTTGGCCCAATCCACCTCAAACGCCAGGCCAGCGAGCGCGGCCAGCCGCGGCAGATCCTTCGCCAAACCGTCGCTGAGGTCCATCATCGCATGCAGCACGGTGTTTTCAGCCAGCCACTGGCCTTCGTTCAAACGCGGCTCAAAGCGCAGGTGCCGGCCGGCTAGGCTGCCGCCCAAGCGCCCGGTCACCAGCAGCGCATCTCCCGCCCGGCCGCCGCCGCGGGAGGCCCAGTGCCGCTTTTTCACGGTGCCGGTCAGAGTCACTGAGACCAGCCGCTGGGTTGCGCGCGTGGTTTCCCCGCCCACCACCGAGACGTCATGGCGCTTTGCCAGATCGCATAGCCCACGGTACAGTCCATCCACCCAGCTCACCGGCGTTTCCGGCGGCGCGGCCAGTGTGATCAACGCCTGGCCGGGTTTTCCACCCATCGCCGCCACGTCGCTGAGGACGCGCGCCAGCGCCTTGCGGCCAACCAATCGCGGCGCTGTGTCAGCGGTGAAATGCACGTTTTCAACGACGGCGTCCGTCTTCAGCAACAGCCATTCACCCCGGGCCGGGCCGTGCACCACCGCGCAGTCATCGCCGGGCCCTGCCACCACATCCTTGCCCAATGGCAGGCTCGGCAGCAGGCGCCGCAGCAGGGCGTCCTCGCCAAGGTCCTGCAAGCGGGCTGAGGCCGAACGTTCCCGTGCCATGGGTCAGAATTTCGGCGCGTTCGGCACGCTGCTCGCGCTGTATTCGGCTTCGTCGAGCAGGCCGTCGGTGTTGCGGTCACGCGCCTTGAACCACGCCTCGGCCTCGTTCGGTTTGCGGTTTTTGCCGAACTCGCCGGGGGAGAGTTTGCCGTCGTGATCGGTGTCGAGCTTTCGGAACATCTCCGCGCGCTTCGGGTCGGCCTTGGCTTTCTTCGCGGCGGCCCTGCCTTTGCCCTTGGGGTCCGCGGCGATCGGCAGCGGCAGGTAGTCGAAGTCGAGGATCATCTTGCGCTGCAGCGCGGACTTGAGTTCCAGCGTGATTTCTTCGAGGCCTTTCTGGCCGTAAAGATTGCGCAGCTCGTGTGGGTCGGCTTCGAGATCGTAAAGCTCGTAAACCGGGCGCGGGCTGGTGAACCAAAGCTGTTCAAACTCGCTCGCCAGGGTCTTCTCCTCGTGCGCTTTGACGATGTCTTTCCAGCCCGGATCGCCCGCGCTGTCCACCGGCGAGTAGCGCTGATGCGGGGTGACGTTGTAGATGAGCTTGTGACGTGCGCTGCGCACGCAGCGGCTGTAATCCACGCTGCTGGCGGCGGTGTTGAGGTCAAAGGTGGAGCTTCCGTGCGGGCCGCGCTCGGCGAAGATGTGCTTCCGTTCGTTCGAAAAGGATTCGCCTTTCAACAATGGCAGAAAACTCACGCCGCTGATGCGCTGCGGCACTTTGAGGCCGGCGGCTTCGAGACAAGTCGGCGCGATGTCCTCGCCTGAGATCAGCGCGCTGGTGTCGCCGCCGGGCTTGACCACGCCGGGCCACCACGTGAGCAACGGCACATTCAATCCGGGATCATGCAGCGAGCCTTTGCCGCTCGGGAAAGCCATGCCGTTGTCGCCCATGAAAAAGACAAGCGTGTTGTCGAGGCCGGCGCGCTCCTTTACGATGTCGAGCACGCGCTGGAAGTCGCCGTCGCAGTGCTCGATCTCACCCTCATAAGCCGAAAGGTCCGCGCGCACGCCGGGCAGATCGGGCAGGAAACCGGGCACTTCGAGCTTCGCCGGATCAGGTGGATTTTTGCCGCTGTTCCAGGGATGATGCGGATCGCTGAAGTTCACCCAGAGGAAGAAGGGTTTTTCCTTCGGCCGCTGGTCGAAGAATTCGTTCATTTTCGCCGGCACGTTTTCCTGGCCGCTGGCATCGACAAAATCGAAGCGCTCGTGAAACGTGCGCATCTGCTGCTCATCGAAGACCGCCTCGGTGGCCGCAGGCGCGCGCCCGGAGCCGTCGAGGTGATAACTCCGCCCGCACACACCGGCGAAGTAGCCCGCCTCGCTCCGCAAGATCTCCGGAAACGTGATTTCATCCCGCGGCAGCGGCGAGGAGAAGCGCGTGATGCGCGCGGCAACAGGTGAACGGCCCGTCATGATCGTGGCGCGGGAAGGAACGCACTGGGGAGCGCCCGTGAACATGCGACGGAACATCATTCCCTCCGCCGCAAAGCGGTCGAGATTCGGCGTCTTCATCTCCTGGCGGCCATAGCAGCCGATGAACGGGTAGCTGTGATCGTCGGAGAGAATGAAGAGGATGTTGGGACGTTCGGCAGCGGGGGCCGAATCGGGAATCAAGCCGAGCGAAGCAGCGGCGAGTGACAGGAAGGAAATCGAAAACGGGTGCATGGCTTGCGAAGATGGTGGTCAGCCCTTCGGCTTCGCGTTCCAAATGGAGACGTTCTTGAATTGGGCGCCCTGGCCTTTGTTGACGAGAGCGACCAGGCCTTTGGCGTCTTTGTAGCGCTCGTGATGCGCCTCGACGACGTGCCCGTCCACGGTGGCGCGATAGTGATCGCCGACGATTTCGATGGTGATGTCATGCCAGGCCTCGGGATCAAGCGGTGTCTTCAATTCGGCCAGTTTTTCCGACTTGGTTGTCTTCGAGATGCCAGACATGCGCGTGATCCAGATCGCGTCCTTGGTGATGAAGGTGCGGCCGAGGTGATTGTTCGGCGGCACGGTGTCGCGGCAGGCGAAGGCGATTTGGGGTGCGGTGCCGAGGCGGAACTGGGCGGAGATGATGAGATCGCCCGCCTCAAAACGAAAAGCGCAGGACGACGGATGGTTATTTTCGGGCAGTTCATCGCCGTGCAAGGCGCCATCCTGCACCGACCATTCGCCGATCGCGGCCTGCCAGCCGTTGATTTTGCCCTTGCGGGTTGGTGGAGCCGGTTCGTCGAAGGGCGTGGAGACGATCAGGTCGCCGGGTGCGCTGATGCTCGTCGCTGGCGGTGTTGCGGCCGCGGCGGCGAGGGCGAAAACGAGGGAAAGCAATGCAATGGCTGGTTTCATGGGTGGCGTGCGTGAAACGTCGGGTTCACCCCATTGTGTCAGACCAATTGCCGATCACGCTTTGACGGCGGAGTATTCGCTGAAAAAGCCGAGCACAGGTTTGCGGCGCGCCTCCGCAAACCCCGCTTTCTGGAGCGCCGCCAGCACGTCCGCCGGGCGCACGCAGGTGTCCATGGTCTCCCAAAAATACACCATCATTTCCTCCGCCTTTTGACTGCGCGTGAGCAGCCGGGAAACGAACGGATAGACGCGGCCAAAGTAAAGTTTAAACAGAAACGAGCCCAGCTTTCCCTCCGGCCGGGTGGCCTCCAGCATCAGCACCCGTCCGCCGGGGCGAAGCACCCGATGGAATTCCTTGAAGGTGACGTGCAAGTCAGCGAAGTGGCGCAGCGCGTAACCGACAGTGAGGAAGTCATACGCTGCATCCGGCAGCGGCATCGCCTCCGCGCCGCTTTGAACAAACGTGGCATTTAGTTTGCGTTTCGCCACGCTGATCATGCCGTCGCTGGGTTCGACGCACGTGATGTCCGCCTCATCGCCGAGCACTTCCGCGGCTGCCATGGCCATCAGACCTGTGCCTGAGGCGACATCGACCAATTTCATGCCAGACTTCAGCCCGTGCCGGCACTGCGCGTCCTTGCGATAGAAGTTTCCAGTGCCGAAAAAGCCCCAGTTGACCACGGGATCGTAATGCTCGGCGCCTTCATCAAACAGTTGTTTGACATAACCTGGACGGTCTTCCGCCCGCGCATAACGATTTTCCAAGACGGGATGCGGCGTCATGCGCGCCCATCGGCTGGGATGCGGTGATGGTCAATGGCGAGCATGGAAATTCGGCAAAGACCGCTTCTTCTGTGGCGGCGGCCGCAGCGGAAAATTGCGCGTGGCGCGCAGGCCGGAACGGAACACCGCAGTGGGGAAAAAGGTGTAGAGTGGCGTGCTTTGCCTGGTCCTGGTCGAATCCCTGGTTGCGTGGCGCGCTCTGCCGTTTATGGCCACAGACAAGCATGATGCTCACCGAGACCCACCGAACACAGTTCGAACACGAAGGATACTGCGTGCTGGAGCGCGTCATCAACAACGAGCATCTGGCCGCGCTCGACGACTCCTGCCAGCGATACCTGGACGAGCACACCGAACTGATGGAGCGGGTCCAGGCGGAGACTCTGGGGCTGACGCACAAAGGCCGCCGCTACTTCCTGCCTTCCTGGCATGAGCCGGACAGCGCGATGGGCGGGTTCCTTTTCGGCGACTTGGTGGCGGAGGTCGTCGGTGGCTTGCTCGGTGGTGACGCTTACCTCTTCCTTGAATTGTTCGTGGTCAAGGCGGGCCGGATCGGAATGTCCTTTGGCTGGCATCAGGATTCGGGTTATTTGATGGGCCAGGCGCATGAGCCCTACCTGAGCCTGTGGTGCGCGCTCGATGACGCCACTCCGGACAACGGGGCCCTGCACGTGCTGCCTTGGTCGCAAACCGGCTCGCGCGAGATCGCGCCGCATCACAAGGACAAAGCCAGTGGCGACCTCATTGGCTGCGCAGGGGACGATCCCGGCGTGGTTGTTCCCGTGCCACGCGGCAGCATCGTCGTGCTGTCCAGCGCGCTCTTCCACCGCAGTGGCCCGAACACGACGGAGCATCCACGCCGCGCTTTCCTGGCCTCCTATTCCGCGCACCCCATCGCGAACGACCAGGGCGGTCTGTGGAACCGGGCGGTGCCCTTTCTCCAGAACGGGAAGAAGGTGGCAGCCTGCTGAACCTTCCACGGCGGTCATTCGCTGCGTGAAATTAAACTAAACGGGGTCAGGCTGCAACTGCTTGACAAATAGCCGCCATGCGCCGAGAACGACTTATGGCACGCAGCATTCGCATTCAATCCGCCGGTGCCTTCTACCACATCATGGCACGGGGAAACCGGCGCGAAGAAATCTTTCATGATGATGATGACCGGCGGTTCTTTCTCCACACGCTCAGCCAGGCCTGTGACATGACCGGCTGGCGCGTCCACGCCTGGGTGCTGATGAGCGATCACTACCATCTCTTCATCCAGACGCCGGAACCGAATCTCGTCGCGGGCATGACCTGGCTGCAGAACACGTACACGCGCCGTTACAACGTGAGGCACCGGGCCTGGGGGCGCGTGTTTGGAGACCGCTACAAGGCGGTGGTGGTCGAGGGCGAGGATCGCTACCACTACCAGGCGCTGATGGATTACATTCACCTCAATCCAGTGCGGGCGCGGATGCTCCGCCCGAAGGCGGGTCAAAGTGTGATGGATTACCCGTGGAGCAGTGTCGCGGGGGGCTACATGCTGCCGCCGAAGAAGCGGGCGAAGTGGCTGGAGGCGGCGGCGGGCCTGAAAGCGTTCAACTTGGCGGACACGGTGGCGGGTCGGCGGGAGATGGTGGAGAGGCTGGACAAGCGAGCGGCGAGCGAGGGAATCAAGAGTTGTGGGGTGCCGCCGCAGCCGGACGGGGCGGATGCGCGGGCGAGCCACCTGAGGCGCGGGTGGTACTGGGGCACGCAGGCCTTTGGTGAGGCGATGCGCAAGCTGGGGCAACAGCTCATGAAGAAGGCCGCGCCGGTCTCGCGAGCCTACAAGAGCCATGCGATGGTGCGGGAGCACGGTGAGCGGCAGGCGGAGTCCTGGCTGGCGCGGGGCCTGAAGGCAGGAGGGTTAAAAGCGGGCGATCTCGGCAAGGTGAAGGGATCGGACCCGCGGAAGGTGCTGCTGGCCGAGTTGCTGTGGCGGCGGACGGTGGTGTCGCAGGAGTGGCTGGCGGAGAGACTGGAGATGAAGTCCGCGGCCAATGTGAGCCAGCAGTTGAGGCGGCTTGACCTGAAAGCTGCGATCAAGAAAGTGCCGGAAGAACTGAAACGCTTTCTAGAGGAAGCCCATGCCAGGAACTCATGAATGCCAACATTTTGTCAGCCAGTTGCAGCCTGACCCCGTTTTCTTGACCCCGTTTTCTGGAATTGTAGTGGAAACCAACCCTGATGGGATCAGAATGGAGTTCAAAGCGGACTGGTACTACGGCCCAGACGATGTGTGTTTTTACAATGTCGTCGGCGGGGAGACCGCTGCGCCTGCTGAGAGAACTGGGGCCTTCTTGGACGATCCAGACACGAACCAGACACACGGTGCGTGGATTGCCGGTCTAGGTGGCAACCTGACCCAGACGGTCACACAGGGCAAAGGAACGAAATGCCAAACTCCCGATCACATTCGCTTTGGTCGCTGGCAGCCTCCGGTGATCGACAAGACCGGTAGGCTCGAATGGAACGTTCAATGGAAGTATCGTCTAAAGTGGGGAACCGGTGACGGGACGCCTTTTGCGCCGGTAACCCAGTGGATGGAAGTCATTGAGGGACATGGAATCAACGGTTTCAACGGAAAGGGGGGCAAAGGCAATGTCAATGTTCCATAAAGGATATCGCGGCGCTCGACGTACCTATTCAGATCCGTGGCGCTTCATCGCGTTGCTCTTTTGCGCCAGCTTTGCGAATGCCCAGCTTTCAATCGATGACATCACTGCCCTCAATGCCAGACAAAAGGACGGAGCAGACCCTCACGAAATTGCCGTGGCATTGTCAGGTGTGGAGCGGTTATTGCGAGAAGGCTCCGAAGACGTCAAGCTGTCTGGCGCGTTGCAAGCTATTGCGCTGGCAACACTAATTTATCGGACACATGATACAAGGGTGCCAACCGACGGAAGTGTTGGAAGACTACCTGATTTTGATGCGACGAAACTGGGAGGGAAGCCTATTTTTCTGGGAGCAGACCCTAACTCAATAGCTGACCCCAAGATTAGGATGGCGTATAAAGAAGCTCTTGAAAGACATGAGCAACTATCAACTCGAGTAGAGGCGGAGTTGCATAAGCTCGAAGAAGGAGACTACTGCGCAAGAGTGGCGTTCCGAGTCATCGAGTCTTCAGAGAATCCTGCAGCATTGCGTGAAAAAATCGAAGCCCATATCGCGTCGATCAAAGATGCACAGTGGATCAGAGACCGGTTAACTCAGGTCGTGCTACCAAAGCCTCAGCCGAAAGAGCAATCTCAACCGCAGGACGAGCCTTCTGGATCGCAGGCAACATCTCAGCCCCAGTCAGGCGCGGCGACACCGCCGTTGCAAACCGTGCATTCAGCGGCACCGAAGAAAGCCCTCTCGACTTCTCCCACACCAATACCGAGCGCGGAGCCGACATCATCAACGCCGTGGAGCATCATCGTCGTGTTGATCGTGGCGGCGATTGGTCTGCTGTGGTTGCTGGTGAAGAAGCGGAAGTGATCGGCCTGCAACGTCGTGGGAGCCAACTCCAGCGCATCGCCAAGCTCGCGACTCCGTGCCTTGCCAACCACCGAAGTGCTCCGCCCGCTCCCGCCCCTGCCGCAAGGGAGTGTGCGGCTTTCCGTAACGCCGCAGCTCCGCACCCGTTGGAACCAACCGCCGTTCAGTGTGGCTCGCGCAGCTCACCAACTCCGCACCCGAGACGGTAACTACGACACAATGCGGAGTAGTGTGCAGTAGGCCGCCACCCGGCAAAGCCGGGACCCGTCGCCTACTGTGCGCTCGCAAAGCCTCGCCACACTACTGCGCCATTGTGTGTAGTTACCTCCTTCCCGGTATCAGGCGGCTCCGTTCGGCCCCCGCCTCACTCTGCCGCGTCATGGCTCAGGCCGCATGGCCGTCAGGCGCCGCAAGCCTGATGCATGAGTCACGCCAGCGGCCATCCCCGGCACAGCCGGGGGATAGGAGGCTTCAGCCATCAAGCGCAGAACGAATGGTTCAAATGGCTCAACCGGCGAGGCGGCCAGAAGCCGTTGAGTTGGACGAGATATGGACAATGGTTGCGCGAAGTGTTCCCCTGGCCCGCCCCAAGAATCCGGCCACGATTACGAGTCACGTAGCGAACCCTCCACCGGAGGAACCGGATGCGGTAGTCCCGCACGTCCGGGTCTGTGAGGGAGCCAGCGGGCAACCGCTGGCTCTACTCGGCGGTGACTTTGGGGCACCTCTGGAAACCCGGCATCCAGTGTGAAGCAAGCTTCCAGTCTGATGGGCGCATTGAGCTTGCAGCGTGATCATCAATGCCTTCCAATCTGGAAGGTTGGAGGACATTTCAGGCTGGAGGCCTGAATTAGGTATCGAGGCACCCTAAAGCTTGAACAACAACCGATTCTGCGCAGCGGCTGCCGCCAAAATCTGAAATATCCATTAACACTCCCTCATTTCATGCATAAGCCCTGGCCGTCAGCCGCGCCAGCGTCTCGCTGTCCACCGGTTTGCAGGAGCGATAGCCTTCGCCGTGCTCGGGGATCGCGGCGAGGAAGTCCTGGCGATCCTGCGCGCTGGCAAAATCCAAGCCAATGAGCGCGCGGCCGATGCGCTCCCCGGATTGTCTGTAGTTGAAATAGCAAAGACTGGCGCGATCCCTGATCAGTCGTGACAAAAAGTCGTGCAGCGCGCCGGAGCGCTCGTAGAAATCGAGCCGGAGAAAAAGCGGATGCGCGAGCAGATCGCCGCGCAAAGGAATGGCCCGGAAGACCACATCCACCGCCTCCGTCATGTCCTGCCATGAGTAACCGCCCGCTTGCAGCCGCTCAGGCAGGGCATCCAGCAGTCCCGGATCCTCCGCGCTGACCGTGAACACCGGCCAGGCCTCGTCGTCGCTGTTTTTGCCATACTGGAAGTCGGCGATGTTGAGGTCCTGAAAGCAGGAGTCGAGCAGGGCCAGCATGCTGCCGGGCCGCTCCGGGATGCGCACACGCAGGGTGCGGGAGACCGCGCTGGCGGAGCCTTCGGACTGGGCGATGAGGCCGAGCTGGAGAAAGTCCATGTTGGCGCCGGAGATGACGATCAGCACCTTTTTGCCAGCGAGCGCGGCGCGCTCTTTGAGCACCGCCGCCAGACCCAGGGCGCCGGAGGGCTCGGAGATGCAGCGCAGGGTTTCCCAAAGCACGCGGATCGCGGCGCTGACCTCGGCATTGGTCACCGTGACGAGGCGGTCGAGCGTGTCACGGCAAATGGCAAAGGGGTGCGCGCCCGCTTTGCGCACCGCGGTGCCGTCGCAGAAGATGTCGAGATCATGCAATTCCACCGGCGCCCCCGCCTCAAGCGCGGCTTGCATTGAGGCTTGCCCGACGCCTTCCACCCCGACCACTTCGAGGGTGGGCCAGTAGGTCTTCAACCAGGCAGAGACCGCCGAAGCCATGCCGCCGCCGCCGATTTGCAGGCAGGCCACATCAAACGGGCCATGACCCGAGAGCACCACCTCATCTGCCAATGTGCCCTGGCCCGCCATGACCAAAACATCGTCGTAAGCATGCACGTAGGCCGCGCCGCTCACCCGTTCGTCAGCGCGCGCGGCCATGACCGCCTCGTCATAGCTATCTCCCGAAAGCACGATGCGGACAAATTCGCCGCCGTGCAGCCGCACCGCGTTTTGCTTTACCTTTGGCGTCGAGCGCGGCATGTGGATGCGCGCCTGAATGCCGAGGGTCCTGGCCGCCAGCGCCACTCCTTGAGCGTGATTGCCCGCGGAGGCTGTGACGACACCCGCGGCACGCTGTGCCGGCGTGAGCTGCGTCATGGCATTGCAAGCGCCGCGCCACTTGTAGCTCTTCACGGGCGAAAGATCCTCCCGTTTCACCCAAATCTCCGGCCCGGGTCCCGCGCCGGGCAAAACGAGCCGCTCCATTGGAGTGGGCTGGCCGAAACGGTAAACCCGCTCGCGGGCGAACAAAATCTCCTGTCGCAAGCGGCGGTCGGGCGGCAAAGGGTCGCTTTCCATCAACATCACACACAGCCGCGAGACAGGCGCCGAGGCAAGGGATTTTGCGGGCGCTGCCGTCACTCCCGCCGCCAGATTGCTCAACCCTCACCTCCGGCGCGCGCACCACGATGTCCTTGTCCTGGTGATGCATGAGGCAGTCGCTGTCGCGGTGCGATTTGCCGTCAAAGAAGAAAGCCGCGTTCATGTTAATCCGGCCAGCAAATGAGTTCAATGCAGGCAAGATGTCTGCATGACAGCACAGGTTGGAAACCTGTGTTACTGCATGTATTTGCCCACCGCATTAATAGGATCATCCGGGAAGTTAGCGCGGAACAGGCAGTGAGGTGTGGCGAGGCATTGGAAGCTTTAGGGGCAGCGGGGCGAGCAAGGACCGGCGCTTGCCCAAGCGCCGGTCAAGGAATGGCACTTGCCAAAGTGCCAGGACGAGGGGGGATGCCCGGCATGGCAGGCCTGCCTCTTGGAACCGGAGGCTTGGCAAGTCTCCTTCCTTGCGCTTCGCGCCCTCCTGCCACCGAACGGAAAAAACGCACCCACTTCCCGGATGAACCCATTCATATTGTGATGCAATTCTCCAGGCAGGCGAACAAACCGAGGAGCAAACGCATCGACGATGTCAGAGTTGTGGCAGCGCGGCGCGCCAGCCGGATTGGAGTCGCGCGGCGAGCCTCCGCAACGTTTCGGCCTGCGCCGGATCATTGGCGAGGTTGCGATTCTCACCGGGGTCGGCTTGATGATCGTAGAGCTCGCTGCCGAGAAGCTGGCCGGCCTCATCTTTCCACTCGGTGTAGCGCCAGCGCTCGGTGCGCACACTGCGACCATCGAAGGACTGCGGGCCTTTGCCCATCAGCTTGGGACCGCCTTTGCGGAGATATTGACTAAAGACGGCCTTCTTCCAAGGCTGGCCGGGTTTCTCCAGCAGGGGGGCCAGACTCGTTCCTTCGAGATGCGGCGGCAATGGCAGACCGGCGAGTTCGGCGAGAGTGGGGTAAAGATCCACCAGCTCAACCAGTGCGGAGGTCCTTTGACCAGCGGTCTTCCTGCCGGGAACTCGAAGAAGCAGCGGCACACGGGTGCCGAGTTCGAAGTTCGTCATCTTGGTGAACAACCCGTGTTCGCCAAGATGATAACCGTGATCGCTCCAAAACACGACGATGGTGTTGTCAGCGAGCCCCAGGGTGTCGAGTTCATCGAGCACACGCCCGAGTTGCGCGTCCATGAAACTGACGCAGGCGCGGTAACCGCGAATGAGGTTCAGAGCCATGGCGTCGGCAATGGGCTCGCCATCCGGTGGCACGGTGCCGTAGCTGCGCAACTCATACGGATCATGCAAGGCAGGCGCCGGCACATCGGTGCGCGCGGCATAGTTCGGCGGCAGCTCGATGCTGTCCGCGGGATAAAGGTCCCAGTACTTCTGCGGGCAATTGAAGGGCAGATGCGGTTTGACGAAGCCGACGCCGAGAAAAAAGGGCTGGTTCTCCTGCTTGAGCCGGCGCAGGGTTTCGATCGCTTTGCGCGCGGTTTGACCGTCGTGATGCACGTCGTCGGAGGTGTCGCTGGCTTCAAACGGCGGACCCCGGCCCAGAAACGACTGCTGGCTCTTCGGCAGCTTTTTCATGTTCTTGATGAAGTCGAGCGACTCCTGCGCAAACCAACTCGGCGCTGGCTGGCCGCGATACCACGGCGGCTCGCTCCACGACTGCGGGTCCTCCCCCGGTTCACGCAGACTGTGATGGTAGATTTTGCCGAGCGAGACGCTGTGCCAGCCGTTGTTTTTGAAGTGCTGCGGCAGGGTGATAACATCCGGCATCTGCGGCCGCATGAAGTGCTGGTTGTCGAGCACACCGGTGGTGTCGGGCCGCGCGCCGGAGAGCACGCTGGAGCGGCTGGGATTGCACACCGCCACCTGGCAGTAGGCGCGCTCGAAGAGCAGGCTTTGCGCAGCCAGCTTGTCAAGGCATGGCGTCTTCATGTGCGCCGCGCCATAGCAGCCGAGATCGGGCCGCAAATCGTCCACTGCGATGAAGAGCACGTTGGGCATGGCCGCCGGTAAAGAGGTCGCGAAGGCAAGCAACACGAGCAGAAATGATGGCGGTTTCATGACCAAAGATGTCGCTGGCGTGACGCGGAGTTTACGCCATGATGCGCGCATCATGGAACGCATCCAACTCTACCACTACTTGCATCTCGTCGGCGCGCTGCTGCTTTTCACCAGCCTGGGAGGCGTGCTGGCAGTGGCTGGAGGTGTGACCAATGTGCGCCGTTTGGTGGGGATTCTGCACGGGATCGGCATGCTGCTGCTCGTGGTCGCCGGTTTTGGCTGGCTGGCCAAGGCCGGCGGCGCGTATCCGAACTGGGTCTGGGCCAAATTCGGCATCTGGCTCGTGCTGGGCATGCTGCCGATGGTGGCCAAAAAACGCTGGCTGCAGCCCGGCGCGGTGATCGGCCTCGGCGTGCTTCTAGGCGCCTCCGCCGCTTACCTCGGCTACTTCAAGCCTTTCTAACCGGCAGCCCGCGCACGCCCTTTCCATGCCTGACCCCCGACTCCTCGGCCAGCTTTTGCTCACCGGCGTGCCCGGCTTTGAACTCGACTCCGCCACGGCCGCGCGGTTGAAAAAGCTCCAGCCCGGCGGCTACATCCTGTTCGGCCGCAACATCCAAAGCCCGCGGCAACTGCGCAAGCTCATCGACGACCTGCGTGACCTCTCTGAAATCGAGCCCTTCATCACCATCGACCAGGAAGGCGGCCGTGTTTCACGTCTCCGCCTCATCGGCCAGGAGCCGCCCAATGCCCAGGCTCTGCGTGAAAAAGGCGATCCCGCGCTGATCAAACTGCATGGCCGCCTCACCGGCCGCCTGCTGCGCCAGTTTGGTTTCAACCTCGATCTTTGCCCGGTCCTGGACATTTCCTATGACGACCTGGCGGACAACTCCCTCAAGGGCCGCTGCTACGGCACCGACCCGCAGCAGGTGGTGGACAACGCTGGGGTCTTCAATCGCGCCCTGCGCGGCCAGGGCATCCTCACCTGCGCCAAACATTTCCCCGGCTACGGCCCGGCCGAGTGCGATCCGCATGAGTTCCTGCCCATCATCGACAAACCGCTGGCGGCGCTGGAGCGCGAGGAGCTGCTGCCCTACCGCACGCTGCTGCCCGAGCTGGACAGCGTCATGATCTGCCACGCCAACTACCGCGCCTTCGATCCCGACAACGAGCGCCGCCCCGCTTCGCTCTCGCACAACGTGGTGCAACGCCTGCTGCGTGATCAATTCGGCTTCGAAGGCCTCGCCATGACCGACGACCTCGACATGGGCGCCATCCTCAACGAGGTGACCTTTGAGCAGGCAATCCAAGGCGCGGTGCGCGCCGGCAACGACATCGTGATGATCTGCCATCGCCTGGAAATGGTGGAGCTGGCTTGGCAGCACCTGCAGGGCGTGGAGGCGCCGCTGCTGCACGACGCCCTGCTGCGCATCGAAAAAACCAAAAAGCGCCTGGCCGCGCCGGCGCGTTTTGACCTGGCCGCATTCGAAGCCATCAACGCCGAGATTTGGGATCTGCGTGTCGCCGTTCTCGGCGAAGAAAAGGCGCGGGACTTGAGTGTCGAGGACGGCAAGCGCTCGCCGGTGGAGTTGTATTGAAGCGAAGCTAACCGGGCTGCACGTCCTCGGGGTGATTCCAATTGGCCAGTTTCCACGCTTGCTCTGGAGGCAGCGGCCGCGTGTGCGCCGTGGCGAGCAGTTCGCGCAACGAGGGTGCGTGCGTTTGCTGCATGGCTGCCTCAAGCTGCGGCAGGAAGCTCAGCGGATAAAAGGCGGGGAAAGGCTCAATGCCGTGCTCGCTCCGCCAGCAACGGCTGGGCGCGTTTTCAGCCTCGGGCCAGAGCGGCTCCAGCAAGCAGGCATCGACCAGCGGCATGTCCACGGTGAGCGCCAGCAAACCCTGGCCTGCCTCGCGCAACGCGCGCGCCAGAGCGCCGATGACACCGCCTGCGTTTTCACTTGGGTCGAACACGAGGCGCAGCTCCATGCCATGCTCAGCCGACCAGGCCGCAGCTGGCTCCGTCAACTCCTGCTCGGGCCGGCAGGCGAGCAACCAGCGCGTCACTCCAGCACGACGCAGCGTTTCCGCCTGGTGCTGCCAGAGCGGCCGACCCGCGTGCGGCATCCACGCTTTGTCAGCCCCCATGCGCCGCGAGCGTCCGCCCGCGAGCAGCACCGCCGTGCGAGCCATCGCGCTCATGCCTGGCCCTTCTGCAGCCAGCCGTCGCTTAGCACCCGCGCGCGCAAACCCCCGCGTCCGCGCAACGCCTCCTCCGCGCCCTTGGCAAAGGCCTGGTTCATCCAGTGGCAGGGCCGTGCTTCCTCCGTGCCCATGAAACGCACCCCTTGGACCGCGAATTCCTCCCCGATGAGCTCATTCAAATCGACGCCGCGCGTGATCAGGTTGCGGCGGAACACGGAGGGATCCTTGCCCATGACATCGAGCTGCTGACAGAGCCCCTCGTGCGTTTCCAACGCGAAAAAAGTGATCTGGCCTTTGTAGTCCGGTTTCCAATCGAAAAAGCGATCGCCCTCCAAGCCCTTGCCGGCCACGCAATGCACCCGCCCCACCTCCAGCATGGGCGCGTCACCTGGCGGCAGACCGTGATGGCCAAAGTAATTGTGCGCCGGCGAAAGATAAATGTGGACCAGTTCCATTGGGGAAATGGACAGGCCATCAAGCGGCGGCTTCAATCGCCGAGAGCAACGCTTGTTGCAGCAAGTCGGCCTCGCTGTCGGGAAGCTGCGCGGGATGCTCGACGGCGAGATGGATGATCCCGAGCCGGGTGGGGCAGGAAAGGATCGCCAGCTCACCGCCATCGGGTTTGGGCTGGCGCGCGATGCGCGGCGCATCCGCCCAGACGCCGGCCAGGCTGGAGCGTTTGGCCGCGCTGGCGGCGAGCATGATGGACAGCACCAATTCAGCGCGCGCCTCGGTGCCGAGCAGGAGATCGCCATGCTCATCAAGCAAAAGCAGCTCCGCCGGCGCGATCCGCCGCCGCGCCCACTCCGCAAAGGCATCGAGCCGCTCCAACACTGAGCCCAGAGGCACCTCAAAGTACAGGCTGTCATCGGAGACGGCGTCCGCCACTTCGCCAACCTCCTCATTTGAAATGACCGGCTCCATCTCCTTCTCTGCCTCGGTTTCCTCCGCTCCCATCCCGGTCTCTTCGGCGGCTGCGATCGCCTCCGCGCGCGCAGCCGGTTCGGCATCGTCTTCCACCACGGATGCCGTGTTCACGCTTTCGTCATGTGGCGGCTCACTCACCGCTGGCTCAGGCGCCACGGGCGCTGGCTCGGCTTTCTTCAACAACCCGGCCGCCTCCGCGCGCTCGCGCACCTCGCGCAATCGATCGCGGATGCGCGCCACTTCGGGAGCATCGCGAACCTCCGCGGCAACCGGCGGGCTGGCAACGGCTTCCGGCTCGCGGCGGACAGGCTCGGGCGGCGCCGCTTCAGCGGGCTCTGCCGCCAGGGAGGGCAGCGCGCTTTCCACTGGGGCTTCCGGCAGGGTGTGCGTCTCCCAGGCTTGCGGTTCCGCCGCCGGCTCGGGCGCGGCGCCTTGCAACTGCCGCAGCAGGTCCTTCAAATGTTCGGAGTCAATCCAGGAGACTTGCATGGCGGTGCAGGGATTCGCGTTCTTGGTTGAGGCCGGCACGGGTTTCGAGTTCGGCGGCGATCTGGTCAAACAGCAAGGCCTCAGGGGGTGGATTGCGTTTCAGCAGCGCCACCGGCACGCCATGCGCGCTGGCTTCAAGGAACGACGGCAGGCGTGGAATGCTCTGCTTGAAGAGCATGTCCGGCGGCAGCATCTGGCGCAGCTCGCGCGCGACTTTGAGGCTCATCTCCTGGTCCTCCATGACCATCGAAAGCAGAATGCCCGCGACCTTCACCGCGGCGCCCTCGCTGCGGAAGCGGGCCAGCGTCTCCAGCAGATGCGGCAGGCTGCGCACAGCCAGCGGTTCGGACTGCTGCGGGATGATGACGTAATCGCACGCCTTCACCACCGCCTCGCTCACGCCGGTGAGGCCGGCAGCGGTGTCAATGAGCAGCACCTCGGTGCCGCGCAACTCGGCAGCACGCATCAGGTCAGCCAGGCGGGATGGCAAATCCTGGGGCGTGAGCCCGCGGCGCGCCTGCTCGTCATACTGCCCGGCAGGCAGGATGGCCAGCTCCGGCAGGCGGCTTTGAATGACCACGCGCTCAAGGTTCGCGGCTCCCGCCATCAAGTCATAAAAACCCTGCTTGCTGCGCGCGGATTTGGCGAGCGAGAGACCGACAGCGCCTTGCGGATCGGTGTCCACCAACAGCGTGTTCCAGCCCCGCCGGGCCAGCGAGTACGCCAAATTCACACAGAGCGTGGTTTTTCCCACGCCTCCCTTTTGACTTGCGGTGGCAACAGCGATCACTGCCCGCACCGTAGGCGGGGCTGATATCTTTGCATCCCGAAAGTTTCGGCACGGCACGATGCGCCCGCCAACCCTACTCGGTGGAGAAAACCACGACGTTTTTCTCGTAGCGGCAAACCGTGCCCGAAAGCTGCGCCACGTACTTGATCGCGTCCGCCAGCGGGATGTTCTCCAACTGCAGTGAGATCGGTTTCGTCATCGCCTCGCCGTTGCGCACCACGAAGTTGGGCACCACCTTGCCATCCGTGGCGCTTTTGCTCAGCAGTTTAAGCCCCTCCAGCGCTTCGGGCGCGGTCACGTCCGCAAACTCAACGCGGGCCAGGGTGACGGCCGCGAGTTGATCCGCCAGGGTCGGCCCTTGTTTTTCCTCCAGTTTGATGCGTGCCAGCATCGACTGGCTCTGGGTGTGGCGCGGATCGGCGGTCACCACTTGCTGCAGCAGCGGTTTGGCCTCCTTGTACTTGCCCTGATAAAAAAGGGACCGGGCCTGCTGATAAAGCGTCTCCATGTCGTTGCCTGCGGCGGCCCCTGCCACCGTCAGAAATGCCGCTGCCACCAAGATAACTCCTCGTTCCCTCAACTGACGCGCAATCGATGTGCTCATGGCTGGATTGGGTTGGCGTTGTGAACCGGAAACCGGCCCTGCGCCCATTGCACCAAAAAACGGCACGCGCGTCAAGCCTGCATCTCGCGCAGGTAGGCCGCGAGCGCCTCCTGCCAGGACCGGGGATGCAGACCGGTCAGCGCCTGGAATTTGCCGGTGTCCAGCGCCGTGTAAGGCGGCCGCTCCGCCACAAAAGGCGCAAAACCGTGCATGCTGTGCCCCGCCACACGGCGCGCCTTCAACGGCAAACCCAGCTCGGTTGCAATGTCCAGCACGGCCTGGCCATAAGCCTGCCAGGTGGTGGCGCCTTCATTGCACAGGTGCAGCACGCCGCTTGCCTCGGGATGATCGACAATCAACACGCGCAACCACTCCGCCAGATCATCGGCATAACTCGGGCTGGACCACTTGTCATCGACCGCGCTGACTTCCTCTTTTTCCAGCGCCGTCTTCAGGATGCTGTCGGGGAAACTTGGCTTCTCCCGGCCAAACAGCCAGGAAACGCGCACCACCAAGGCCGCCGGATCCGCAGCCAGCACCGCCTGCTCCCCCACGAGTTTGCTGCGCCCATATTCATTGCACGGCACGGCCGGATCCGTCTCACGCCGCGGCCGGTTTTCGTCACCAGCGAAGACATAGTCACTGCTGATGTGGATGAGCCGCCGGCCATGCGCACGGCAATGCTCGGCGATGAGGCCGGGCGCCACGCCGTTGGTCAGGCGCGCCTCCTCGCGCCGGGTTTCACAGCCATCCACGGTGGTGAGACCGGCAGCATTGACGCAGACATCGAACTCCGCGCGCTGCAAGACGGTCGAAATCCGCTCCGGCGCGGCCAAATTCAGCTCCGTGCGCCCCCAGGCGGTCACTTCATCAAACACGCTGCTGTAAACACGCCGCAACGCGCCGCCAAGCCTGCCATTGGCACCCAAGATGAGGAGTCGCAGCGGGTCAGACATTGATTCAGGCGCTCACACGCAGGAGCGGGGTCGGGAAAGCGGCGGACATCGGGAGGTGCTCATATTGCGGGCGGGACCCACAGGGTCAAGCGGCGTTTCGGTGAAGCGGCGGAAGAACCTGCGCGCCGGCTGAAAGAAGACCCGCCCGCGGCTGTTGACTGCTGTTTCATGAATGCCACGCCAACCCTCCTCTGCGCAACGCTCGCGCTGTTCGCTCTCACTTGCCCCGCGGCGGAACCCGAAGTCCTGACCTTATGGTCCGACGGCGCGCCGGAGGCAGCCGGATTCAAGGCGGAACCCGAGGGAGACATCGAACGCGACAAACCCGATGGTGTGCGCCGCCTGGGCAATGTCTCGGTGCCGACCCTGACCATCTACCAGCCCAAGGAGCGCGCCGCTTCGGGCGCAGCCGTCCTCGTTTGCCCCGGCGGCGGCTACAACATCCTCGCCATCGAGCACGAGGGCAGCCAGGTTTGCGAGTGGCTGAACTCTCTCGGTCTCACCGCGGCGTTGCTCAAGTATCGCGTGCCGCGCCGCGATCCAGACAAGCCGCATGAAGCCCCGCTGGCCGACGCGCGCCAAGCCATGCGCCTGCTGCGCGGCAAGGCCGCCGATCTCGGCTTCCGCGCCGACCGGCTCGGTGTTCTCGGCTTTTCCGCTGGCGGCAATTTGAGTGTCATGCTGGCGCTCAACTCCGCTGGCGCCGAGGACATGCAGACCGTGCGCCCGGACTTTTTGATCCCCATTTACCCCGCTTACTTGACCACGGAAAAAGACGGCGGTGAGCTGCTGCCGGACCTGGTCGTGGACGAGCAAGCACCGCCCGTCTGTCTCATCCATGCTCACAACGACCGGGTGACTCCCGCTGGCAGCGCTCTGCTCTACCTGGCCTACCAGCAAAAGAAGCGCCCCGCCGAACTGCACATCTACAACGGCGGCGGCCACGGCTTCGGCATGAAAGCCAACGGTGACCCGATCAATCAATGGCCGAAAATCGTGGCGGACTGGCTCGGGGAGCTGTGGGAGAACTGAAGATCACTGCGCCCCGCCCAGCTTTGCCAGCAGCCAGGCGGTCATCTCGGCATAGAGCGGCTGCGGGGTGATCAGCACGTTGCCATGCGTGCCCGAGCCGACATCAATCCACTGCTTGTCGGTGGAAGCGAGCGCGTCATACAAACGCCGCGCGGCCTCTGCAGGAATGAGCGGGTCGTCGCCGCCATGCGCCACCAATGCCGGCGCGCTGATTCGTCTGGCCGCGGCCGCAGGCCGGATGTCATCGAGCGCGACATCCGGCATTTGGCGGATGACCGTGCTGTAAAACAGCGGCCCGAGTTTACCGCCCAGCCGCTGGCTGCATTGGCGGTAAATGACGGGCGCGAGCGCGTCAAAACTAGCCACCACCACGAGGGCATCCCACTGCTGCGGATTGGCCGCCGCCGCATGCACCGCGACGGAACCGCCCATCGAGATGCCCCACAAAGCGGCAGGATGCGGCGCGAAAGCAAAACGAGCCGCCGCCTGCGTCAACACCGCTGATGGCAGATCGCTCTCACCCGGACCATAGCTGGCGTCCAGCTCGGGGTGATCGCCATGGCCGGGCAAATCGGGCAGCAGGCAGCGAAACCCGGCGGCGCAAAAGCGCACGGCCACCGCCAGATTGTCCTCCTTGCGCCCGCGCCGGCCGTGCAACAGAACGAGGGTGGCTCCATTCTCCATGCCGGGCGGCGGCAGTGGCAATCCGCGGGATGCCAGTTGAAGGCGCAGTTTTTTGCCGCGTTCATCGAGATGCGCCTCCGCCGCGGGGCGGCAGAACAACACTGGTGTGCCCTCGGCGAGGGTAAAAGATTCGATGCGAATGCCGTGATCCGCCGGCGCGTTCAAAATGACGTGATGATGCTCCTCCAGCGCGCGGCGGCTGGGGCGGGTGATCTCACGCGCGGCCAGCCAGGCGCCGCCAAACCACAGCAACAACGCGAGGAGGCCGCCCAATAGCAGCAGCCAGAACACCCCGCGGATCAGCGTTTTCACACCACCAGGGTTTGCTCGCGTGCCGGGCCAATCCCGACCAGCGAAACACGCGCCCCGGCCAGTTCAGACAAGCGGTCGAGGTAGGCCTTGGCCAGCGGCGGCAGGTCAGCGTAGTGGCGAATGCCGCTGAGATCCTGCTTCCAGCCCTGGTGGCTCTCGTAAATCGGCTCGCACTGCTCGATGTCGGCAATGGTCGCAGGTGGATGATGAATGGTCTCGCCACGCAGTTTGTAACCGGTGCAGATTTGAATCGTATCGAGCCCGTCCAGCCCATCCAGGTTGGTGATGGCCAGCTCGTCGGCGCCATTGATCATCACCGCGTAACGCACCAGCACCATGTCCAGCCAGCCGCAGCGGCGGGCGCGGCCGGTGGTGGCGC
>CAZKMS010000070.1:0-27440 GCA_964553805.1 uncultured Verrucomicrobiaceae bacterium
GCCGCTGCCTTCGAGGTCTTTTTCCAGCTTCGCCAGGTAGGCCGCGCCGCCGGTCGGCGAGGTGTCGCGCCCGTCGGTGATGGCGTGCACGCAGATGTCCGTGACGCCGGCAGCTTTGGCGGTGTGGCAGAAGGCCGCGAGATGATCCTGATGGCTGTGCACCCCGCCGTCGGAAACCAGGCCGATGAAGTGCAGGCGCTTGCCCCTGGCTTCAGCGAAGGCAGCCTGCATGACGGGCTGGGTGGCGAGCTCACCGTCGCGGATGGCCTTGTTGATGCGGGTCAAATCCTGATAAACGACGCGGCCGGCGCCGAGGTTGAGATGGCCGACCTCGCTGTTGCCCATCTGCCCTTCAGGCAAACCCACATCCTCACCGGAACCGCTGACTTGGCTCCACGGGCAGGTGGCATAAAGATGATCGTGAAACGGCGTCTGCGCGAGCAGCGTGGCGTCGCCATTTTGCACGGCGTTTGCTTTGCCGCCGGGGTTGATGCCCCAGCCGTCGCGAATGATGAGAACCACAGGTTTTTTGGACATGGAAAAAGGGGAGTGAGGGTCGTTCCATCCATCCGCCAGCAGCGCGGTGGAATCAAGCGCCGGCAGGGTTTTGTCCGGCCGTCCCAGTCTCATCCAGCCAGGACTGCGCCACCACGGCCAAGGAGGCGACCACGGCCGTTTCCGCGCGCAGGATGAGCGGGCCGAGCGTCACCGGTTGAAATCCGGCCGCACTCGCCTCGGTGAGCTCCGCTTCGGTGAAATCCCCCTCCGGCCCGATGAGAATGAGCGCTTGGCGGGGTCTTTCCGCCCATTCAGCAAGACGCGACCGCAGCGACTGCGTTTGCCCAAACAGCGCAGGCACCAGGCGCAGGCTTTCACCGAGACCAGCACTGTCGCGCAAAGCCGCCGTGAGCGGCGCCGGCGCGCGCAACTCAGGCAAAAACGGCGTGTGACATTGCTTGGCGGCTTCGAGCATGTGCCGGCGCCACTTGGCCAATTTCTTCGCGCCTTGCCCGGCATCCCAGCGCGCCACCGTGTTCGCCGTGAGCACCGGCTGTATCGTAGCGGCGCCGAGCTCCACCGCTTTTTCCAACAACCACTCGAAGGCCTCGCCTTTGATCAACGCCGGCAGCAAATGCACCCGGTGCGGCAGGGGCGGCTGACGCGTCACTGTTTCGATGGCGAGATCGACTTCATCCCGCCGCAACGCTACGATGCGCGCGACCGCCACGCCGCCCGCGCCATCAAACAGCTCGACCTCGTCGCCTTCTCGATGCCGCAAAACCCGCGCGCAATGGTGCGCTTCGTCTCCGCTCAAGCACACCGTGCCGCCTTCCTGCCACGACGCGGCCTTCAGAAAGAACCGACTGCGAGCCATGGATCATCACGCTCAGGCGATCGGCCCGACGTCTCCGAAGGTGCGCTCGTAACGCGCCAGTTTTTTCAGGTAGTCGGCATACTCGGTTTTGCCCAGCTTCTCCGCGGTCCCGAGCAGATCGTCCCGGCTGATCCAGCGCTTGTTGTAGGCGATCTCCTCCAGACAAGCGATTTTCAAACCCTGGCGATGCTGGATGACTTTGACAAAGTCCGTCGCCTCCGCCAGCGCGTCCGGCGAACCCGTGTCCAGCCAGGCGGTGCCGCGGCCGAGCACCTCGACATGCAGCCCGCCTTTTTCCAGGTAAATCCGGTTCAAATCGGTGATCTCCAGCTCGCCGCGTTTGGAGGGTTGCAAACCGCGCGCGATTTCGCAAACCTGCTCGTCATAAAAGTAGATGCCAGGCACCGCGTAGTTGCTCTTTGGCTGCGCCGGTTTTTCCTCCAATGAAACCGCGCGCCCTTCGGCGTCGAACTCCACCACGCCATAAATCTCCGGCGTGGCCGTGTAGTAGCCGAAGATGGTGGCGCCGGATTCCTGCGCCGCCGCGCGCTCGATGCCCTTGCGGAACTGCGAGCCGTAAAAGAGGTTGTCGCCCAGCACCAGGGCCGCCTTGCTGCCGTCGATGAACTTTTCGCCGATGAGAAAGGCCTGCGCCAGCCCTTCCGGCCGCGGCTGCTCGGCATACTCAAAACGCACGCCCCACTGCGAGCCGTCGCCCAGCAGCTTGCGGAAGTTCGGCAAGTCGTGCGGGGTGGAGATGATAAGGATCTCGCGAATGTCCGCCAGCAGCAGCGCCGAGATGGGGTAATAGATCATCGGCTTGTCATAAACAGGCATGAGCTGCTTGCTGACAGCGATGGTCAGCGGATAGAGCCGGGTGCCGGAGCCTCCGGCCAGGACGATGCCTTTGCGGTTGGACATGCGGCAGCAAAGCGCAGGTCGCCGCGCGGCGCAAGCCGGTGACGCGGTGCTCACGGCAGGCTTTTCAGGGTTGCAGCACGCCTGTCACCGGGTTAAAAACGGGCGCTCCTGTTTATGGCGGCACCTCCTCCGATCAAAATCAAACGGCCCGCTTCCGTGCTGGTGCGTGATTTTTTTGGGCAGAACGAAGAGGCGCTCAAGCTGCGGCTCGCCGGCTCGGACGCCGGTCTGAACCGCCGCATTCTGGAGCCTTCCGTCAACCGCCCCGGGCTGGCGCTGAGCGGCTTCTTCACTTACTTCGCCTACAAGCGCGTGCAGGTCATCGGCAATTCGGAGCTGTCGTTCTTGGCCGGTCTCAAACCTGAATTGGCGCGCGCGCGCTTCAGCCAGCTCTGCTCGCAGGACATTCCCTGCATCGTCGTGGCGCGTGGCCGTTCGATCCCCACGGACATGGTGGAAATCGCCAACGAAGCCGGCATTTCGATTCTGCACACCAGCATGGTGACGATGAAATTTCTCAACGCCGCCACCATCCGCCTGGAATGGATGTTTGCGCCCACCACACTGGTGCATGGCTGCCTCGTCGATGTGCAGGGCATCGGCGTGCTGGTGCAGGGCGACAGCGGCAGCGGCAAGAGCGAGGCGGTGATCGGCCTGCTGCAGCGCGGCGCCAGCCTCGTCGCCGATGACGTGGTGCGGCTGCGGCTGATTGAAGACCGCGAGGTGCTGGGCTCCGCGCCAGACACCACCCGCAGCATGATCGAAATCCGCGGATTGGGCATTCTCAATGTGGCGGCGCTGTTCGGCGTCGGCTCGGTGCGCATGAACAAACGCATCGATCTCGTGGTGCGGCTGGTGACCGGCCAGGCCACCAACGATTTGGAGCGAGTCGGCGCGGGTGAGCGCACGGAGCCGCTGATGGGGCTGCCGGTGGCCACCGTCGATCTGCCGGTGGCGCCCGGGCGTGATGTCGCGGGCCTCATCGAACTCGCCGCCCTCAATTACAAGCTGCGCGCCTTCGGCTACAACAGCGCGGTGGACTTTGATCAAAGGTTGTTGAAAAAAATCGCGGATGGGCAATTAGGTTGACCCCCGTACGCGGGCCTCATTTCGAACATCATGACCGTGCAAAAAGAGTTTGTCATCCAGAACAAAATGGGGATGCACGCCCGGCCTGCTGCGCAATTCGTCAAACGCGCCAGCCAGTACAAGTGCGACATCTGGGTGGAAAAGGACGACGAGCCGGTCAACGGCAAGAGCATCATGGGCCTGATGATGCTGGCCGCCGGCCGCGGCGAAACCATCAAGGTCACCACGGAAGGCGCGGACGCCGAGGCCGCGATGGCCGACCTGGAGGAACTCGTCAAAGGCGGCTTCGGCGACACCGACTGAGGCCGCGCCGGCATCTCACAGCGCGCTGAAGGCCGCGTCCAGCGCCTCGATCATGAAGTCAGCATCGGCTTTCGAGAGGCACATCGGCGGCGCCATGCGGATGGTCTGGCCCCAGAGGCCGCCTTTGCCCACAAGCAGGCCGAGGTCGCGCAGTGACTCGAGTACCGCAGCGCACGCCGCGCTGGCAGGCTGTTTGCCGGCGCGATCAGTCACCATTTCAATGCCGAGCATGAGGCCGCGGCCACGCACGTCACCGATGATGGCGTGCTTCTCCTGAAGCTGGCGCAGGCCGGCCATCAAATGCGCGCCGATTCGCAGCGAGTTTGCTTGAAGGCCGTCCTCATCGATGGCATCCAGCACCGCCATGCCCACCACGCCCGCCACCGGATTGCCGCCGAAGGTGTTGAAATGGATTTTGCCGGTGAGCGCCTTGGCGATTTCCGGCGTGGTGACGACGGCGCCGAGCGGGAAGCCGTTGCCAATGCCCTTGGCCATGGTCACGATGTCCGGGATCACGCCCTGCGTTTCAAACCCCCAGTAATGCGTGCCGGTGCGGCCAAAGCCGGTTTGCACCTCGTCAGCGATGCAGACACCGCCCGCGGCGCGCACATGCTCGTAAGCGCCCTTCAAGTAGCCTTCCGGAAACTCGACAAAACCACCCACGCCCTGAATCGACTCCGCCACGAAACCCGCGACCTTGCCCGGTGTGGCGTAGTCGATGACGCTTTTCACATCATCGGCATACTTGCGTCCGGCCTCAGGATCATCGTAACCAAACGGACCGCGATAAGGGTAAGGCGCCAGCGCGTGGTGCACGCCAAAGGCATGCGGCACGTTGTATTTCCAGGTGCTGTGCGCGGTGAGGCCCATGCCGGCGGCGTTGCCGCCGTGATAGGCGTTGCGCAGGGCAATCATGTCGAAGTTGCCGGTGTAGGCACGCGCCATCAGCAGGGCGAGATCGTTGGCCTCCGAACCCGAGTTGACGAAGTAGCACACCTTCAAATCGCCCGGCATTTTCGCGGCCAGCTTTTCCGCGTAGAGCGCGACGTTCGGCTGCAGATAAATCGTGGTGGAGTGCGGCAGCAGCGCGTTTTGCGCATTGGCAGCGGCAACGACCTTGGGATGGCAATGTCCCACGCTGACTGTGACGATGCCGCCGAGCGCATCGAGGTAACGTTTGCCGGTCTCATCCCAGACATACTGCATCGCCCCCTCCACCAGCATGATGGGCTTTTTGTAATAGAGAAAGAGCGCCGGGTTGAGGTGCTGCGCGCGCTTGGCCAGCACCTCCTCAGCCGAAGGACCGGCGTAGGCTGCGGGCTGGTGATCCGTGGAGGGCAATGAGATGCTTTTCATGAGCGGAATCAATGTTGGGGTGCAAGACGGCGCAGCAGCAGGTAAGCGATGAAGGCGACGCCGAAACCGGCAAACCAGGCGAAGTCATACACCCGGCTGAGCCAGGACGGCACACTCGCGGTCTCAAGCCAGCCAACATGCACGAGGAACCCCGGCAGGCTGGGCAGCACGCCCAAAACCAGCGCCGTCAAGGCCACCACACTGAAGCCGCCACAATAGCGATAGACGCCTTGCGGATCGTAAAGCGCCGGCACATCAAGCTGGCGTTTTCGGATCACAAAATAATCCGCGATCATGATGCCGCCAATGGGTCCCAACAGCGCGCTGTAGCCAATGAGCCAGGTGAAAATGTAGCCGCCCGGATCGGCCATCAGTTTCCACGGCATCATGACGATGCCGATGAACGCGGTGATCAAACCGCCCGCACGGAAGCTGATGCGGCGCGGCGCGAGGTTGGAAAAATCGTTGGCGGGGCTGACCACGTTGGCGGCGATGTTGGTGGAAAGCGTGGCCACCGCGAGCGTGACCAGCGCGACCGCGGAAATCGCCTTGCTGCCGAAGCGCGAGATCACCGCCACCGGATCCCACAACGCCTCGCCGAAAACGACCACGGTGGCACTGGTGACAACGATGCCAATGAAGGCATAAAAAGTCATGGTCGTCGGCAATCCCATGGCCTGGCCCACGATCTGGTCGCGCTGGCTGCGCGCGAAACGGGAGAAGTCAGGTATGTTCAACGACAAGGTCGCCCAGAAACCCACCATGGCCGTGAGTCCCGCGCCGAAGACTTTCCAGAACGAGGCCTCGTTCGCAAGCTTGGCGGGCTGTGAGAAAATCGGGCCGAAGCCGCCCGCGGCGCTCACCGCCCAGGCCATCAGTCCGAGCCCGATCAGAAGCAAAAACGGCGCGCTCACGACTTCCAACTTTTTGATGGAGTCCATGCCCTTGATGATGAAATACACATTCACCGCCCAGAACAGCATGAAACAAACGAGTTCGCCAGCCGAGGCTCCAAGGCCTGGAATCACCGTCTTTGCCGCTGGATCAAAACCGAAAAGAACCGAAGCCGTGATGAAAATCGCCGCACCGCCGATCCACGTTTGAATGCCGAACCAGCCGCAGGCAACGATGCCGCGCATGAGCGCCGGAATGTTGGAGCCGAGCGTGCCAAAACTGGAGCGCAACAGCACTGGAAACGGAATGCCGTGGGCGGTACCGGGATGCGCGTTGAGCGTCATTGGAATCAGCACGATGAGGTTGCCAAGAAACACGCAAACCAGCGCATGCAACCAACTCAAGCCCTGCGCGATGAGGCCGCTGGCGATGGTGTAGGTCGGGATGCAGACCGCCATGCCCACCCACAGCGCCGCGATGTGCCAGCGCGTCCAGGTGCGCTCCGCCGGGGGCACGGGGATGAGATCCGCGTTGCTCAGCGGACCAAAGTCCGCCTGCTCTCCGGCGTGCGGCGGCGGCGTGTTGTGCATGCTCAATGATGGCTTGGCTGGCGCGCGAGAAATTTCCCGCGCCCGATCTCGCCAGTGAACTCACCGTCGCGCGCGGCCACCTTGCCGCGCACCGTCACCACGCTGGGGCGGCCCTGGATTTTCCAGCCTTCGAAGGCACTGTAATCCACGTTCATGTGGTGCGTTTTGGCGGAGATCCTGCCGCGATACGCCGGATCATACACGACAAGATCGGCATCGGCCCCGGGTTGAATGCTGCCCTTGCGCGGAAAAAGGCCGAACAGCTTTGCCGCCTGGGTGCTGGCGCTGTTGACAAAAGTATGCAGGTCGATCTTGCCGGCCGCGACCCCGTGGGTGTGGAGCAGGTTGACCCGGTCTTCGAGCGAGGGAATGCCGTTCGGGATTTTGGTGAAGTCGTTTTTGCCCATGCGCTTCTGCGTCTTGTAGTCGAAAGGCGCGTGATCGGTGGCGACGGTCTGGATCAACCCATCGCGCAGGCCGTTCCAAAGCACGGCTTGATTGGCGCGGTCGCGCAGCGGCGGCGACATCACAAACTTGGCGCCTTCGAAGCCCGGCTTTTCCGCGTAGGATTTGTCGAGCGTGAGGTATTGAATGAGCGTTTCGACGCCCACACGCACGCCGCGCTGGCGGGCGGCGATGGCTTGATCGAGCGCCTCCTTGCAGGAAAGATGCACGATGTAAGTGGCGGCGCCGGTGAGTTCGGCGAAGGTCATCAGGTGATGCACGCCCTCCGCCTCGACCAGCGGCGGGCGGCTTTCGTGATGCTGGCCGGGACCGGTCAGGCCAGCGGCGAGCAGTTCAGCGCAGCGCTCGCTCACCAGCGTCTCATTTTCACAGTGCGCGGTGACGATCACGCCGAGTTCCTTAGCGAGCTTGAGGGTGCGGTAAAGCTCGCTGTCGTCGATGCCAAAGGCGCCTTTGTAAGCGAGGAAGATTTTGAACGAGGAGATGCCGCGCTTGACGATCTCACGCAGTTGCGCGGCGGTGCCGTCGTCAAACTTGGTGACGCCCATGTGGAAGGTGTAGTCGCAGGCGGACTTGCCTTCCGCCTGGCTCATCCAAAGGTCAAAACCTTCCAGCGTGTCCTGCGCGCGCGAGGGACAGCACATCTCGATCAACGTGGTGGTGCCGCCCACCAGCGCGGCGCGGCTGGCGCTGCTGTAGTCGTCCTTGGCAAACGCCCCCATGAAAGGCAGGTAGATGTGCACATGCGGATCGATGAACCCCGGGAAGACATACTTGCCGGTGGCATCGATGACTTCGGCGCGTTTCGGCACCGGCAAGCCCGGACCGATGCGCGTGATGGTCTCACCTTCGCACAGAATGTCCGCGGTGTAGCGGGCATCGGCGGTGATGATGTCGCCGTTTTTTATCAGCAGGCTCATGACGGTTTTTTCTCGCTGTGCCAGATGTCGCCCTCACCCTGGCTGAACCAGCGTGTGGTCACCACTTTCTGGCGGGTGAAGAAGTGAATGCCTTCGCGGCCCTGCATGTGCAGGTCGCCGAAGAAGGAGTCGTTCCAGCCGTTAAAGGGGAACCAGGCCATGGAGGCGGGCACGCCAACGTTGATGCCGACCATGCCGCAGTTGACACGGTGCTTGAACTCGCGCGCGGTGCGGCCGCTGCGCGTGAAAATGGAGGCGCCGTTGCCGTAGGGCGAGCTGTTGGCCAGCGCCAGCGCATCCTCCAGGCTGCCGGCGCGCATGACATTGAGCACCGGACCGAAAATCTCCTCGCGCGCCACGGTCATGTCATTGCTGACGTGGTCGAGCACAGTGGCGCCAAGGTAGAATCCGTTGGGTGCATCGCTGACTTTGACGGAGCGGCCATCGCTGAGCACCTTGGCGCCCTCGCTTTCACCCGCGGCAATCAGCTCCGCCACCCGGTCGCGATGAGCGCCGCTGATGACGGCGCCCATGTCAGGCTGCGCTTCGCCGTCCGTGCGGCCGACCTTGATGCCGCGCGCCGTCTCGACGATGCCGGGGAGCACCGAAACCTCCGCCGCGCCAACGACGACCGCGGTCGAACCCGCCATGCAACGCTCGCCAGCGCAGCCGAAGGCGGCCTCGATGACGCCGCGCGTGGAGTTTTCCACATCGGCATCCGGCATGATGATGACGTGGTTTTTGGCGCCGCCATTGGCTTGCACGCGTTTGCCATGACGGGTGGCGAGATCATGCACGTGGCGCGCCACCGGCGTCGATCCGACAAACGACACCGCGCGCACCAGGGGATGCGTAAGCAGGGCATCGACCACCTCGCGGCCGCCGTGGACGATGTTGAGCACGCCCTTGGGCAGCCCGGCCTGCTCCAGCAGACGGACAATCTTGATCGCGGTCAGCGGCACTTTCTCGCTCGGTTTGAGCACGAAGGTGTTGCCGCAGGCGATGGCGATGGGATACATCCACAGCGGCACCATGGCCGGAAAATTGAAGGGCGAGATGCCGGCACACACCCCGAGCGGCTGGCGGATGGTTTCGCAGTCAATGCCGCGCGCGACGTTCTCCAACGTCTCGCCCATCAGCAGCGACGGCACACCGAGCGCGAACTCGACCACCTCCATGCCGCGCTTCACATCGCCGCGTGATTCCACCAGGGTCTTGCCGTGCTCGAGCGTGTTGCAGCGCACGATGTCCTCAAAGTGATCCTCCAGCAGCATGCGAAAGCGCGCCAGGATGCGGGCGCGCTCGACGGCTGGCGTCTCCATCCAATCCGGGAAGGCGGCCTCCGCGGCGGCGGCGGCGGCTTCGACTTCCGCGGCGGTGCCCACCGGACACTCGGCGATGACCGCCCCGGTGGAGGGATTGAAGACAGGCGTGCCGGGCAGCGCGGGATCAACCCACTCGCCACCGATAAAAAACGGGCAAGGCAGCAGCGTCGCGGCGCTCATCACCCGCCGGCCAGCGCCTCCGATTGCTTGACGAAGTCGTCGCCGCTCCACTCGCCGTCGGCCTGCACCACGTTCGCGGCGGCGGCCGCTTTTTGGGCGGCCTTGCGTTCGGTTTGGCGGCGGACAAGATCGGCGTGGGTGGTGAAGTAGTCGAGGCTGGCGCCTTTGAAATCGGCCAGGGTTTCGAACTTGTGCTTTTCCATGAAGGCAAGCAACTGCTCGCACATCGGTTTGACACAGCCGTAGCCGAATTTCATGACGCCGGTGCAAACCTGCACGGTGTCCGCGCCAAGCAGAATGAACTGCGCCGCATCCTCGCCGCTCTCGACCCCGCCGATGCCGGAGAGTGAACGGCCGGGAAACTCGGTGCGGATCATCTGCGCGATCTCCATGACCATGCGCAAGGCGATCGGCTTGACAGCGCGCGAGGAATAGCCGCCCGGTGTGGTGTAGCCTTCGACGCTCGGCTCGGGGCGCAGAGTGTCGAGATTGACCCCGATGACGCTGCGAATGGTGTTGATCGCGGCCAGACCGGTGGCTCCGCCCGCCAATGCCGCGCGGCTGGGCTCCTCAATGTGGGTCACGTTCGGTGTCATCTTCGCCCACACCGGCTTGCTGGTGGCGGACTTCACCCAGCCACAGACCTCCTGCAAAATCTCCGGGCACTGCCCCATGGCCGCGCCCATCTTGCGCTCGGGCAGGCCGTGCGGGCAGGAAAAGTTCAGCTCAAAGGAATCGACGCCGGCCGCCTCGCAGCGCTGCACGATCTCGATCCAGGCGTCCTTGTTGTACTCCTCCATCACCGAGGCGATGAGCACGCCGTCCGGGTGCATGTCCTTGCACTTCTTGAACTCCTCCTCCCAAATCTTGAACGGCCGGTCGCTGATCAGCTCGATGTTCTCCCAGCCAATGACCTCTTTGCCGTCGCTGGCATGCAGCTTGCCGTAGCGCGGCGTCACGTTGACGACCTTCGAAGCGTCGAGGCTGACCGTTTTGGCGATGACCGCGCCCCAGCCTTCGCGAAAGGCGCGCGAAATCACGTTCAAATTGGTGCCGGGCGGGCCGGAGCCGATGACGAAGGGGTTGGGCAGTTTGAGGCCATCGACAGTTGTGGCTAATGTTGGCATGGTTTTTTCGCCTCCTCTTTGCTCTTTTACCGGTTGGAATCTGAATGCACAATACTAAAGCAATGAACGGGCCAAAGCATGAACCATGCCCAATTCTGCGCCCCGAGCGCACGATTGCAGAACTGAAGGAACTGCGCGCGCTCAGCGGCAACGCGGACGGCGCCCAACGCGTCGCCTTCACCCCGGTCTGGACGCAAACACGCGACTGGCTGAAATCCAAACTCGCCGAGCTTCCAGTGGAGGTTCACACCGATGCCGCGGGCAATCTTTGGGCCACCCTGCGCGGCGACTCGCCGCGTGAACTGCTGATTGGCGGGCACATGGACTCGGTGCCGAACGGCGGCTGGCTGGACGGCTGTCTCAATGTGCTGGCCGGCCTGGAAGTGCTGCGCCGCTTGAGCGCGCAATACGATGGCAAACCGCCGCTGACGGTGCGTTTGGTGGACTGGGCGGACGAGGAGGGCGCGCGTTTTGGCAAGAGCCTGTTCGGGTCGTCCGCATGCTCAGGGAATCTCGACATGGACGAAGCGCGCGGTCTGAAAGACCGCGCTGGCATCCGGCTGCCGGAGGCGCTGCGCGAGGTTGGGATCGAGTTTGAGCGGGTGAAGGAAAGCGGAATCGAGTTGCGCCATGCCGCCGCCTACCTGGAGCTGCACATCGAGCAGGGACCGGTGCTGCTTGATCTCGATCTGCCGATGGGCGCCGTGCTCGGCACCTTCGGCGTCGAGCGCCATGCCATCACCTTCCACGGCCAGGCCGCGCACTCCGGCAGCACACCGATGAACCGGCGCCGTGACGCGCTGCTGGCGGCGGCAAAGATGTGCGCGGAGATTTATGCCATCGCCGGACGCAGCGGTGGCGGCGTCTGCACCATCGGCTCCTGCACCACCAAACCCGGCATTGTCACCAGCGTGGTGGAGGAATGCCGCATCACGCTGGATCAACGCCATCTCGATGCCCCCGCGCTGGCGGTGATGCTGCGGGAGGCCAAGGAGGCCAGCGAGCGTTTCGCCGCCGAGGGCGGCGTGACGGTGGCGTGGGAACGGCTGTGGCAGATCGCGCCGCGGCCGTTTCACGATGAACTCATCGATCTGTGCGAGGAAGCGATTGTCGAGACTTGCGGTGTTTGCCATCGCCTGCCCAGCGGACCGCTGCACGACGCCGCCGAGGTCTGCGCCGCCGGCGTGCCCACCGTGATGCTGTTCGTGCAAAGCCTGCGCGGCATCAGCCACAACAAGATTGAGGACACCAAGGAGGAGCACCTGGCGCTCAGCGTCGCCGCGCTGGACAAACTGGCGGAAAAAACGCTGGCGTGGGTGCTGGCGCGCTGAACTGCTGGCGGCGGCGCGCGGCGCGATTTACGCCGCCAGCTTCTCGCGCACTTCCTCCAGCACCTGCTTGGTGCGGGCGATGCCGTCCATCTCGCTGTGGGCGTGGCCTTCGAACTCGATGCCGATGTAGCCGCGATAGCCCGCGTCCACCACGATCTTGAGCAGGCGTTCGTAGTCGAGCGACATCTCGCGGCCTTCGCGGCGGTCTTCGGTGTAGTATTTGCCAGCGCCGGTGTCCCAATCGTAGGCCTTGGCGCTGACCGCCTGCTTCACAAACGGCATGAACTCGCGCAGGCCCTTATAGGGATTGTAAAGCTCGCCGGTGTTGCGGTCGGTGTAAAAGTTGCCGAAGTCAGGCAGGATGCCGACGCGCGCGTGGTCGGCCATTTTCATCACCCCGGTGAGCCACTGGCCGTTGGAGGAGAGGCCGCCATGGTTTTCCACCACGACGTAGAGGCCGCGTTTGTCCGCCTCGACGCACAACCGGTGCAAGCCATCCGCGGCGAGCTTCATTTGCTCGTCATAGCTGAGCTTGGGATTGCTGGCGGCGTTGACGCGGATGCTGTGGCAGCCGAGAAAAACGGCGGCATCCAGCCACTTCAAATGGTTGCTGACCGTGGTCGCGCGCTTCGCTTCCTCGGGTTCGCCGAGATTGCCTTCGCGGTCGCACATGATGAGCAGGCCCTTCACGCCCTCGTCATCCTGGCGCTTCTTCATTTCAGCCAGGTAGGTTTTATCTTCGGCTTTGTCAGGGAACATCTGGTTGACGTACTCAACGCCGTCGATGCCGAAGGAGCGCGCGGTTTTGCAGAAGTCGAGGTGATCGAGCGGCTCGGCGCCCTCGCGGCGGAACATGCGCTTGTTCAGCGACCACTCCGCGAGCGAGATGTTGAAGAGCGGCCCTTCCGCCGCTTGTGCGGCGAGGCGGCCAGGAGCCAGCGCAGCGGCACTGGCAGCGGCGAGCCTTTGCAAAAACTGGCGACGATTGGGAGCAGGTTGGCGGGTCGGATTCATGACGGTTGAAAAGGGGCGCAGACGGCGTGGACAGGCCTGCCGTCAGGCGGCGTTGCGGTCAGGCTTTTTGCGCAGCACCGGCGGGCGGTCACCACGCACCACCGCCTCGTTGATGCTGACCGAGCGGATATCGCCGCGGCTGGGCACGTCATACATGACGTCCAGCATCAGCCGCTCGAAGATGCTGCGCAAGCCACGGGCGCCGGTGCCGCGCGCGCGCGCCTCCTTGGCCATCGCCATCATGCCATCCTTGGTAATGTTGAGCTCCACACCCTCCATCGCCAGCAGCTTCGAGAACTGCTTCAACAAGGCGTTTTTCGGCTCAGAGAGCACGCGCACCAACTCGGGTTCGGAAAGCTCCTCCAATTGACAGACGACAGGCAGGCGGCCGATGAACTCGGGAATCATGCCGAACGAGAGCAGGTCCTCGGGCTCGGCGCCGGTCGATCCGCGCGACTCCTTTTCCAGCTCTTCGCGACCGAGGAAACCCATCACCGCGCGGCCGTGCCGGCGCTCGATGATTTTGTCCAGCCCGACGAAAGCGCCGCCACAAATGAACAGGATGTTCTCGGTGTTGACCTGGATGTACTCCTGCTGCGGGTGCTTGCGTCCGCCCTGGGGCGGCACGTTGCAAACGGTGCCTTCGATGATTTTCAGCAGGGCCTGCTGCACGCCCTCGCCGGAGACGTCGCGGGTGATGCTGACATTCTCGGTCTTGCGGCCGATCTTGTCGATCTCGTCGATGTAAATGATGCCGATCTCCGCGCGCGCGACGTCATGATCAGCGGCCTGCAGCAGGCGCAGGATGATGTTCTCCACGTCCTCACCGACATAACCAGCCTCGGTGAGTGTGGTGGCGTCGGCGATGCTGAAGGGCACGTTCAAAATGCGCGCCAGGGTCTTGGCCAACAGCGTTTTGCCGCAGCCGGTGGGCCCCATGAGCAGGACATTGCTTTTTTCGATTTCAACGTCGATCGGGTCCGGCATGGCCACGGTGCCGCCGCGGCGGCCGCCGAGCGCGAGCTGCTGTTGCTGCTGGCTGTGCAGGATGCGCTTGTAATGGTTGTGCACCGCGACGCTGAGCACCTTCTTGGCGTGCGTCTGGCCGATGACATGCTGGTCGAGCAGGGCGGCGATCTCGGCGGGCTTCGGCACGGTCAAAGCCGGGGCCGTCTCGGTTTCCAGCGCCGCCTCCTTGTCGAGGATGGTCTTGCAAACATTGATGCAACTGTCGCAGATGTACACCCCGGGACCGGCGATGAGCTTGCGCACCTCCGCGTGGCTTTTGCCGCAGAAGGAGCAGAGGGTGACGTTTGAACTGCGTGCCATGGGTTTTGCAAAGTGTCGCACGCTCCACCACCTGCCGTCAAGCCGCGAACGGGCAGATTCACACGCTCAGTTGGCCATAAAGCGTCACTCCAGAACCCGGCTCTTGAAGATGTTGCGATGATAGACCTCGCACTCCTTTTGATGCAGCCAGATGCTCAAACACAGCAGCGCCAGGGCGCCCGCCGCGGTGAGGGCGAGCAGCACCCTGCCTTTGCCAGCCAAGCGCGCGGCCAGCGTCACCGCGCCCAAAGCCGCCATGGCGTAGTAGGCCCAGTCACAGGCCTCGCGGCGCTCGGTCTGCTCGCGAATGAAGGGGCCGAGCGCGGGGTCGCGCGTGGCGAGAATGCGCGGCGTGGCCTGCCGCCGCAGCTCTTGATAGGGCCAGACACTGGCACAGCTCGCGGTAATGAGCAGCAACGCCAGCAGGCGTGATTTGGACTCGCCCGCCAGGTGCGCCACCAGCAGGACCAGCAGGCCGAAAGCCAGGCCATACAAAGGCAGCGGCTCCAGCAGGAGGTGGAGATACTCGGCATCGCGCAAACCCTGCCAGACCCGGTTGAGTTCCTCCCACATGGTGTTGAAAGAAGGCTAAAACAATTCCGCCTGGCCGCTGAGCGGTGGTACCAGGCCAAGTTTCCGGTATGCCGACGGCATGGCCACCCGGCCGCGCGGCGTGCGCTTGATGAAGCCCTGCATGACAAGGTAGGGCTCATGCACATCCTCCAAGGTGGACGCGTCCTCGCCCACCGCCACCGCCACCGAGTTCAACCCGACCGGGCCGCCGTCAAATTTGGTGATGATCGCCTCCAGCACCCGGGTGTCCATTTCATCGAGACCCGTTTCGTCGATGTCGCGCATGGTCAGCGCCCGCGATGCCACCTCGCTCGTGACGGCGCCCTGCGCCCGCACCTGGGCAAAGTCCCGCACCCAGCGCAGCAGGTGATTGGCGATGCGCGGGGTGCCACGCGAGCGGCGGGCGATTTCCAGCGCACCTTCGGGCGCGATGGCGATGTCCAGCAGCCGCGCGGAGCGGATGAGGATGTGGCTCAACTCCTCCGTGGTGTAGTAGTCGAGGCGGTTGGGGATGCCGAAGCGGGAGCGCATTGGCGCGGTGAGCATGCCCGCGCGGGTGGTGGCGCCGACGAGCGTGAACGGCGGCAGATCGATGCGAATGGTGCGCGCCTTCGGCCCCTGGTCGATGATGATGTCGAGCCGGAAATCTTCGATCGCCGGATAAAGGTACTCCTCCACGCTGGGGTGCAGGCGGTGGATTTCATCGATGAACAAAATGTCGCGCTGCTGCAGGTTGGTGAGCAGCCCGGCGAGGTCGCCGGCGCGCTCGATCTGCGGGCCGCTGGTGGCGTGCAAACGCGAACCGACCGCGCTGGCGATGAGATTGGCCAGCGTGGTCTTGCCCAAGCCGGGCGGACCGCAGAGCAGCACGTGGTCGAGCGGCTCGCCGCGCATTTTGGCCGCCTCCACCATCACCAGGAGCTGCTCCTTCACCTTGGTCTGGCCATGGAACTCGGAAAAATCCGCCGGACGCAGCGCCAGATCGAAGGGGGAATCGGGTTCGTTGAGGGCGGGATTCACGCGGGAATGGGCAACGCCCGAACAGTGGGCCGCACGGGCGAAAAGGAAAGGGCGATTTCAAGCGCCGCGCAGCACGGAGGCGATCGTCTCGCTTAATCCCTCCGCCACACTGAATTCGGGTTGGAAACCCAGTGCGTTCACGACCAGGCTCGTGTCGGCGCAGGAGTGCCGAATGTCGCCCGGCCGGAAGTCCCGGTAAACCGGTCCCGGCACCGCGCGACCCGTTTGCTCCGCCACCAAGGCGCGCAGCAGTGCGTTAAGCTCGTTGAGACTGGTGGCGGCGCCGAGGCCGACGTTGAAGGCGCGGCCGAAGGCTTCCGCGTTGCCGGTGAGCGAAGCCAGCAGCAACGCCTGCACCACATCGCGCACAAAACAGAAGTCGCGCGTGTTTTCGCCGTCGCCGTTGATGAACACGGTGCCGCCACGTGCCATGGCGTCGATCCAGCAGGGGATGACGGCGGCATAAGCCCCCTCCGGGTCCTGGCGCGGGCCGAACACATTGAAAAAGCGCAGCCCCACCGTCTCCAACCCGTAAGCGGCATGGCAGGTGGCGGCATAGACCTCGTTCACGAACTTGCTGGCCGCGTAAGGCGAAAGCAGGCGGCCGAGCGAGTCCTCGCGCTTGGCGGGCAGCGGATCGTCGCCATACACCGCGCTGCTGCTGGCATAAACGAAGCGCCGCAGCCCGGCGGACCGCGCCGCCAGCATGAGGTTCAGCGTGCCGGTGGCGTTGATGTCATGGCAGAGAGCGGGCTCCTCCAGCGAAAGCGGCACCGAACCGAGCGCAGCGAGGTGGATGACGTGATCCACGCCGTCCAGCGCGGCGGCGCAGGTCGCGGCATCGCGAATGTCCCCCGCCTGAAACTCCAGCCTGCCGGCAGCCTCTGGTCCCACAAGGTCACGCACCGTCTCCAGGTTGGCCGGCGTGCTGCTGAAGTGGTTGTCCAGCACGCGCACGCGCTGACCCAGGGCAAGCAGCTTTTCCACCAGGTGCGACCCGATGAACCCGGCGCCGCCGGTGACCAGCCAGCGGCGCGGCACGGCGGTCAGCGACTGCTGAAACTGGGAATAAAGGCTTGGCATGGGCGGCCGGATTTTCTAAACTGTCGTTTGTCCCGCTGCAAGACAGCCTTTTGGCCAGCGTTGTGCTCGCTGAATCCTTAACCCCCCTCAGCTTATGTTCCGTGTCCCTGGAGTTCCTGGCAAAGACCTGTGCGACAAGCATCTCGGCTTCAGCCGCCGCGACATCCTGCGCGTGGGCGGGGCGTCGATGATGGGCCTGACGCTCAACAATCTCCTGCGTGCGCAGAGCGCCAGCGCCGCCAGCGCCCAGGCCGGTCGCGTGGGCTGGGGCAAAGCCAAGCATGTCCTGATGATCTACCTGCAAGGCGGCCCGAGCCACCTCGACCTGTGGGATCCGAAGGAAAACGTGCCGGACAATGTGCGCTCCCAGTTCAAGACCATCCCCACCAAGATCCCGGGCGTGCACTTCACCGAGATCCTGCCGCAACTGGCCAAGGTGAACGACAAATTCACCATGATCCGCTCCATGAGTTACACACCGGTGGGCCTGTTCAACCACACGGCGGCGATCTACCAGATCATGACGGGCTACACGACCGACAAGGTCAGCCCCTCCGGCCAGCTCGAGCCGCCGAACGCCAAGGACTTCCCCAATTTCGGCTCCAACATCATCCGCCTCAAACCCGCGGACGAGCCCATGCTGCCCTTCGTCATGCTGCCGCGCCCGCTGCAGGAGTCCAACGTCGTCGGCAAAGGCGGCACCGCCGGCTTCCTCGGCAAGGCCTACGATCCCTACACGCTCTACCCCGAGGGCGACGACCTCAACATGAACAAACTGGACAACATCAAGATCGATGACCTCCAGTTGCGCCCGGATCTTTTCTCCCTGCGCCTGCAGCGCCGCGCCAAACTGCGCGACGCCATCACCGCGCAGATGCCCACCATCGAGGCCGCCGTCAAGGACATGAGCCTCGACAGCTACTACGACCAGGCGCTCAGCCTCATCGCCAGCGGCCGCGCCCGCGACGCCTTTGCCATCGAGCGCGAGCCGGAGAAACTGCGCGATCGCTACGGCCGCAACACCTTTGGCCAAAGCTGCCTGCTGGCCCGCCGCCTGCTGGAAGCCGGCACCCGCGTGGTCGAGTTGATCTGGCCGAAGGTGGCCAACTCCGACAACCACTCCTGGGACCACCACGTCAGCCTGACCAAGCGCATGAAAGACCAGTCCGGCCCCATGCTCGACCAGGGCCTGTCCGCTTTGTTCGATGACCTCGACGCCAGCGGTCTGCTCGACGAAACACTGGTCGTCGCGCTCGGCGAATTCGGCCGCAGCCCGGAAAAAGGCGTTTCCACCTCCGGCAACAACAACAGCGCCGACGGCCGCGATCACTGGCCTTACTGCTACACCGCCGTCGTCGGCGGCGCCGGCATCAAACGCGGCTACGTGCACGGCAAATCCGACGCCACCGGCTCCGCTCCGGCCGAGAATCCGGTGCACCCGACCGAGCTGCTGGCGACGATCTACCACGCTGTCGGCATCGATCCGGAAACCATCGTTTACAACCACCTCAACCAGCCGCGCGAGCTGGTGAAGGCGAAACCGGTGACCGAGCTGTACGCCTGATCAACGCCCCGTGCTGCCGCTGTCCGAGTTGGATTGGAACAGGGGCAGCAGGCGGAGCCGTTTTTTCTGCGGGGCCGCCTCCGCCGGCTTGGGGTTGTTCGCGCTCGCGGCTGGGTTTTGCGCCTCGGTCTCCGCCTCACCATCGCCCAGGCTGAAAAGACGCGATTTCCATTGCGGATCGCCGATGCTGCCGCGCGCATGGTATTCCAGCAGCTCACTGACGGGTCGGAACACCAGACCGGGCAGCCCGCGGATGCGCGCCTGCGCGTCAAACTCCACCTTGTCGTCAACAAAGTCCGCGTTGCCCTTGGCCACCAGCCGGAAGGCCGCCGTCAGCGCCTCGACGTCGCTGGTGTAAACCCGGCCGTCCTGCACGGTGAAGGTGCAGTTGGCTTCCTTGGCGACGTTGTAACCTTTGATCGGCGCCGGTAAAAACCCGCCCAGGAGCGGCGTCAGCGGCCCGAGAATCGGCACCGCGTAAAGGTTGCCGTTGAGGATGATCGCCACGCCCTCGCCGCGCAGGGACCGCGGGTCCCCATCCACGCCTTCGAAGTTGAAGTGCCCTGTCAGATCACCCTCCGTTTCATAAGCAGGCGCGTAGGTCTGGGCAAACCGGGCAAAGCTCAGCGTGTTGATCTTCACCTCAGCCGCATAGTGGTCGTGCTCTGGCCGGGTGTCGGTGCGGCCCTTGGCCTCGAACTGCCCGCCGAGCAGGCGGGAGGTAGCATCAAAGGTGAATTCGCCGCCGCGTCCGCTCACCTGCGCGCTGGCCTGCTCGAAATCCAAATCCTTGCCAAACACCGGCCAGCGCAGCGCGTCCGTGGTCAGGGTCAAATCCAGCTCGTCTTTGCCCGCGGACTTGTTGGCCCGGCCGCGAACCGTCATCGCGCTGTCCAAAACCGTGCCCTGGGTGTCAAAGGTGATCTCCCCTTCCCTGCCGCCCACCGTGGCAGTGGCGCGGCGGAAAGTCAGGTCGCGGCCGAAAAGATGGTGCTCGAAGGCCTCTGTCTTCACCGTCACGTCGAACTCATCACGGTCTTTGGACAAATCCGTTTTTCCCTTCGCCTGCATGGCGCCGCCAAAGACCTGGCCGCGCACGTCGAATTCCAGCTCATCCGCTTTGAACTGCAGCTCACCCTGGGGCGCCTCGATGTGGTAATCACGATCCCACAGCCGGTAGGTGCCGCTGCCTTCCGCCGCCGCGAAAATCACCCGGCAATCGTTCTGCTCCGGCTCCTGCCAGCCGAACATCCCGTCCACGTTGATCACGGTCCCCGCCGGGAGTTGGTACACCGCCACCGGATCCGCCACCATGGGCGCGAAACTGCGCAAGACCGGCACCGCGTCGCACTGCGCGCGCACGCCCTTCAAACGCACCCATTTTTCCAGGCTGTCCACCTCCACCTCGTCCGCCTCTCCAAATCCGTTCGGCAGCTCCGCTTTGACATTGCGGAAAATCAAATGCGGCCCCTGAAACTCAAACCTGCCCTCGGCGCGTTCGAAGCGCAAACCGCGGTGCTCTCCCGCCCGCAATTCAGCGATGCCCGTGCTCCGGCACTCTGAGAATTTGGCGCTCGGACCGCCGCCCTCCAGCTTGACGTAGATGCTGGAATCCCGGTCGAATTTGAAGCGGTCGATCAAAGCGCGCGTCTTTTCGTTCTGCACAAAAGGTTTGAAGGCGGCCGGGTCCATTTTCAGGGTCGCGCGGTAGCGCAGGCCCTGCTGCTCGTGCAGCAGCAGTTGCAGCCCAAGCGAGCCGCTGCGATGACGCAACACGCCGTCCCGCACGTAGATGCCGTCGTTGTTGACTCCGAAATTGGCGCTCAACCCTTCGAACACCTCGCCACGGCTGGTGAAGCGCGGGCAGTGGATCTCGCCGCGCGCATCGAGCGGCCGCGTCAGCGCCGCGCCCTTGTTGCCAAAGAAAAAGCGGCCCTCCAGCGCCAGGCTGGGTCCCTGCTCGTAAAACACCACTTCGCGCAGGCTGTCGATGCCCAGCAGCACCTCCGCTGCCGAGGTCATGTCTGCGTTTGAAGTCAGCCGGAAATCGATCTCCTCCTCGCCGCGCCGCCAACTGGCGGTCGCATCCAGACTGCCCAGCGCGTCCACCAGCCGCAGCTTCCGCAAGTTCGCCACCCCGCCTGCCAGACCCGCCTCGACGAGCAGCTCCTGGCAGCGGTAGCTGCGGTAGGCGAAGTCACGCACCTCGAAATCCAGATCCACCTCAAAGTCGTCGAGCGAATCCGCCGCCCCGCTCGCTTTCGCCACCAGAATCGGCGGCGCGCTGAACTCGAACCGCCCCAGCCAGTCCAGCACCCGATGGATTTGCACACGGTATTCCCGCAGCACCTGCAAGCGCCGCGCCGCCGCCGCGCGCGCGCTTGCACGCTCCTCCTCGGTGGCGGGTTCCGCGCCCAGCCGCACCGAGGCGGACACATCCAGGCGGATGCCCGCCAGCTCCCCCGTGGCATGCACCAGCTCGAGCTGGCGGTCGCGCAGAAACACCCGCGCGCTGAAATCCCGCAGCTCGATCACCGTCAGCTCCGGCTGCTCGGGATCCACCGGCAGCGCCACATTCGCGCGCACGAGCTCGATCCCTTCGACATGGGCGCGGCCGCGCATGAGCTGGCCGTAGTCAAACTCCACATTCACCCGGTCCAACGCCGCCAGCAGGTGCTCGCGCGCGCTGTCATTGTAAATCCGCACCTCCCGCACCACCAAGCCGCGCACCAGGCTCAGGCTCATCCGCTCAAATGCCACATGCAGGCCGCGCTGCTCGAGCTGCTCCACCACGTAGCTTTGCCAGCGCTCGGAAAAGGCCGCCGAACTCAGGTACAGCATCGCCCCGGTGATGCCGCTCAGGATCACCAGCAACAGGCAGCGCTTGCAAAAACGACGGCTCATGCCCCAGTTAAAAGAACGCGCCAGAAGCACCCGGCATCGCAGCGGATGCGCAGGCTTCCGGCGCGTTGCCACATTGCACCGCTTTCCAGCGCGCGTAAGTTAAAATCATGCCCGTCGAGCCGGAAACTGCGCCAGCGTCACCCAACGCCGCGCCGCCGCGTCCTCGCCGCCGCTGGCGCCGCGCTCTGTTTTTGATGCTGGCCCTCAGCCTGGCCGGTTCACTGCTCCTGGCGCTGGCCGGCTGGCATGTCTGGCGGGAGCGCACCGCTTATGCGCGCCGGGTGCTCGAGCACTTTTTGCCGGGATTCGCGCCCGGCCTCGATGCGCTCGATCTCAGCGCCACCGAAATCAAGGTCAACGGCCTGCTCCTGCACGACCCCGAAACCGGCGAGGTCCTGGGCAGCGTGCGCGAAGCTCGGCTCGACCCCTGGTGGGACGGCGTCCGCCAGCGCCGCATCGGCCACCTGCGCATCGACGGGCTGCGCGTCCGCACCAGCGCCGCGCGGTTGCCGCACCTGCTCTCCGCGCTCCCTTTTGTCACTGCCGCGCCAGAGCCGAAACCGGCAGCCGGTCCGCCGCTGTCCATCGCCTCCGTCGAACTCAGCGACATGCAGTTTGAATTCGCCGGCGATCAACACCTGCCCAGCGTGAGCTTTCGACTCGATCACGGGCTGGAAAACTTTCGCATGGATGGCGGGGTCCCGACCCTCACCGACTCGGTGATCCAGTTGCACGACCTGCAAATCACCACGCCGGATGGCTCCCGGTTGGTTTTGCCCTCGCTGCGGTTGCGCGCCTCGTTTGATCCAAAGGATGGCCTCTTGAACGTGCGCGACCTCGTGCTGACCGAAGCGGCCATCGACTTGCTGCCAGCGCTGCTGGATTGGGTGCGCAGCTTGCGCTCCAGCGAAAACCCTGCCCCAGCGCCGCTGCCGGCTTGGTTCAAAGGCGTTGTCATTCACCAGAGTGTCCTGCAGAACCTGGCCTTGCGGGCGGCCAAAGGTTTGCCCGGAGCACCCGGTGTTGCCCTCGAAACCCGCTTGCGGCACGAAATGACGGGCTTGCACTGGCAGGCCGGCGCCGGGCTGCAGCAGGCCGGCAGCCATCGCATCGAACTGTCCAAAACGCAGGCGCGCCCCGCCGCCGTCGGCACGCCCGGCCATTTGCTCCTGCCGGAGCTGCGCCTGGCCCTGGCGCAAGCGGACTCCACCCAGCCTTGGGAGATTGACGAGCTCACCGCGACCGGCCTCGACCTGCACTGGACACCGCAGTGGGAGGCCGGTCTTCTCTCCACCCAAGGCAAGACCACACCCGAGCCGCCCGCGCCGAAACCTGCGCCCGCAGCGCTGCACCTGCGCCGGTTCGTCATCAAAGACAGCCGCGTGGACATCGACAAAACAGACCGTGCTCCCCTGGATCTGAAAACCCGCATCGATGGCGAACTCGCCGACCTGCGCCTGCTCGGTTCCCAACTCAAATCCGCCGCGCCCCAAAACCTGCGCCTGCACGCAATCGAAATGCAAATCCCCGGCTCACGCACCGCCGCGCCGACGCGGATCGATGCCATCGAGCTGTCGCTGCGTCCCGACGCGCTGATCCAGGAGGGCCTGGTGGACCGTTTGCGCATCGCCAGCCCGCGCCTCGAATACCACCTCGACTTCGCCGCGCTGAAGAATCAAGCCAAGGGCAGCGGTGATGTCACCTCTCCTGCGAGCACCCCGGCCGCCTTGCCAAACTTCCTCCAGCGTTTGCATTTCACCGACCTCGCCGTCACCGCAGGCAGCCTGCGTGTGCGCGGCCGGTTCGGCGCGCCCTTTGAAACCGAAACCACCTTTGAATTGCGCACCGAGCCTTCCCAGGACCCCGCCTCCTCGCTGCACCACCTGGCCATCGCCGGCACCCGCCTCGTCGCCACCGAACACGCGCCGCTGCCGGTGGCGAGCGTGGGGCGGTTTGAGGCGCGCGCGCGCCTGCCGGAGCTGCTCACCGAGCACCGCCTGGAGAGCCTGCTGCTCGATGGCGGCCAAGTCGAGTTTGGCGACGCCTTGCTGGCGGTGCTCGACCCCGGCACGCGCCCGCAAAGTTCCTCCACCGAAGTGCCCGCGCCTGCCTCCCCGAAAAAACCCTGGAGCGCCGGCCATGTCCAGGTGCGCGATTTGAGCGTCACCCTGCAACGCGTCGCGCCCGGCCTGCCGCCGTTCAGCTTCAGCACTCAATTCGAGGCGCATGACTCGCCTCTGCAGCCGGAGGGTTTGGTCGCCCATGTCGAGCCGCAAAAGGTGGAACTCTCCAGCCTCATGATCCCCTCCCCCTATGGCTTGAGCCGGCCCGTCGCCCGGCTCGACACCATCTTCGTCCACTTCACCCTCGACGGCCTGCTGCGCCGCCGCATCAGCAAGGTCGAGATCCTCAATCCCACCCTCTACGTCGGCCAGCCGCTGTTTTGGTATGTCGATTACTACCGCAAATACGCCGCCGGCGACATCAAGACCGACGCCGACGCCCCGGACATGACGCTGGCCGCCGCCGAAAAAGACACCGCCCTCAATGCCGCCGCCGCCGCCGTCTCCGGCCCGCCGCGCCAAGCCTGGATCGTCGAGGAGTTGGAAGTCCACTCCGGCAAATTGGTGCTCGCCCCCAAAGGCGTGCCCCTGCCCGGTTTCCGCCAGCCCTTCCCCTTCAGCTTCGCCACCAAGCTGGAGAGCGGCCAGTTCGAGGCCGTTTTGGACATCCCCGCCGACAACTACCCCCTGCCCCAGCTCAAGCTCGAGCTCATCGGCATGAAAGGCCAGGTCCACTTCAACCTGCCCATGAAAAACGTGGACAACAACCTCACCGAAACCTTCACCGTGGACCAAATCCGCTGGAAACAACTCCACGCCGAAAACGGCCACCTCTCCGTCACCTACGACATGAACGGCATCTACGGCAAGTTCGGCAGCGAAGCCTACGACGGCTACATCGAAGGCGGTTTCGACGTCTATTTGAACGACAGCTACACCTGGGACGGCTGGATCGCCGCCTCCAGTGTCCGCGCCACCGAAGTCACCCAAAAGCTCACCCCCGCCTACCTCCTGCTCGACGGCCAGTTCAACGGCAGCCTCATCGCCGCCGGCGACTCCAAGGAGCTCTACCAGGCCGACCTCGACTTCACCAGCACCGGCGCCGGCAACTTCGCCATCTCCGGTCTCGACGACATGCTCGACAAACTCCCCCCGCCCAACGTCGCCGCCCTCACCAGCCAGTTCACCCGCATCGGCCTCGAAACCCTGCGCGACTTCGACTACGACCTCGTGCACGCCAAAGGCCGCCTGCACGGCCGCGAAGGCAGCGGCTTCCTCAAAATCAGCGGCCCCCTCGGCAGCCGCAACATCGAAGTCAACGTCCTCGACCACCGCTGGAAGGTGGACAAACCCGAGGAAACGGAGAGCGGCGGGCTGTAGCTGGCCTCTGTGAGGCCGGCCTCCCCGCGCACCCCCCAGGTCACAGACCCGGACTACAGCAAACCGCCCCCGATTCCGATCACTCCCAGGCAGGCTCTCGACCGCATCCATCCAAGTCTTTGATGCCAGGCATCGGTCACTCTCGGATCACTGGCCCGCCACCCGCCGCACCCAAGGGTTGACTTCCGGGCTCTTTTTTGCTGTCATCACCTCCAATGCGAAAAATCAGACGCCCCAGCTTCCTGCCCAGACAGCCGCCACCCCCGCTCACACCACAAACAGTGGACGAATTTAACACCAATCAACACAAACCCATCGACGAATCTCATTCGTCGATACATTAGTGTGTCTAAACAACGTTCGCCCAACCTCAACGCGTCCTATGCCACCTGAGCCAAGCATGACTAGCCGATTCATTGCATTCGCAGTCAATGCTGGATTAGCTTGGTTTCTCCTCACTCGGCAGTCGTCTTTGGCTCGTGGTATTGGTTGGTTCGTTGCGTTTTGTGCATTATGGCCTCTCATCAACTGGGTTCAGGCCATCATTCGCACCATCTTCCAGTCGAGCGTCCGCATCACAGATCGCATCACTGGCATCACTTTTCGGAAGCCTCTAGGGTGGCAGGCTTTGCGTCCAGACGCCTCCGCCCCGTATATCTTGGTTCATACCATCCACGTTGATGAGTTTGCCCCCAACATCAATTATCACTTGGATACATCTACCAGAGACGCAGAGGGCAGACTACACGACGAGGTTGAGAGCACTCGGCAGATTGAGCCATCCTTGGGTTTATGCCTTCCAGCACCTCAGACCGTTGGGCTACATTCTGGTTTCCAGACATCGACCACTGCATTCATGGAGGGCCGGTTGTTGAGGTTTTACTGGTTTACTCAGGCGCTTCCCGGTGGTGTTATGGTCATCACATTGACCGTTCCAGATGGTCATCAGCACACTTACCTCAGATCGTTTCATGACTTCGTTGCTTCGATCCGCCCAGCCTAAACCAAGGGCGAACAAAGCGCTGGTGCCAACCGCCGGGGCTGCTCTGTCGGCTATACTTTCCGTAACTTTAACCTGCTATCCCGTCTTCACGCTCACCCCCGCCCCGGCGGTCGGCACAGCTTAGACGTTCGCTAAAGAACTATGTCCCACGAGAACGCAAAGATTCTTTACCAAGCGACGCAAGCCGCCGAACAGAAGTTCGAGTATTTCCTGACAGGTGCGATTGGTGCGATGTTCGCCTACACGGTTCAGAACTACACGCCGCGCCGCCTTGATTTCAGCCCATCGACTTTGGAGCCGATTGCGATCATTTGTTTGGCGGGAGCGTTTTTCTGCGGGTTGAGGAGGATCGAATGTCTTTTTCATGTTCTGGGGATCAGTTATCAGAAGAATCAAGAGATTGGTGATGCTCAGGTGACAGAGGACGCGATTCGGATTCTCGTGACGGATCCGGATAAACATCAACCTCGACAAGGATCGTCACTCGAATCGATCGCGAAGGAGGCACAGGTTCACAGAAGTCGAGCACAGTCCGCGGAACCTTTATTGGATTCATTAGGCACCAAGGTTTTGCGCTATTACACATGGCGTAATAGTCTGATGCTTGCGGGTTTTTCTCTGATTGTCGCAGCCAAGATCGCGGCTCCATACTCCACACCCACCACGCCGAAAGAGCTACAATCACCACCACCAGCATCAACGCAGCCAAGTCAGAAGGCTGCGTCAGATTCATCGCCCCCAAAGGAATGAAGAAAAGCGAACAAGGCGGTGGAGGCAACTCCGCTGCGCTGCGTGCCTCACCTTTGACGTTCGCCTAACCCACCACGCACCATGCACAACCGGCACCTATTTTTGCTCGCTCTTTCCGCAGTTCTCTCCAGTTGCACTTCGGTTCCGAAGAACGCTATCACCATTGACCGCTATATGGAGCTTGACCGATCTCCGAAGCTTGTTGCCAGGCAGTTCCGCATCTCGTGCAGCCTTGTGAATGCGAAGGGCAAGATCACTCAGTTTCCAGTTCTGACTGCGAAGCCAGGTCAGGAGATCTCTGTCAAGACGAAGAAAGAGCTCGTTTACCCAACCAAGTTCGATCTTCCGGTCAGCAGCAAAAGGAATGCTTCAGGGGCAGCCGATCCCATCACCCCCTCTTATCCAATCACCCCAACAACACCCACCGTCTTCGAGCTGAGAGAACTCGGCGACCATTTATCGCTGACCGCTCGTTCGCGAGGGCCTTTTGTGGAGATATCCGGCTTATTTGTCTCTGAATCATCTTCCCTTTCAAGCCGAGGAGCGGGCGAAGCCTTGTCCCCCATCACCGACTCGAAGAGACGGTATTTGTTGACCGAGAACAAGGCAGCCTTGCCACAGATCAAGCGGATCGAGAGCTTCCTGTATGTGGTAGGTCTCCCAGCGACAGCGCACACGATTCATCTTGATGAACAGAACTCGGACCTGATCATCACATGCGAGGCCATCAAATAGCAACCAAGGCGAACAAAACGGATGCAGGCAACGGCTCGAATGGCATCTGTCGTGTCATCGACGCCTCCCGCTCGCCGTCGCCTGATCCGAGACGTTCGCCCAATCGATAGCGTTATCCGTCAACCAATGCATACCATCAAAGTGAC
>CAZKMS010000071.1:0-26926 GCA_964553805.1 uncultured Verrucomicrobiaceae bacterium
TCCACCCTGCACACCAACGACGCCATCGGCGGCATCATGCGTTTGGTGGACATGGGCGTCGAACCCTTCCTGGTCTCCTCCTCGGTGCGCGCCTTCTTTGCCCAGCGCCTGGTGCGCGTGCTCTGTCCGGAATGCAAGCAAGTGGACACCCACGCCGCTGACAAGCTGCGCGACATCGGTTATCAAGAGCCGCTGACCAGCACGGTTTACCAGGCGAAGGAAGGCGGCTGCGAGGCCTGCCGCCACAGCGGCTACCGCGGCCGCATGTCCATCTACGAACTGGTGCGCATCACGGCCGCCATGGGCGAACTCATCACCACCAAGGCCAGCGCCCAGGTCCTCACCCAGCAAGCGCTCGCCGATGGCTACCGCCCGATGCGCGAATACGGCCTGCGCAAGGTCTTCGCCGGCAAGACCACCATTGAGGAAGTCATCAGCGTCACGGTCGCCGAGTAATTGACTAAACGAAGCCGGACCGCGCCGGCGTTTCCTCTCAGACCACGCCGACGCCCGCATGCCCGCCTTCACCTACCAGGCCACTGACCCCACCGGACGCACGGTGAACGGCACCCTGGAGGCAGCGGATCGCGGCACCGCCGTGCGCCTGCTCAGCGGCAAAGGCTTGCAGCCCTTTCAATTGCGGGAGGGCGCGTCCGCGGCGCCGGCCGCCGTCAAAGCCAAGGAGAAGGGCAAGCGTGGAGCCGGCAGGACTCAGGCCGGCGCCAAGGCTGCCAAAGCCGCCACGGTGCCGGAAGGGCCGGTCAAACTCAGCGGTAACCAGGTGCAGATTTTTGCCGAGGAACTGGCCGAGCTGCTCGGCGCCGGCATGCGCCTGGAGCCCGCGCTGAAACTCATGGAAGGACGCGGTGAAGCCGCCACCGCCCATCGCACCGCGGCGAAAAAAATCGGCGACATGGTGCGCGAGGGTCATTCTTTCAGCAGCGCCCTGCGCCAGTCCTCGCCGTCGTTTGGCGAGCTGTTTTGCGCGGTCGCCGCCGCCGGTGAGGCGGGCGGATCGCTCGCCAGCGCCATGGAGCGGCAGGCCGTTTACCTGGCCAGCGCGCGGGAGATTCGCGCCAAGGTCAGCGTCGCGCTCATCTACCCGAGCTTCCTGCTTGCGGCTGCTTTCGGGGTGACGATTCTTTTCGCCACCTTCCTGATCCCGCAGCTCACGACGATGGTGCAGTCGATCAGCGGCAGCCTGCCAGGCGGCATCAAGTTCATGCTCGCCGCCACCGAGTTCATCAAATCCTGGTGGCTGGTGATCCTGCTCGTCGGCATCGGCCTTGTCGCGGTGTTTTTGGCCTGGGCCAAAAGCCCGGGGGGCAAACCGGTGTGGCATCGCGCCCAGTTGCGCCTGCCGTTTGCCGGTCCGGTGCTGCAGGCCAGTTTCCACAGCCAGTTTTTGGAAACGCTGGCCAGCCTCACGCTCGGCGGCTTGCCTCTGCTCAAAGGCATGGACCTCGCCACCGGTGTCAGTTCAAATCTGTTCATTCGCAAAGAGCTGGTGCGTGCCGTCAATCTCGTGCGCGACGGCGGCTCGCTTTCGCGCGCGCTCGAACGCACCAACCTGTTCCCGGTGAACCTGCTCGAAATGGTTCGCATCGGCGAGCACACCGGCGAACTGGGCGAGTCCTTGCGCCGCGCCGCTGACCGCTGCGCCAAGGAGCTCGGCAAAAAGCTCGAGCGTGCCGTCGCGCTGATGCAGCCGCTCATCATCCTGCTCATGGCCGGTCTCGTCGGCGTCATGGCCTACACCATGATCTCGGTTGTGTTCGAGACCATGAATGCCGTGCGCGGGCGCTGATCGAGCGCGTTTTCATCGCCTCCAGCGCAAGGTTGCCAGCCTGGGAACGTTGCCGCAAACCGGCGTAGCTGCTGGCGCGCCCGCACCCTCTCATGAAACCGAGCCTTTTCTGCCTCGCGCTCCTTGCGCTTTTCATCGCGCCGTCGCGCGCGGCTGAAAAACCCGACGTGCTGGTCATTCTCACCGATCAATGGAGCCCGCGTTGCCTGAGCTGGGAGAACCCGCAGGTGCGCACGCCACAGCTCGACCGGATCGCCGCCGAAGGCATGATTTTCGACCGCTGCTACACCACGTCGCCGGTTTGCATGCCCGCGCGCGTCTCGCTGCTCACCGGCCTTTACCCGCACAACGCCGGCCACGGCCTGTGGGGCAACATTCTCGACTACCACGCGGCACCGGAGGAGGCCGGCCTCTTCCGCGATATGAAAACCGCCGGCTACCGCACCGCGCAAATCGGCAAAACCCATTGGACGGCCGGCAAAAGTTTGCGCCAAGCGTTCCCGACGACCGCTGCTTACCACGAAGCGCTCGGGCTCGATTTTGTGCTCGACGTTCCCGGGCCGCCTTCCGCGCCCAACGATCGCGGCCCCTACGCTGCTTATCTCAAAAAACTCGGCCTGCTGGAGACCGTCGCCCGCGACATGCACGAGCGCTACGTGAAGTGGCAATACGAGCCGCGGGCCAATCCCGCGCCGCCTGAGCACTACAACGACAGCTTCGTCACCCGCGCCGCTGTTGAGTTCATCGACAGGCAATCCAAGGAGCGGCCACTTTGCCTCGTCGTCAGTCTGCATTCACCGCATCCGCCACTCGACGCGCCCGGAGAATACGCGACGCTGCTCGATCCCGCCGGGCTCACCCTGCCGCCCAACGTGCCAGAGAGCTACAAACGCGAACTGCGCACGATCGGCCACGCCGAGACACAGGCCATGCTCGCCAACTACCTCGGCAAGATCGCGCTGGCCGACGCGAACATCGGCGATCTCGCGGCCGCCTTTGAAAGACGCGGCACCTGGCAGAACACATTGGTCTGCTTCAGCGCGGACCACGGCGAAATGATGGGCGCGCATGGCACTCTCAGCAAAGGCCGTTTTTACGAGGAGTCCGCCCGCGTGCCGCTCGTCGTGCGCTGGCCGGGCAAGGTGAAAATCGGCCGCAGCAAAGCCCCGGTGCAGATGATGGACATCTACCCCACACTGGTTGAAGCCGCTGCGGGCAAACTCCTTCCCGGCAGGCATGCCAAGTCCTTGCTGCCGGTGGCCTCCGGTCAACGCGAACGGCTCCGCCCCGCCGCCATCAGCGAGATCGACAATCGAAACGGCCTCAGCCTGATGGCCACCGACGGCCGCTTCAAATGGTGGCGGGATGGCAGCCAGGAATGCCTCTTCGACCTTGAAAACGATCCTTTCGAAATGGCGGATCTGGCCGCTGATTCAGCGCACCAAGCCACACTGAGCCGCATGACACGGTTGGCGCTTGACCATGTCTTGCAAAGCCAGACCAATCTCTCCGAAGGCTATGTGCCCAAAGTGGACCGTCTTCGCCGCGCCGAAGCCGAAAAAAAAGCCAGGTGAATCGAGCGAGCTTCACACCACCGGACCACGGCTGATTGCGCTGATGACTTAAGCGCAGGTGAAAGCCGCGCATCGCAGCCATTTTCTAAAAAGAACCCGAGAGTCTGCGAAAATGCCGCTCGTAACGGCCGAAGCAGCACATTTGAGCGACAGATTTTGTCGCAATGAATTGATGCTCAGGGCATTAGCTCCGGTGATACCGGCACCGCGAGTTTCTGACCGAGCAAGGAAGAACGGGCTTTGACTGAGTAGAAATCTGGGGATCGAAAGAACAGTTAATCAGTTCTAATTTTCGTATTTTCAATAAATTATGGTTGCTGAGAATGGGAATTGTAATAAATTTATCATAATTATAACAATTTTAGCTCATCCGTCAGCTTCATGTCTCCTTCTCCATCGGCCCCCAGCCCCCCTTTTTCATCTCCTCTGCCATCGACATTAAAGCGTCATTGGCATGCCTGGAGCAGCTTGCTGTGGCTGGTTTGCATCGCCCCGCTGTCGGCTCAGAGCATTGTCCAGGATTACTATGTGCCGATGCCTGAGGCGCAGATTCGTTCCTCGTTTCTGACCCTTGCCAGCGGCACCGGCAACACCCTGGATTCCGTTGTTTCCGTCGTCGTAGGCACCGCAGGCAGCCGCGTCATTTACGATCACTGGGAGGATGGCTACGAAATCGACATCAACCATCCGGCCCAATCCACCACCCGCATCTGGGGCGACGGCAACGATGGCAACGGGGTGCCGCCTGGCTACGCCAACGATCCGGACGGCTTGACTGCGGGCTCGGTGATTGCTTTGCGCAATCTCGTCTCCCTGCCCCGCAATCCATCCAGCGTGCTGTATGACGGCCGCGACCGCATCGGCGCCACCAAGGGCATCGTGGTCTCCCGCTCCGCGTGGGCGACCAACCCGGGCCCGGTGCTGGCGGACGCCACGGAAGTCTCCTCCACCATCGACTGGGGCAGTTCCTTCGTCATGCCCATCGGTGAGGATGAAATCTACCCGGCGCCGGCAGGCAATTCCATGTTTGAGGTGGTGTCACTCTTTGTCCAGGCCGGCCAAAACGGCACCACGGTGCAAATTGACGCCGACGCCAGCGGCAGCGCAGAGACCACCCTCACGCTGAACCAGGGTGAGTCGTATTACCTCAATCGCGGTGTCCGGAAAGGTGCCACCATCGTCGCTTCCAAACCGGTGCAGGTGCATCTGCTGACGGGTGACATCGGCGCCAACTACGAGTCGCGCTGGTTCAATATACCGCCCACAGAACTCTGGGGCGACAGCTACTTCTCCCCGGTGGGCACCGCCACCAACGGCCAGGAAACCTTCGTTTTCCTCTACAACCCGGACGTTGCTGACATCACCGTGAACTACCGCACGCGTGTCGGCACCGGTTCCTTCATCGTGCCGGCCAAAAACACCTATCGCTACCAAATGCCGCAGGATTCCGGCGCGCATTTTTATTCGAACCTCGCCAAGCCTTTCTTTGCAATCGGGACCGTCGGCGCGAAGCCTTCCTCCAACAATGTTTATGACTGGGGCTTCAGCCTGGTGTCGGAAGCCAACTTGACGACGATGGCCATCGTCGGCTGGGGACCGGGCAGCTCCGATCTCAGTCAAAACGGCAGCCCTGCCTGGGTGACCACGGTGGCACCCACGCGGATTTATGTGGACTACCAGGGCGACAAATCGGGACCGTTAACCGATCCCGACGGCGATTCATACGACGCCCACTACGATGTCACGGCGCTCGCCGTCACACGCCTCTACGATCCGAGCAAGGATCAAACCGGCATGCGCATCTACACCCTCGACGGCACCTTGCTGACTGCTGCCTGGGGTCAGGATCCAGCGGTGGCGGGATCGGGCAATCCTTTCCTGGACGTCGGCACGACCGTGCCCGCCTTTCCGGTGCCGGTCATTCGCAAGACCACGCAAATCATCAACGATGTGCCGCCCCTCGGCGCCACCATCGGTGACACGCTGGAATACACCATCACCATGGACAACCACAGCCTCGTCGCGCTTGGCAACGTGCTGGTGCTCGACGGCCTGCCGCCGCAGTTGCACTACTTGTCCGGCACCACCACCCGCGACGGCACCCTCATCGCCGATTCTGCGGATCCAACCACGCCTTTCCCGCTCGATGAGGGCGGCATCCTGGTGCCCATCCTGCCGCGCGGCCAGACCACGGTCATCAAGTATCAAACCAACATCGTCGGCACCGGTGAAATCATCAACAACGTGGCCACCTCCTACAATGGGGTGAAGGCAACCAGCCAAATCCCCGCTTCCGCCGGCGGCACCACCTGCTCGATCACCTTCAGCACCAACAGTGGCACACCAGTCACGGTTTATGGCGCCGGCGACGGAATCTACGTCTCACTCAATGAACCCGATTTGAACACGAATGCTGACGCGGTGGAAACGCTCGGAGCGCTCGTGCGGAACAACACCAATGACGACTATGAATTCACTGTCCTGACCGAGACAGGCCCAAACACCGGCCTCTTCCGCAATGCCAGCACCCTGCCTTCATCACAAACGAATGGTCTCGGGCCTGAAGACGGCACTTTGAACGTTGCGCCTGGAGATGAAATCGCGGTGTCTCATGTGGACGCAGTGAATGGTGAAACCTGCAGCGCTTTGGCCACCATTGCGGTGCCCAGCTTGATCAAGCAGTTGTATCTCACACCAGACGGCGCGGACAACGATTTGAGCGGCAGCCTCGACCGCATCGACCCCGTGGTGACACTCGACAACTCGACGTCCCAAACCGCCGTCATCAGCAGCGGCCTGCAAACCATCACGCATGCCTCCAGCACCAGCAACAGCGCGACCAACCCCTTTTCCTCCGTCACCGTCAGCCACACCACCGGCACCGGCTCCAACCGGCTGATGCTGGTCGGCATCACTTATGAGGACGACAACACCAGCGGCATGTCCGTCTCGGGTGTGACGTATGCTGGCAATGCGCTGAGTTTCGTCGGGCGGCGAACCTCCTCGCAAGAGGCAGTGAGCGAAATTTGGAGCTTGATCAACCCGCCATCCGGCACCGCCGACGTGGTGGTGAGCGTTTCGGGTGCTTCGACAGGCGATTCACTGTTGGTCGGCGCGTCCACCTTCACGGGCGTTCATCAAACCGCTCCACTCGGGACCTTCAGCAGCAACTCAGGAACCAACAGTTCACCCACTGTCACGGTCGCCGCAGCAACAGGTGACCTCATTTATGATGTCATCGCCGCCGACGATGGCCGCACCGCGACGGTCGGTTCGGGGCAAACACAGCGTTGGAATGCCCGCACCGAAAGCGGGGAGGACGGCGTGCGCGGAGCCAGCAGCACGGAAGCTGGTGCCGCCTCGGTCACCATGTCCTGGTCACTCAACGTGAGTGATGCGTGGGCAATTTGCGCGGTGCCGATCAAACCCGCGCCCACAACGGTGACCGCCTCCTTCATCCAGACACCGGCGATGGCGGAGGATCTGGTCTTGCCGGTTGGCGGACTGCTTGGCGCAGAAGCTTGGTTTACGGTCACCAGCGGCTCCATGCCTGCCAGCCCGGCCATCACCGCTCGTTTGCTCAACGGTGCCACCCCGATCGCCAGCAGCACAGGAGCGAGCGCAGCGGGTGGCAAACTGACCTTCTCCTTTGCCGCACTGCCAGGTTATGCCACCATTCCTGCGGGCCAGGCCATCACGTTGGAAATCAACAACACGCAATCCGGCGTGTCTTACCGCCTGCAATACGACAGCCAGACGCAACCGTCCTTCATCTCCCTGCCGACGACGACAGTCATTCATATCGACTCCATCGCCGCTTACGACGCGCCTTATCCTGCGGGCAATATTGTCACATCAGGCTTCAACGGCCAGACCCTGTATCTCCGGACGGTGGTGGGCGATCCTTTTGGCGCTTACGACATCACCAGTCTGCCCCTCAGCATTGATGGACCCGGAACCAGCGACGACATCAACATCACTCTAACCGACACTTCTGTCGTCGCTTCCAGCGCTGCCACCAAAACGTATGAGTATGCCTGGCAAACCGGCGGCGCGGATGGCAACTACACCATCGCCGCAACCGCGAAAGAAGGCTTTGAAAATACGATTGCCGACCAGAAGTCCACCCTGGTCAGCCTCGATTATCTCGACCTCGGCACACCCAGCAGCGCCGTCTTCTCCAAGGACAGCTACAACCCCGATGAGACGGTTTGTGTCACGATCACCGACCTGGATCAAAACCTCAATGCAACAGTGGTCGAGACCATTCCCGCCGTCATCACCACCAGCAGTGGTGACAGTGAGGCCGTCAGTCTCACCGAGACTGGTGTCAACACTGGCATTTTCAACCTCTGCCTGCCTGCCAGCGCCACAAACCCGAGTTCAGCGAATGATGGGGAATTGCACGCGCCCCAAGGAACCGTCCTGGTCGTGGACTACATCGATCCAGATGACTCGACGGATGCCTCGTCAGACACCTCCAGTGTTCCTCTCGCCCCAGGCACGCCAGGAGTGTTGATCAGCAAAACGCTCCTGGCCCCCGCAGACGGCCAGGCCATGGTTGGCGAGCTGGTGCAGTATCGCCTGCGCGTCACCAACACGGGCACCACAACGCTTGGCTCGGTGCAGGTGACCGACAATTTCCCCGCCTTGAATCTCGCTTATTCCACCGCCACGCCCGCGCCGACCAGCACAGCCGCCGGCTTGCTCACTTGGAACAACATCGGCTCCATGGCGCCTGGACAGACGCTGGATGTTCTGGTTTGGTTCACCGCGCTGGCTTCGGCCAATCCTGCCACCAACAGCGCCAGCGCAGACGCTGGTGGCGGAGTGAGCAGCACCACCCTGGCGGACGTGGTCATCACTTCGCCAGCCGTTCAAGTCACCAAAATGCTGGTCAGCCCCGACCCGGGTCCGGCGGGCAAGGGCGATGATGTGGTCTTCTCCATCACGGTGCAAAACACCGGCGATACCGCGATCACGGAGTTGCCGCTCGAAGACACCTTTAGCGGTGCGGTCTTCGAGTATGTCTCTGCCACGCCCCCACCCGACGCGACGGGATCTGGCAGCCTGCTCTGGCTCGACATCACCGGCGCTGGCAGCCTCGCGCCCGCGCAGTCGCTCCACTTCACAGTAACCTTGCGTGTGCTCGGCGCGGCCAATCCTGCCGTCAATCTTGCCTCTGTGGACTTTGGCCAGGACGTTTTCGGCGATCCCGTGCCGCCAACCAGCGACAACGCCACCATCGTCACCGATGCCGCCTCCATCAGCGGCACTGTATTCGAAGACCGCGGCCCGAGCGGCTTTGACGGCAGCGATGTGCCTCTGGCTGGCGTCACCGTGCGCCTCTACACGGACCCCAACGGCGATGGCAATCCCGCTGATGGTGTCGTGGTCGGCGTGACCACCACGCAGGCCAACGGAACTTATGAGTTCCTCAACCTCGCGCTGGGTGACTACGTGGTGGTGGAAACCGATCCGATCGGCTACAACAGCGTCGCCGACACCGCCGGGGCGAATGACAACCGCATCCCGGTCAGCCTGACGAGCTTCGGCAACAGCGGCGGGCACAACTTCCTCGATCTTTTCATCGACCCTGCCGACTACGGCAACATCACCGGCCAGGTGCGCAACGATACCGACGCCGACGGTGATCTCTCCGATTCCGAAAGCGGAATCGCCGGGGTGGCCATCGAGCTTTACACCGATCCCAATGGCGACGGTGATCTCTCCGACGGCGTGCTCTTTGCCGGCACCACCACCAACGGCTCCGGGGTTTACAGCTTCAACCTGATTCCGCCCGGTTCCTACGTGGTGCGGGAAATCGATCCGGCCGGTTATGTCAGCACGGCAGATGTCAGCAACCCCAATGACAATCGCATCCCTGCCAGCGTCGCCGCGGGTGACACCAGCAGTGGCAATGACTTTTTGGACACCAACAACCTCGCCGCCCTCGCTGCCATGCTGGGCAATCAAGTCTGGCTGGACACGAACAACAATGGCCTGCTCGATGGCGGCGAAAGCGGTGTCAGCGGCGTCACGATGCAGCTTTATCGCAGCGGCCAATCGGTTGGTCTTGAAGCGCCCTACCGTGTCACCACCACGGGCGCCGGCGGTGTGTATCAGTTCGCTTACCTGCCGGCGGGCGGCTACACGCTCTACTTGCCCGCCTCAAATTTCGCCGCTGCCTTGGCCGCCGCGCCTCTGTCAAGCACGGTTACCAACAGTGGCGACGACAACACGGACGGCGATGACAACGGCATCCAGAGCGCCAGCGGCGCTGCGGTCAGCAGCCCGCTTTTCAACCTCAGCGCGGGCGAAACCGATCTCACCAAGGACTTTGGTTTTGTGCCGAATGCCAGCCTCGGCAGCATCAGCGGCGCGGTGCTGGCGGACACGACGGGGGACAGTGTGGGCGACACGGGTTTGCAGAACATCCTCATCACCCTCAAAGACAGTGATGGCGGCACCGTGGCCACCGCCTTCACCAACGCCAGCGGCGCCTACACTTTCAGCGGCCTACCGCCCGGCAGCTACACCATCGAGCAGGATCACCCGCCCGGCTACGCCAGCCTCTCGGACACCGACGGCGGCAACCTCGACATCATCGGCGACGTCACCCCGGTGGTCGTGGGCGCGGGCGCTGTCATCACCGGTCAAAACTTCATCGAGTCGCAGTTCGCCGTCATTCGCGGCAGCGTGCGCGCCGACTTCGACGGCGACAGCCTGCCGGACACCCCGCTGCCCGGCGTGCTCATCACCCTCAAGGACGGCGATGGCAACACCGTCGCCAGCACCAGCACTCTTGGCGACGGCAGCTACGAGTTCCTCGATCTGCTTGCTGGTGACTACCGCATCGAGCAGGCGCAGCCCGCGGGCTACAGCAGCTTGTCTGATGTCGACGGCGGTGATCTGAATGTGATCGGCGACGTGGCGCTCATTGTGCTGCTGCCGGGCCAGGAACTCAACAACCAGGACTTCCTCGAGGCGCTCAACGGAGTGATCCAGGGCACGGTGCTGGCGGATGTGAACAACGACGGCACAGGCGACGTGCCGCTGGCAAACATCACCATCAGCTTGCTGGACAGCAGTAACAATCCGGTCGCCACGACCACGACAGACAGCAGCGGGTTCTACGAGTTCGCGGACCTGGCTCCTGGAGACTACATCGTGCTGCAAACCGTGCCGGCGGGTTATCAAGCGGTGAGCCCGGCCAGCGTGGCGGTCACACTGCCGGCCGGCGGCTTTGAAACGGCGGACTTCGTCGATGAGCAGCTCGGCAGCATCAGCGGAACGGTTTATGCCGAAACGCTTGGTGGCGGGCCGATGGCGGGCGTGCTTGTCAAGCTGCTTGATGCGGGCGGCAACCCCGCTCTCAACGAGAGCAATGATCCGATCACCGCGTTGACTGACAGCAACGGCCATTACAGTTTCATCTCCCTTCCGCCCGGCAGCTATCAAGTGCGGCAGACGGTGCCCGCGACCCACAGCGCCATCGCCGACGTGGACAGCGGCGAGCTGACGATCAACGGGGATGTGGCGCCAATCGCCTTGAGTGCCGGGGAGGCAGTCATTGAGCAAGACTTTGTCAACGCGGCGGTGGCCGATCTCGAAGTCACCAAAGTCGTTAGCAACGCGACACCCAACGTGGGTGAACAAATCATCTTCACCCTGACCGCGACCAACCATGGACCGAGCGATGCGACGGGTGTCACGGTCACCGACGTGCTGCCGAGCGGCTACACCTTCGTCTCCGCAGACAGCCCGGACTTCAGTGGCAGCACTTGGAGCGTTGGTGATCTCTCTGAAGGCGACAGCGAAACACTCATCCTCACCGTCACGGTCAACTCCACCGGCGACACCCTCAACACCGCGACGATCGAGGGCAACGAACTCGATCTTGACCTCAGCAACAACGAGGATGAGGCAGATGCCACACCGGTCGCTGTCACCGACCTCGAAATCACCAAAGCCGTCAGCGACGCGACACCCAACGTGGGCGAACAAATCACCTTCACCCTGACCGCCACCAACCACGGACCGAGCGACGCGACCGGTGTCACGGTGACCGATGTGCTGCCAAGCGGCTACACCTTCGTCTCCGCAGACAGCCCGGACTTCAGTGGCAGCACTTGGAGCGTTGGTGATCTCTCTGAAGGCGACAGCGAAACACTCATCCTCACCGTCACGGTCAACTCCACCGGCGACACCCTCAACACCGCGACGATCGAGGGCAACGAACTCGATCTTGACCTCAGCAACAACGAGGATGAGGCAGATGCCACACCGGTCGCTGTCACCGACCTCGAAATCACCAAAGCCGTCAGCGACGCGACACCCAACGTGGGCGAACAAATCACCTTCACCCTGACCGCAACCAACCACGGACCGAGCGACGCGACGGGTGTCACGGTGACCGATGTGCTGCCCAGCGGCTACACTTTTGTCTCCGCGGACAGCCCAAACTTCAGCGGTGACACCTGGACCGTCGGCAACCTCTCTGAAGGCGACAGCGAAACACTTGTTATCACCGTCACGGTCAACGCCACCGGCGATACGCTCAACAGCGCGACGGTCGCCGGCAACGAGCTTGACCCCGATCTCGATAACAACGATGATGAGGCGAATACCGCGCCAACTCCTGTTACTGATCTCGAAATCACCAAAGATGTCAGCAACGCCACGCCGAACGTGGGTGAGCAAATCACCTTCACCCTGACGGCAACCAACCACGGCCCCAGCGACGCAACGGGTGTCACCGTCACCGACGTGCTGCCCAGCGGCTACATCTTCGTCTCCGCGGACAGCCCCGACTTCAGTGGTGACACCTGGAGCATCGGCGATCTCGCGCTCAACGCCAGTGAGACGCTTGTTATCACCGTGACGGTCAACGCCAGCGGCGCCACCCTCAACACCGCGACAGTCGCCGGCAACGAACTCGATCTCGACCTCAGCAACAACGAGGACGAAGCCGACACCACGCCGGCGCCTGTCACCGACCTCGAAATCACCAAAGCCGTCAGCGACGCGACACCCAACGTGGGCGAACAAATCACCTTCACCCTGACCGCGACGAACTACGGCCCGAGCGACGCGACGGGTGTCACCGTCACCGACGTGCTGCCCAGCGGCTACACCTTCGTCTCCGCGGACAGCCCAGACTTCAGCGGCAGCACCTGGAGCATCGGCGACCTCTCCGAAGGCGACAGCGAAACACTCATCCTCACTGTCACGGTCAACTCCACCGGCGACACACTCAACACCGCGACGATCACCGGCAATGAACTCGACCTCAACCTCAGCAACAACGAGGACGAGGCGGACATCAACGCGGTGCCGCTCGGCATCATCTCCGGAACCGTCACAGCCGATACCGACAATGATGACATTGGTGACGTGCCCCTGGACAACATCACCATCACGTTGCTGGACAGCAGCAACAATCCCGTCGCCACGACCACCACCGACGCCAGCGGCTTCTACGAGTTCGCGAACCTTCTGGCGGGCGACTACACCGTCGTGCAAACCGATCTGGCGGGGTATCAATCCATCACGCCAAACTCAGTTCCAGCCACCGTGCTGCCGGATGAAACCACCACCGTGGACTTTGTCGATGAGCAACTCGGCGAGATCGCGGGCTGCGTGCATGAGGATTTGAACGGCGACGGCAGTGGCGACCAGGCCATTCCTGGCGTCACGATCGAGCTTTACACCGATCCGAACGCGGATGGCGATCCGGCGGACGGGGTGCTCTTCAGCAGCACCACGACGGACAGCTTCGGCATCTACCGCTTTGAAAACACACCTCCCGGCTCTTACGTCATCGTGCAAACCCAGCCGTCTGGTTTCCTCGATTCGAGCGATGCGGATGTCACGAGCGACGACCCCGCTTCACCTGCCGACGCGGCGAACGGCGATCCGTTGGACAACCGCATCCCGGTCACTCTCGCAGCGGGCGAGACCGATGACGGCAACGACTTCATCGAGGTGCGTCCCGCGACGCTCTCCGGACGCGTGCTGGCCGACATCAACGGCGACAGCACTGGCGAGCTGCCGCTCTCCGGTGTCACGCTCACCTTGCTCAATGACCTGGACGATGTTGTCGCCACCACGGTCACCGACGGCAACGGCGACTACAGCTTTGCCAACCTGTATCCCGGCACGTATCGCATCGTTGAAACCCAGCCCGCTGGTTATGCATCCGTGGCGGATGCGGATGGCGGCAATCCCGATGTGATCGGCGACGTCACGCCCGTGCTGCTGGCTCCGGACGCGAACAGCAGCGGGCACGACTTCATCGAGCGCGCCGCGCCAGGCTACTTCTACGATGTTCTGAGCGGCCTCATCCTCAGCGGCGGCAGTGTCAGCGTTTCCGGCCCAGGCCCGGTCATCCTGACACAGGACGGTTCCACGGGCGCCTACAGCTTTGTGCTCGATCCCAACAACGCCGTGGCTGGCAGCTACACGATCACGGTGACGCCTCCACCCGGCTACATCCTCGATCCGAATCGTCCGGTCGCCGGCGCGTCATTCGATCCCACCGGCGGACCGAATCCGGTTGTCCTCGGGTCGGGTGAAAGCGGGGGCGCCCTCGTGGACTTCTCTGCCGGTGCCAACCCCTATTACCTCGTCTTCGACCTTGCCCCGGGTGATCCGCTGGTGGTCCACAACAACCTGCCGTTTGTCGAGAACAAGCCGAAGACCTGGGCCGGCTGGCGCTACCGGCATCCGCTTGGCGGCGAAAATGAAGCCGGGGACAATCCGGATGGCGACCGCTACGACAACCTGCAGGAGTTTGCCTTCTGCTTCAATCCGGAAACGGGTGTCAAGTCCGTCTGCCCCATCCAGGTCGTGACGGATCCCGTCACCGGCAGGGTGGATGTGCGCATTCGCCGCGTCACCGGCATCACCGGCGTCCAGTATGTCTTGGAGGCGATCACCACCCTCGACGCCAGCCCCGCCGGATGGAGCGACGTGACGACGATCCCGCCCGTCATCACTTTCAACCCAGGCGGCACCGAATGGGCGACCTATGAAAACGTCGGCGCGCTGGCGCCGGCCTCCACCACCGGCTTCTTCCGGGTCCGCGTCGAACTGGATGAGGATCTCAACGGTTCTCCAGAGGCCATCACCCGCACCGAAACCGTGGGTGCCGCGCGCCGCGTCTTTGCCACACAGTGCGAGACCTTCTCCCTGCCGTTCCTGCGCTGCGAAGTCTTTGGCGGCCAGGCGGGAGCGGTCGCAGGCAACGTGATCGACATCAGCGCTGCCGCCGGCACGGGCGACTTTGCCGCGGCACTCTCCGCAGGCGTGCCCTACTATGTCGAAGTCATCGACGGTGATTTTGAAGGGCATCGCTTCGAAGTGGATGAAGCTGCCAGCACGGCAACGGCCATCGCCATCGACACCGCCAGCCCGCTCAACACCTCACCTTCACTGCCAGCCGGCCTCAGCGGCGGTCACGTGGTGGTGCGCCCGCATCACACGCTCGATCAGGCCTTCACCAAGTCGCTGCTCGCCGCCACCAATGATCCCGCCACCGCCGACCGCGTGCAGTTCCATCATGGCAGCAGTTTTTCCACCTACTGGCTCTTTGCCAACGGCGGCAATCCGCGCTGGGTGCTGGCGGGTGACGCCACGCTGGCCGATCGCGGGAGTCGCATCGTCGCGCCGGGAGAGGGTGCCTTTGTCCGGTTGAAGAACAACGCTGTGACCATGCTGTGGGGCGGTTACGTGCGCTCGAACGACTTCGTGCGGCCGATGCCGGCGGGAACGCGTTTCGTTGGGGGCGGCTGGCCGCTGGATCAATCTCCTGCCAGCAGTGCCATGACCACCACGAACGGCTTCACCGGCAGCAACGACCCGGCTGTGGCCGACAAGCTGCAGCTTTGGAAAGGCGATGCGACGCCCGATGCCATCGGCTATGAAGGTTACTTCTTGCTGCAAGGCGGTGCCTTCAACCAGTGGACCTCGCAACAAAACGCGGCGCTGGTGAACCAGAACCACACCACCCTGCTGCGCTCGCTGCGCGCGGTCTTCATTCTCACCCGGCAGAGCAACAACGCGCATCGCATGCCGATGCCTTGGACACCTTGATCTCACCAGTTAACTTCTTGTTTATTCGGATATGTTAAATATATTACTCAACATGATTCACCCGCACGCAAGCCGCGCGTCCTGGCTTCGCCACGTTTTGCTGGCGGGTTCCGCGGCGGTCTGCCTGCTGGCCCCAAGCGCCGCCGCCTCCACCATCTACTGGGGCAGCGCCGTGAACGACCAGCTCTACAACAGCCAGGGCAGTTTGCTCGACGACAGCTTCATCTTCGAGCTCGGCACCTTTGGCGACTTCATACCCAACGACGAAAACCTGCACCTGTGGCTCGGGAATTGGAAGGTCCTCGACCGTGTCACCGCACCCGCCAGCAGCGGCTGGGATTCCAGCAGCGGATTTTTCAGCTCCAGCGTCAGCCTGATGCACGACGGCACCTCCAGCAACACCGGCGTTGGCGGCTTTGTCTTCTCTCCCGGCGAGCAGGCCTACGTGTGGGTTTACAACAGCCAGACGCTGGCAGCCGATACCGAGTGGGCGCTCATCACCAACAGCTCAAGCGATGGCAACAGCGACGACGACTGGGTCATTCCTGCCCTGCCGCTGGAGTGCGGCTGCGGTGGCGGCGACGAATCGCTTGAGTGGCGTCTGAGCACGGCCACGCAACCGGATTTTGGTGGTTTGAACGACGAGTACGGACCCGGCAACGTCAGCGGCATGCCATCCAGCTTCACGCTGCAAACCGCCATCTTGCCAGAACCCGGCGGCGTGCTGCTGCTGCTCTCCGCCGCGGGTTTGCTCGGGTTCCGCCGTCGCCGTGCTTGACGGCCGCGCGCCGAAAACCGGCATTGCAAAAACAGGCGGGCAGGCGTATCGCTTGAAAATGCCCATGAGCAAACCCTCGCCCGAGCACGAAGACTCACGGATCAAACAAGCGGAGAAAATCGCCAGCCAGCCGGATCAATACAAGGTGTGTGAAGGTTGCGGATCCATCGTGGTGGCCCGCGCCGTCACCTGCCCGAGCTGCCATGCCTACCGCTTTGACGCGACGCCGCAGCGCGTGGTGGCGCAGGCGCGCGATCTGGCGCTGAAGAACCCGATGTCGGTGCTGTCTTCGGACCTCAACTAAGCGCGGTTCAGCTCAGCCCCAGCAGCTTGAAGCCATCCCGGCAGATCAGCTTTTCGATCTCCGTCTCGTTCAGCCGTGGCAGCCTCGTGCCCTCCACCATCTGATTGAGCCCGCGCAGGCCTGCCACCGTCGCATCGACTGTGGTGAACGGGTAATCGGTGCCAAAGAGCACCTTGTCCCACACGCCGTACTCTTGCACCAGCATCAGGCTGTTGTAGAGCTGCCAGGGCCGGTAATGCAGCGCGCTGAGATCGGCGAAGACATTCGGGTGCTTGCGGATGGTGACCACGCACTCGCCCTCGTAGGGGTGGCTCAGGTGCGCGAGAACAAACTTCACTTCCGGGTGCCGCAGCGCCACGGGCTCGATCCAGCGCGGCAGGGTGAATTCGAGAGGCCCTTGTTTGACAAAGGTCGTCCCGGTGTGCAGCAGCACCGGCAGGTTGTGCTGCGCGGCATACTTCCACAATGGCTCCAGACGCGCGTCATCGATGCGGAAGCCGGCGTACATCGGCAGCAGCTTCACGCCTTTGAGCCCGAGCTCCTCGCAGCCGACGCGCATTTCTTTTTCCCAGCCGTCCACCGTCGGATCCACGGATAAAAAGCCCGTCAAATGCTCTGGGTCGCGCGCCACATACTCCGCCACGTAGGCGTCGTCCACCCACAACCCGCTCAGCTTTGCCTTGCCGCCAAAAACCACCGTGCGCAGCTCCGCCGCCACAGTCGCCGTCGCGCGATAATCCTCCAGCCGCACCGTCAGGTCCACCTCCATGCCCGCCCGCGCCGCGCGCGCCTGCCGCATGAAGTCATCGTTGAACGCCCCGGGGAAAGGCCACGCGTGCGAGTGAATGTCAAAAATGGTGCTGCTCATAACGCCTCCATCAGCAGGTCAAACAGCCGGTTCACCTCGTGCCGCGTCTCCTCATCGAGTTCGTAACCGCGCGGCCCGCGCACGATTTCGTTTTGGAAAATGCCCTGGCGCACCAGCAGGTGTTTCTCCACCGCCAAAAAACTGTCCAGACTGGTCTGCATCGTGACCAGCGCGCTCAGCGGTCCGTGCAGGCGATTCACCGCCGCCATGTCGCCATTCTCCAAAGCCCGCCACAGCGGCACCAGCACGCGAATCAAATCCGCGCCCGGCATCGTGCCCGCCACCCCGCGCTTGTGCGAGTCCACCAGCGCGATGCCGCCCGTGCCCTCAAACACCCGCGCCCGCCCGCCCGTGGCCTCGCGCAGCTCGGAGAGCCGCTGTCCGATCGGCGCCGCCTCCGGTTTGAACTGCACCCGGTCCGGCCCAAACATCTTCAACAGATCCGCCTGCATCTCGATCGACAGCGGCTGCCCCAGGTAACCGCTGGCGTCCTGCACGATCACCGGGATCTCCACCGCCCGGATGACGCGCTCGTAATACGCCCGCACCGCCTCGCCGCCCAGCCGCGTCGCCACCGGCGGGATCGCCATCAAAGCCGCCGCCCCGTACTCCTGCGCCCGCTGCGCGAAACCCGCCGCCGTGTGCGTGCTCTCCGCGCCGACGCTGATCACCACCGTGCCCAGCTCCTTTCTCCGGCCGCAGACATGCCGCGCCAGCTCATCGCGCTCCGGCCCGGAAAGGCGCAGCACCTCGGACACCATCGCCATCACCACCCCGTCCGCACCCTCCGCCCGCAGCCAGTCCAGCTCGCGATCCAGCGTCGCGTAGTCGATGCTTTCATCCTCGTGAAAAGGCGTCTGGAAAACCGGCAGCACACCGGACAGCGGAGCGGAAAGCGGGGTCGTCATGCAGGAGGGAAACGAAAGAGCTGGCAGCAGAATACGGCCATCGGCAGGTGATCTTCAAGCCCCGCTCGCAGCGAACGCAAGTTCAGACCAAAGTCGGAGAGCCGCGCCCTTGTCCCGCGCAGCCGCGCATGCATCTTCGTCCATGATCACCTGCGGCTGGTGCAACCGACGTTACGCGCAATGGCAGAGTCAGTGCGACTCCTGCGGCGGCCCCCTGCCCGCCCGGCCCGGCATGGAGCTCGGCCCCCGCCCGCCGGATGCGCCCCGCGCTTTGCCAAAAGGTTTTGTCACCCGCGCCTGCATCACCCGGAACCTGTCCACCCTCCTCGGCCTCGGCTTCCTCGTTCTCCCCGCCTTCATGCTCGTGCCCATGCTCATGAACAAACTGTGGCTGCCCGCCTTGTTCCCCGGCTTCTTCGCCCTTGGCGGCATCGGCCTGCTGCGGCAGGGCATCGGGCGCGGGCGCGGCCTGTTGCGCGCCTTCCGCCACGGCGCGGTGGAGGAGGGAAAGGTCGTCTCCATCGGGCGCGACTACAACACCACCGTCAACGGCAGCCACCCCTGGAAGCTCACTTACCACTTCCACGTCAACGGCCAGTGGCACGAAGGCAAATTGACCTCCTTCGACAGCACCCTGTCCAAGCGCCAGCCCGGCCAGCCGCTCTGGGTCCTTTACCTCCCCGGCCAGCCCGAAGTCAACACCCTCTACCCGCCCGTGCGGTGAGCGTTTGAAGCCTTGTCTTTCCCGCGAGTTCAGAAAAGCCTCGGCAAGTCAATGTCTCTCAAACAGCACCTCGCCACTCAACTTCTCGTTGGTCGCCGCACTTGGCAAAGCCGGCAGCAGATAATACCCATTGCCGGCAACCTCATCCGGGCTAGTGCTCGGAGGCTGTCGCAGGACGCCACTAAAAGGTGTCTGCCGCTTCTTGCCAGCATCCTCCAATTCAAAACTGCCGGCAAAGGCTCCGGTTGCGGCGTTGAGCTTCATCTTCCATTTCCTCGGATTCTCCGCGGGAGTGGTCACTGTCATCGTCGATGCGCCACTTAACTTCACCTCCGCTGGCAGTTCATCCTGAGATTCACTGCCGCTGTCGCTGTGTTGCACCAGAAATGTGTCGCTGCCCAAACGTTCCACCAGACTCACCGCTGGGCTGCCACCCTTCGCTCTCACTGGAGAAAGCCACGGGTCCAGCGTCATGATCACGCTCGCCGGACCAAAGCCAGCGCGATAACTCACATCCTGATTGCGTGAGTTTTTTCTCCATGTCAGCACGGCCTCCCCTTCCGGCACAAAGCGTCTCCCCGCCAAGTCTGGATGCTCTGGCAATTGGAACCCGCCACCCAGGAAGCTCTCCATGCGCGCTGGTTTGTAGGGCTGCACAAACCAGCGATAACCTGGCGCCGCCTCAATGTCCGGCGGGAGACTGCTAGTGACCGGCGTGCCATCCGCCAGTTTTCCGGCGAGTTTGAGCACCCCCTTGGTGTCGATATTCGCTGTCGCCCAGCCTGCTCCTGCGGGAACGCCGTTACCTTCGGGCTGCGCGGGCAGCAGGTGGATCGTGTGCGCCCCAAAAAACGCCGCGCTTTGGCCTTTGGGCAGCCTCAGCAAACGGCGACCCAGTGTCTGATCGCTGATCACACTGCTGTTCAAACTCAACACGCTGCTAAAGCGCTCGTTTGCCAGTGGCAGTGTGACTTCGAGAAGATAGGTGTTGCCGCCTCGACTCGCGGTCGCCGTCAAGGTGGCAACTTCATTGCCCGCGTTTGTCACCACAGCGCCTTTCAAAGGCAGCGTTGCTGTCTCCAGTGCCAAAGCCAGGCTGCCGCTGTAGCTTGTTCCGCTGCGCGCCACCGTCAGCTCCACTTTGCCCAACAAGCCGTCCGCTTCATCAAACAACAAGGTCTCGTAGCCGGCGGCGAAGCTCTCCACCACCAACGTGCCGGTCTGGTAAACCGGCAGATAGTTCGCCGCCGCCACGCCGCTCGCTGTGATGGCGTACTCCCCCCCCGGGCTGCTCCGTTTTGCGGCGGTTTTCACCACGGGCAGTCTGCTCAGCACCGACTCATCATCCGAACCGATAAAACCCGTGTAACTGACGTTGAGGGACGACGGGTTGTCTTGTCCAGCGAATTTGCGTTGATCGTCCGGCTTGACATAAAGCGGTGTTTTGCTGATAACTAGGATGGCGGTTTTTGTCTTCCCGTTATCCTCGGCTTTCACCGCATAACGACCGGCCTGGATCGGAGCAGTGCCACCCCAGGTCTTTCCAGCCTTGTAACTGATGACTGGGTTCGCTCCTCCCAAGGTGCCAACCACCCTCGGCGTGCCATCATAGGTTTGGTTGAGATTGGTCAAGATCAAGCCTGCCGGACTCGCCTTCACCTGGATGGTTTTGACGACGGCTTTAGCGGGCACATACCGGCCATCCCCCCCTTGAGTGGCACGCACCTGAAGCTTGCCTTTGCCATTAAGCGTGAGGTGCTGGCCAGCCAGTGTCGCGGGACCTGACAGCAATTCAAAACTCACCGGCAGTCCGGAGCTGGCGCGCGCGCTGAGGACCACAACCGGCAGGCCTAGGTAAAGGGTGGGTGGCGGGGTGAAGTCGATGGTTTGCTTCAGTGGTTTGTCCAGGGCTCCAAACCCGCTGACGGCAAAGGTGAAAAGCGGTTGTTGCGGGTCGTTGCTGGCAATGCTCACCAGGGCCCGCCGCGGGCCGGGCACGCGCGGGTCAAACTGGATGTGGAAACGCGTGCTGCCTCCATCGATTGCCAGGGACGAAACAGGATGGCTCACGACCGTGAAATCTGCCGCAGCCTCTCCGCTGATCAAGACCCTGGGGGAGCCGGTGAGGTTCAGGACGACGTTGCCATCGTTGGTGAGGGTAAACTCATGCGCTGTGCTGGCACTGAATAAGGACATCGTGCCGAAGTCCGTGCCGCCGGTCTGGTCCGGGGTCGCATCCCCGTTGACAATCCCGGTGCCGTTGCCGCTCACCACGAGCCTGGGCATGGGGGACTCAGCGGCCAGGGCCAGGGCATGATAGCTCGCCACATTCGTACGAGCCAGCTGGAGTCGTTCGCCCGCAGCGAGCGCGCTGGTGTCCACAGCCACCGGCACGGTGCTGTTTGCGGTGCTGTTGTTACCCAATTGACCGGAAGCGTTTCTACCCCATGCGGCCACGGTGCCATCGGAACACAGCGCGAGGCTGTGGGAAAACCCCGCGGAAACCGTGACCACCGTTTTGCCGACGAGCACACCGCTGCCCTGCTCAACAGCCACGGGCACGCTGCTGTTTGCTGTGGTACTGTTGCCCAGTTGGCCAAAAGCGTTGTAGCCCCAGGCAACCAGCGTGCCGTCGGCACACAGCGCCACGGTATGAGAGGATCCCGCTGCAACCGCGACCACGGTCTTGCCTGCGAGCACGCCGCTGTCCCCCGCCACGATGACCGGAATGCTGCTGTTCGTTGCGCTGTCATTACCCAACTGGCCAGTGGTGTTGAGCCCCCAGGCGGCCAGTGTGCCGTCGGCACACAGCGCCACGGTGTAAGAAGCAGCGCCAGTGACAGCAATGACGGTTTTGCCCCGTAGCACGCCGCCGCGAAACACAGCCACCGGCACCAGGCTGTTTGTTGCGCTGTCATTGCCCAGTTGACCATGATTGTTTCTTCCCCAGCTGGCGACTGTGCCATCCGAGCAGAGCGCCAGACTGTGGTCGTCTCCAGCCGAAATTTGGATGACCGTTTTGCCCAGCAACAGCCCCGTGTTTCGCACTATCACCGGCACCTTGCTGTTGATGGTAGAGTTGTTGCCCAACTGGCCGTTGTCGTTTCTGCCCCACGCGGCCAGAGTCCCGTCTGAGCAGAGGGCCAGACTGTGGTAGCTGCCGGCTGTCACCGCGATGATGGTCTTGCCGGCGAGCACGCCGCTGCTGTGCACCGCCACCGGCACCGTGCTGGCCGTGGCACCGTTGTTGCCCAACTCGCCAAACGAGTTGCTGCCCCAGGCTGCCACGGTGCCATCGGAACAAAGAGCCAAGCTATGACCTCCCCCGGTGGAGATGGCAATGATCGTCTTGCCAGCCAGCACCCCTGCGCTCACCACCTCCGTTGGCACGTTGCTCTGCGTCTCGCCATACCTTGCGCCCCTGCCTAGCTGTCCAGAATCATTTTTCCCCCAGGCCATGACCCGCACCCTGGCCCACTGCAACACTAGGTCATTGCCCGTGCCGCCGTAGTAGTTCGCCACGAAGTCGTAGTTCACCCCGCCGTAGCTCAACGTCACCGCTTGCCCGTGCGCCAGATTGGCGAAGCTGCCGCTGATGAAGGCAAGACCGGTGTTGTTCCCGTCTCCGGCACGTGTCCCAGGGAGATCGTCACCGCGCCGCCGTTCAATGTGGGGCTCGTCGAGCTGACGCCCGCCTCTGTCGCGGTGGTGAAAGTCACGCTCAAGTCCCCGATGACTTCCGCCTGCGCTCGAAGCGCGGCCATGAACAGGAAAGCGACTGATGCGAGGAGGCGCGGGAAGTCCCAGGATTTGGATATGAGGCAAGGAGGCAATGTGAGGATGGGGTTCGTGAAAAGAGGCGGGGGCCTCCACAAAGCAGGCAGCGTTGCCTATGGAGCATGTCTAATTAATCTCGGGGCAAGCAATAGTAAAGATTGAAAAGCGGGGCAGCGGAGGATGGCGCCTGTCGTGAGCAACGCCTCCGCCACCGGCTAGCCACTTTTCGCCCACGAGCCTTCTTGACAAAGATCCCCGTCCACCGGGATGATGCGGGCGGTCAAATAAAAAGACCTCATCCCTCCCGGCTATGAAACGACTCCCCCTCCTCCCACCGCGCTGTTCAGCGCCCTTCTTCTCCCCGCCGCCACCTTCGCACAGGAGGCCCCCGCCGCGGACTCGGATCACGAACTCGCCCAGCAGCTCGCAAACCCCGTCGCCAGCCTCATTTCCGTCCCCCTGCAGGGGAACTGGGACTTCGGCATCGGCGCCAGCGACGCCACCAAGTTCACCCTCAACGTCCAGCCCGTCGTCCCCCTCAGCCTCAGCGACGAGTGGAACCTCATCATCCGCACCATCCTCCCCGTCATCGACGCCGAGTCCCCCGCCCCCGGCATCGGCAGCGCCTCCGGCCTCGGCGACACCGTGCAGAGCTTCTTCTTCTCCCCCAAGCAGCCCGTCGGCGGCTGGATCCTCGCCGCCGGCCCCGTCGTTTACTGGCCCACCGCCACCGATGACCTCCTCGGCCTCGACCAATGGGGGCTCGGCCCCACCGTCCTCGCCCTCCACCAGAGCGGCCCCTGGACCTTCGGCCTGCTCGCCAACCACCTCTGGTCCGTCTCCGGCAACGGCAGCCACCCGGACTTGAACGCCACCTTCCTGCAGCCCTTCTGCTCCTACATCACCCCCACCAAGACCACCTTCACCGTCAACCTCGAGTCCACCTACGACTGGAACAGCGAGCAATGGACCGCCCCCCTCCACCTCATGGTCGCCCAGCTCTTCAAAATCGGCGGCCACCCCATCCAAGCCTTCGTCGGCGGGCGTATTTATCTCGACCGGCCGGACGGCGGTCCAGACTGGGGCATCCGCGCCGGCCTCACCTTCCTCTTCCCCGAAGGGTAACGTGAAATCCCACCCGCCCCCGTTTCCGGCCCCGCCCGCCAACTCCCACCGCACCTCCTCATGAAAACCGCGTCCGCCCTCCTCCTTCTCGCCACCGCCAGCCTGCTTTCCTCCTGCGTCGCCGGCCATGTGGACCGCGTTGAAGACCGCTACGACCGCAGCGAAGACCGCTACGACCGCCGCCACTACTCCGGCCCCGGCGACCGCGTGGAGGACTACTACGACAAGCGTGAAAACATCAACGACAAAGCCCGTGGCCACCGCGGCTTGATGTATTGAAGAGCCCGTCACCGGATCTCCCATTCTTGAAGCGGTATGCAGTATCTGCAAATTTGGTTTCAGAACAGAGAGCACCCGTTTTGCATTCCCGTCTCAGACGAGACGGCTTCAAACTTTCTCGGTCGCGTGCAGCGTGATGAGTCACTGGTGGGCTTGCATGCATGACGAAAGCATTGCTGATTCTGACATCCACTTTCATGTAATTCTGTGGTTCACTCAGCGTCGTCTGCCTCTGGATGTAGGTTGGATAACAGCAGCCGACTGGGACACGCTTGATTGCTGCATTCCTGGGGAGCCAAGCGAAGCGTGCAGCATTAGCGACAGTGATGGAGAGAATGTCATCGTTCAGATTGATCAACTCGACATCACAATTGCGACCGAGATGGATAGATACAATGACGAACAGATGGATTTACTGCGATCAGCCATATTTGGGTGGGCTGGAGACACCGAGCCAGATCCCGACACCTAAAGGACGCGTGGCCTTTTCTCCTTCTCGATCCAGTCACGCATGGCCGCTTTCATACATCACCCGACCCTTGGACGTGATCTCCTCGAGAAACGTGTCCCCCTCCCGCTGGCGGCTTTTGAGAAAATCCGGGGCGCGCACGATCACATCCACCAGAAAGCCCGCGTGCACCTTCTCGTGGATTTTCTGCGTCGTCTCCAGCCACAACCGCCGCGGCTTGATGTACTAAGACCGCGCCGCCAAACGCGTCTCCAACAGCGCCGCAACAATCCCCTCTGGGCGGCGTTTGTTCCGCCCTGCAGCAAAATGAAGAAATGAAAATTGCGCTTCACAAAGCGATGGCGCCAGCTCCGGCATGTGTCACATCTTGCACGATGACGCGATTCAAATCCCCCGCCACGGCAGGCCTCGTCCTGCTCTGCTTGTTTTTGCTGTCACCCCGCAGCCCCGCCCAGGAGCCCTTGCTGAAGGTGGTTGACTTCGAGTCCGGCGGGCTGTCGGGCCTGACCCTGCAGAAGGCCGGGGAGGATTCGATCCGCATCGTCACCGCACCCGTGCGCGCGGGTGCGCACGCCGCCATGACCCTGCTGAGGGCGGCGGACGCGGAGGTGAATGGCGGTCAGCGGGCGGAGTTTTCAGATGGCAAGAGGTCCAGCCTGATCGAAATGGGCAAGGACTACTGGTACGGCCTGAGCATTCTGGTGCCGGAGGACTTCCGCCCGGTGGCTGAATCTAACGCCGTGCTGTTCCAATGGCACACCCAGCAAAGCGGTCGCAGCCCGGTGCTGGCCATCCGAGTCAAGGACGACATCTGGCGGATCACCAGCGACGCAACACCGGAGAAACGCCGGACTCTGGCGCGGCTGCCGTTGGAAAAAGGCCGGTGGGTGGACTGGGTGATCCACGTCAAGTGGTCGGAGAAAGCGGAGGGCTTTTGGACGATCTGGAAGGACGGAGTGCAGGTCGTCGAGGAGCGCGGCATCGTGACGCAATATCCGGAGGCACTCGGGCCGTATGCCAAGTTTGGCCAGTACCACAGCGTCAGCAAGGAGGTGCCGCAGAATGTGGTGTTCTTCGACGAGTATCGGGTCGCCGGACCCGGCGGGCGTTACGAGCTGGTCGCACCCGGCGGAGCGTCCCCCGCGCCACCCTGAGCGCCGTTCCTGGACGCCCCCGCGCCGTTCCTGGACGCCCCCGCGCCGTTCCTGGGACACCCCGGGCGAAATGGAGCGGCTGTTTTTCCCGGGAAAAGCGCCGTTTCAGGCCGGAAAACCGGCCCCGGCAGGCAAAACCAAGCGGGTTGGGCGGAAAAACAGCCCCATCGCCGCCGGCGCCAGGTTTGCTCCCGCTTCCACCCCCGCTCCCGCCCGAGCGTCCGCCGGGCCTGGCATCTTTTCCGGCAGCGTTGCTGGCTTCTTTTCCTCCTGCCGCGTAAACTCCCGCCGATATTCGAGTTCAAATTCAGTGGGCAAAACTCAAACCGAACGATCCATGAAAACACGGAAAACACTCCCTTGCCGGGCGGCCGCCGCGCTGGCATTCGCAGTCACTGCGCTCGCGGGGCCTGCGGCGCAGGCGCAGGAAAAGCAGCCGAACATCCTCGTCATCATGGGTGACGACATCGGGTGGTTTAACCCGAGCTGCTACAACAGCGGCATGATGGGCTACCGCACGCCCAGCATCGACCGCATCGCCAGCGAGGGCGCGCGGTTCACAGACTGGTATGGGCAGCAGAGCTGCACGGCGGGGCGCGCGGCGTTCGTCACCGGGCAATCGCCCATCCGCACCGGCCTGACGAAAGTCGGCCTGCCGGGGGCGGACATCGGCCTCAGCGCCAAGGACCCCAGCATCGCCGAAGTCATGCGGCAGCTCGGCTACGCCACCGGCCAGTTCGGCAAAAACCACTTGGGCGACAAGGACGAGTTCCTCCCGACCAATCACGGCTTCGACGAGTTTTTCGGCAATCTTTACCACCTCAATGCGGAGGAGGAGCCCGAGAATCCGGACTATCCCAAGAGCCCCGAGTTCAAGAAAAAGTTCGGTCCGCGCGGGGTGATCCATTCCCACGCCGACGGCAAGATCGAAGACACCGGCCCGCTCACCACGAAACGCATGGAGACGGTGGATGAGGAATTCCTCGCCGCCTCGCTGGATTTCATCGACCGGCAGACGAAGGCGGACAAGCCGTTCTTCTGCTACTACAACTCGACGCGCATG
>CAZKMS010000072.1:0-26875 GCA_964553805.1 uncultured Verrucomicrobiaceae bacterium
AGATCACCGGCCTAAGCGCCGGAGGCACCACCTGGTTCCGGGGCAAAGTCAACGAGCCGGCCAACGTCACCCTCAACGGCCAGAACGCGCGGGTGCATGCCGACGGCACGTTTGAGCCGAGCCGAGGGATTCGGAGGCGAGACAGACAAACGGGTTTGCCCGTTTGGGGCGAAGCCCCGAGGACGCGGGTGGAGCGTCCGAGTCAACTCTTGACAGAACTCGGCGCGGGCGTGCATGATGTCTTCGTGCAAGCCACCGACAAAGCGGGCAACGTCACCAGCGAGACATGGCGGGTGGATAACGGCTCCGCCAGCGGAGCGGTGCCCACACACGACCTGGAGGGCAACCTCTTGACGGACGGTCATTACATCTACACTTGGGACGCGAGGAACCGCATGACCAGCGTCACGGTTGGAGCTGACACATGGAGCTTCGCTTACGATGGCAAAAATCGCCGCATTGCAGAAAACAAGAACAGTACGCTCGTCCGCGAATGGGTTTGGGATGGCGCGAGCGTGGTGGAGGAGCGCCTCGCCAACGGAACCAAGCACCGGTTCTGGACTGGCGGTATCGGAATCCTCAACTCTAGCAACCAGCAAATTGGCAAACGCCTCACAGTGACGGATCATCTTGGCAGTACCCGCGTCATGATGGATGGCACCAATGGAGATGTCACGGCCAGCTACGACTACGCGCCCTGGGGCCAGCGCACTCGGATCAACGGCACGGAAGATTGGGGGGCTGGCTACACCGGCCATTGGTGGCACGAGAGCGGCTTGAGTCTGGCTGTGTACCGGCCTTATGATCCGAGAACTGGAAGGTGGTCGTCGAGGGATCCGATTGGTGAAAAAGGGGGGGTGAATTTGTATGAGTATTGTAACGGTGCAACACTTAGCATGCTTGATTTAACGGGTTTGGCACCTTATACATTTGTCGTTCAGTCGATGATAATGCGCACTTGGAATGGAGGTCCAGACTTTCTTCACAATGTTCCAGGGTGGGCTCTTGGCATCAAGTCATACCATTTATTAACAGTTGATGACAATAGTGGAGCAATTCTAGATGAATATACATCTGTCGGCAAGACTGGTATTATCCCTGCGGGTCATTCAGAATTCAACAAGTCAGTGTCACTCGATTTGTGTTGGATGAAAGTTCGAATGTGGGGAAAAGCACGAAATTTCTTAAATCGGGCACTTTCATATATTGATTGGGACGTTGCATTCTATGTAACCTGGACAGGAAAAGTTTCACTTGTCGGGAAACACGATGGATATCCGTCCTACATAATGTCTGCTTCTGGAGGAGCTTACTACTTTGATGAAATTTCTCCGATTAGACTTCAACCACCAATGGAGATAAACGTTAGGGATTCATGGTGAACCGATTGCACTTCTTTAGACATGTATTCTCCATCGCGCACTCAGATTTTTTTTCGATCGCAATTGGCGTGTGCGCTGGTTTCCTTCTTGTTGAGCTTTTGGGCAACGATACAGAACCCTCTGGCAGATATGTCTTTACCCTCAATTTGGTGGGGATTCGTTTGGGTTTGGGTATGGACAGCCTCGATTCATCTAGTTAGCATATTATTTTTGTTCTTTCCTATTATCCTTCCTTTAATTAATACGAAAGTTTGCCAATTTAGTTTTAGAATTATGTGGCTCACGTGCTTGGGTGCTCTATTAGGAATATGCATTTGTGCCGGCTATGCGGTCGCGGACGGGGAATCCCATTATTCTGCTGTTGTGCGTCTATTTCCTTTTGGGGTGATATATGGTGGAGTACACGGGCTCATGTTTGCGTTGCTCTATCCAAGCAAATCCAAGCAAAACAAAAAATTTACAAATAGCAGAGTTGAAAAAAAGAGAGAAACGGGGGCAGGTAGCGATCATTGACAAAATGAAACGCCTCACCACCTCCAACCCGCCCGGCACATCGGAGGGCGGGACTCTGTTCCCGCCCATTCTTCCGTGGGCGGAGGTGGCGCGGAGCCGGGGGAGAAGGCGGTGGGCGGCGGGCTTCCCAAGAAAGGGTCAGGAGTCAATTCTTGACAAAACGATGCCTGAGATGTAGCCTCGCAGGCATGCTCCGCATTCAGTATCCAGGCGCGCTTTATCGCGTCACCGCGCGTGGCGCCGGCGGGAGGTTGGAGGTCGGTGGGACGAGAAGTCTCCGGTTGAAGGAGTCGGAACTCAAAAGCACCGTTGGCAAGTGATCCGAGGAAAGTGGCCATTGCGCACGCAGTGCATCAGAAGACGGCGGCGGCGAGGAAGTGGACGGCAATGAGATTGGAAATGAAAAGCGCGATGAACGTCTGCCAACAAATCAAACGGCTGAAGACCGGCAAACTGAAGCTATCCAAGGCGGCGCAACGATGGCTGTCAAAAATCGACTCCGACCCTTTTAGACTTTTAGAGCCAGGACATGCATGAGTGGATTCAGCACTCTGGCACATCCTCAAATCCGGGCGGGTTCCGCAGACCGTCCCGATGAACAAACTGCCGCCCGCCCGAAAACCCGGCTCGCGATCTTCGGTATTGCTTGTGGCTTCAACCGCAGCCTTCATGCGCCACTCCCTCTCTTCCCTGCTGTCCGTGCTGGCGCTTTTTGCGCTTTGCGCCGCGACCTCCGCGAGTGCCCGCCAGCCTAACATCGTCTTCATCCTCACCGACAACCAGGGAGCCTGGACCCTCGGTTGTTATGGCAACCCGGACATCCGCACCCCGCACATCGACAGCCTGGCGGCACGCGGCATCCGCTTCACACGCTGCCTCAGCAGCAACCCGGTGTGCTCGCCGACGCGCGCCACCTTCCTCACCGGCCTCATCCCCAGCCAGCATGGCGTGCATTGCTTCCTCGACCCGAAATACATGATGGGCCCCGAAGCTTACAACACCCTGGCCGAGTTCACCACCCTGCCGCAGGTGCTGGCGAAGGCGGGCTACACCTGCGGCCTGAGCGGCAAATGGCATCTCGGCGCCAACCTGACCCCGGCCCCCGGTTTTTCCTTTTGGGTCACCAAACCCGACGGCAGCACCCAGGAATTCTACGACCAACCCCTCATCGAACATGGCGAGGTCTTCAAGGTCGCCGAGTACACCACCGACTATTTCACCCGGCGCGGCATCGAGTTCATCGAGAAAAACCGGGACCAGCCCTTCTTCCTCTTCCTCGCCTACAACGGCCCCTACAACCTGGGCAGACTCATGACAAATCCGCCGCGCAACCGCCACGCGGACTTCTACAAGGACAAGCCCTTCCCCAGTTTCCCGCGCGATGCCATGCACCCCTGGCAGCATGCCAACAAGGCGTTTCACAACACGCAAAACGCGATGGAACGCTGCGCCGCCGAGACCAGTGGCGTCGATGACGGCGTCGGTGAAATCGCCGCCACGCTCGAGCGCCTCGGGCTCAGCGAGGACACCATCGTCGTTTACACTGCGGATCAAGGCTGGATGGGCGGGCAAAACGGCATCTGGGGCATGGGCGACCACACCCGGCCCACCGGCGCGCACGATCTGATGATGCAAATCCCGCTCATCTTCACGCATCCGGCGCGCATCCCCGCCGGTCAGACCCACGACGCGCTCATCAGCAACTATGATTTCATGCCCACCCTGCTCGCTCACCTCGGCCTGCCGATGCCGGAAAAACCACGCTCCCCGGGCCGCGACTTCTCCCCTGCCCTGCTGGGCAAGGCGCTGGCGGAGGATTGGGTGCAGGAAGTCGGCTACGAAATGGAAAACACCCGCGCCTGGCGCGGCGAGCGCTGGAAAATGGTGGAGCGCTTCCCCAGCGGACCGCACGAATTCTACGACATGGAGGCTGATCCGCAGGAGCGCTTCAATCTCTTCAACCAGCCCGGTTATGAAACGCCGCAGACTGATGCCGCAGAACGGCTGCGAAGCTTTTTTGCCACCCACGTCGATCCTCAATACGATCTCTGGCAGGGTGGCCGCTCGAAGGCGACGATTCATCACCTCAAAAAGTGAGGAGCGCGGAACTCGATTCATCCAGAAACGACCCAAAGAAGAGGCGGCGCCGGATTGAATGTGGGTTCATCCGGAAAGTTGGTGTATGGGGAGCACACGCGCCCTCGCGTGTTCCGGGGCGCTCCCCCCAAGACCGAATCTGCCAAGCCGGAGTTGTGCGGCGGCCAGTTGCGGCTTTGATGAACGGCCTGATGCTGGAACAGTTGCTGGCGCGCGATTTTCGCTGTTTTGAACAGGTGCGGTTGGATCTCGACCCGGACCTGACTGCGCTGGTTGGGCGCAACGGCCAGGGTAAAACCTCGCTGCTGGAGGCCGCCTGCGTGCTGCTGCGCGTCCAGTCGCCGCGCACGAGCAATCGCGGGGAATGGATCCGCTTTGGCGCGCCGGCGGCGGTGGTGGAGGGAACCTGGCGCGGGCGCGCGCTGCGTGCCGCCGTCTCGGCCAAAACACGGCGTCTTGCCGTCGATGGCGCGGTTTGCGGGCGGGCGGCGGACTACCTGGCGCAGACCGGTGTGGTGGTGTGGATGGATCATGCCGACATGAACCTGCTGCGCGGCGGCGGCGAGCACCGGCGGCGTTTTCTGGATTTCGCCGCCAGCCAGATGTTCCCGGATTACCTGCCTGCCTTGCGCGCTTACGAGCGGGCGCTGCGCGGGCGCAATTACGTGCTCAAGCGGGACGCCGTGATCGCCTGGCGGCAGGCAGATGCCTTTGCGCGTGTGATGGCGGAGCATGCGCGGGTGCTCAGTGCGCGCCGCGCGGAACTCTGCGCGGCGCTGGGCGCGCCGGCGGCGGCGTTCCACGAAAGCGTCAGCGGCGGCGAGGAATCGCTGCGTCTGAGCCATCTCAGCGGCCAAGAAAGCGAGGATTTGCTCGAGGAGCTGCAGGCCTGCCGCGAGGAGGAGGCGCGGCTGCGGGCGACCCAGCGCGGGCCGCATCGCGATGACCTGCGCCTGGAGCTGAAGGGACTCGACGCCCGGGTTTTCGCTTCGGAGGGCCAGCAGCGCACCCTCGCCCTGGCCTTGAAACTGGCGCAGGCACAGGCGCTGCACGAGGCTCGCGGCCTGCCTCCCCTGCTGCTCATGGATGATGTCTTTGGCGAGCTCGACCGCGAACGCCGCCGAGCCTTTCTCGACTGCCTGCCGCCAGGCACCCAGAAAATCATGACCACCACGCGCCTGGACTGGCTGGCGGACGGGCAAGCTCCCGGAAGGACTTATGAGGTCATTTCAGGGGCCGTGCAGGAGGCTTGATCCGGCGGATTTTCCAGTTATTCTAGTTTTCACCAGCACCAAAACTTCCCTTGACGGCAATAGGGGGGGTTTTAGCATGTGGAACGCCCTTCATTACGGTGCGCGGAGAGGTTTCCTGTGATCCTCGAAAATGCTAGCACAACCGCCGCATCGACTCTGATGGAGGGTCATCTTCTACCCTTTCCCAACCCTTTATCATTCTCATTTCCACATGCTTGGCAGACTTTTTGGTTTTGTTGCAAAAGACATCGGCATCGATCTCGGAACCGCGAACACGCTGGTCTACGTCAAAGATCACGGCATCGTACTGCGGGAACCCTCCGTGGTGGCGGTCAAATCCGGCACCAACGAGGTCGTCGCCGTCGGTGATGACGCGAAACGCATGCTGGGGCGCACACCTGGCGGCATCTCCGCCATCCGCCCGTTGAAGGACGGCGTCATCGCTGACTTCCGCGTGACGGAGGCGATGTTGCGTCATTTCATTCGCAAGGTGCACAACAACCGGCGCGCCATGCGCGGACCGCGCGTCGTCATTGCGGTCCCATCGGGCATCACCGAGGTCGAAAAACGCGCGGTGAGCGAGAGCGCGACCCAGGCGGGCGCGCGCGAGGTGCACCTCATCGAGGAGCCGATGGCGGCCGCGATCGGTGTTGGCCTGCCGGTGCAGGAAGCGGCGGGCAACATGATTGTCGATATCGGCGGCGGCACCACCGAGGTGGCGATCATCTCCCTCTCCGGCATCGTTTACAGCCGCAGCGTGCGGGTGGCGGGCGACGAGTTGGACGAGGCCATGATCAGCTACATGAAGCGCGCCTACAATTTGATGATTGGCGAGCGCACGGCTGAGGAGATCAAGCTGCGCATCGGCTCAGCCTTTCCGCTGGGCAAGGAAACCACGATGGAGGTCAAAGGCCGTGACATGGTGGCCGGCCTGCCAAAAACGATTGTCATCACCAGCCAGGAGGTGCGCGAGGCGATGCTGGAACCGCTCAACGCGATCATCGATGCCGTGCGCACCACCTTGGAACGCTGCCCGCCGGAGCTGTCAGCGGACTTGGTGGACCGCGGCATCATGCTGGCCGGCGGCGGCGCCTTGCTGCGCGGCCTCGACAAGCTGCTGGCGGAGGAAACCTCGCTGCCGGTTCACGTGGCGGAGGATCCGCTCAGCGCCGTCGGCGAAGGCACCGGCCGGGTGCTGGGCGAACTGGAATTCCTGCGCAAAGTCAGCACCATGGATGTCTGATCCTGCAGGACAGTGCCGGCGGCTGAGGGCAACCACGACAAGGTGAGGAGGACAACGCAATGAGGAAGCTGAACCTGCTGGCGCTGGCGCTTTTTTTGGTGTCGCTGGCGGCGGTGTTCATGCTGAACACTCCGACCACGCGCATGATTCAGCAGCGCGTGCTGGCGGTGTTCTCACCCTTCATTCACTCCAGCGCGGCCGCGGGCAGCCTGGCCGACGCTGTCTCCACCCCTTCGACCAACCCGGCCGAACTCGCCGAGCGCAACGAGCAGTTGCGCATGGAGAACCAACGACTGCGCATCATCGCGCAAAAGTACAACCAGCTCGTCGATGAAAACACCCACCTGCGCAAGGTGCTGGACTTCAAGGGCTCGTCGCCTTTCAAGATGACCGCCGCGCGTGTGGTGAAGCGCTCCTCCGCGACCTGGTGGAACACCCTGCTCATCGACAAAGGCTCGCTCGACGGCATCGGCACCGACAGTCCCGTCATCACCGAGCAGGGGCTGGTCGGCAAGACCGGCAAGCTGGCGCCGCGCATGGCGGAGGTACTGCTGCTCACCGATGAAATGTGCCGGGTGTCCGCCAAGGTGGAGGGCACGCTGGAGCAAGGCATTCTCTTTGGCGAGCGCGCCGGTCTGGACACGGTGCCGAATCTGCATCTGCGCTACTTGAACCGCGACGCTCCGGTCAGTCCTGGCGCCAATGTGTTTTCTTCCGGCGAGGGTGGCGTCTTCCCGGCCAATCTGCTGCTGGGCCGCGTCATCCGTTTTTACAACCGCGACATTTCCGGAGAGGCGCTGGTGAAGCCGGCGGTCGATTTCACCACGCTGGATCATGTGTTTGTGATCGAGATGCAGGAGGTGGGGCAATGAAGTGGAGAGGAGAACCCGCATGAGATTCAATCTGCTGGTGCTGGCGCTGCTGCTGCTGTGCTTCGTGCTGCAGGAGTTCGTGCCTGCCATTTCCATCGCCCATCACGCGCGCCTGTTTCTGCCGGCGGTGTTCTTTTTCGCGGCGGCCGTGGCGACACCGTTTCCGATCATGTTGATGCTTGCCTTCGTCACGGGATTTCTCTGGGACGCGCGCTACCTTCCCGTGCCAGCCATCAATGACGATGCCGCAGCGGCGTTGATTGAGGAGGCGGCGCATGATCCCATGGCGCTGGCGGGTGGCGAGGTGAGCTTCGGCGTCTCCATTCTGCTCTTCGGGCTGCTGGGCTGCTTGATGCAGGGTGTCCGGCCTTTGTTCAAGCGCGGCCGGCTGGAACTGCCGGTGCTGATGACCGGCTTCGCCATGTTTGGCTGGCTGCTGAGCCAGTTTTTGATCATCACCTTCATTCGCGGCAACTTCAGCTTTCCCTCGGAAGTGTGGTCGAAGATGATCACCGACACCCTGCTGGCCATGCTGGTTTCACCGTTGCTGTTTTTGGTGCTGCATGGCTTGGCGCGCTGGACGAGCTACGAAATTCGTTACGACGGACTGCGTTACAACTTTACCCATGGTCGTTAAGTACAAATTCCGCCTCTACCTGATCGCGCTGGTGATGCTGGCAGCGTTTCTGCTGCTGGCGGTGCGCCTCTGGTCGCTGCAGATCGACCGGCATGCGGAGTTTGTGAAGAAGGTGAAGGTGGGCTACGAATTGAAGGCTCGCATCCCCGGTGTGCGCGGCGAGATCAAGGACCGCAATGGCATCACGCTCGCCTCCAATCGCGCCATCTTCGAGGTGCTGGTGAACTTGGGCGAAATGATGGCCGAGTACAACCGGCTGGTGCGTGTCGGCCAAATGGAGGAGGTGGCCGCGCATGTTTACGAGGTGCCGGAGAAAGGCATCATGCGCAAGCGCAGCGAGCCGGATGTGGTGGCGATCTTCAAGCAAACCATCGCCCGCCGCCTCGCGGAAATGGGACTGGCGCGCGACTTCAACTCCGAGGCGATGCGCATTCACTACCGCACCTTCGGCAGCATTGTGCCATGGGTGTATCGGAAGGATCTGAGCTTCAGCGAGTTCAGCCGTTTTGCCGAGCACAACCTTGGCCTGCCAGGCGTGACCGTGGCGGAGCGCGCGGTGCGGCATTACCCGTATGAATCACTGGCCAGCCACATCCTGGGCTACATGCGGCTGGCGGACGACCAGCGAGTGTCGCCGGAGGAGCGCGCGGAGTGGGACCGTTATCTGCCGGATGACTACGGCGTGGCGGGAGTGGAGAAGAGCTTTGACGAGCACATGCGCGGCAAGCCCGGCATCCGCACGATGAAGGTGAACGAGCGCGGCCGACTGGTGGGGGAGGTCAGCTTCCAGGAGCCGCGCAAGGGCAACGACGTTTATTTGACGCTCGACGCGCGCATCCAGTTCATCGCCGAACGCGCGCTGCGCGACGGCGGCATCGGCCGCGGCTCGGTGGTGGTGATCGATCCCAACAACGGCGAGGTGCTGGCGATGGCCTCGGTGCCGTCCTACAATCCCAACAAGTTCATTCCGGAGATCACCGAGGCGGAATACCGCGCCTATGAAAACGATCCGGTGAAGCCGCTCCTCAACCGCTCGGTGCAAAACTACGCGCCCGGCTCCACCTACAAGATCCCGATCGCGTTCGCCGGCTGCTTGGCCAAGATCCATACGCGGCGGTTCAACTGCTCCGGGCGCATGACCTACGGCAACACCTCCATGGCGTGCTGGATTGGATCAAAAGGCGGCGCGCACGGCAGCCTGGACTTGAGCGATTCCATCATGCGCTCCTGCAACTGTTTCTTCTATCAATACGGCAACGCCGCCGGCATCGACAACATCACCAAGGCGGGCCGGCTGCTGGGCCTAGACGGACGCACGGGCATCGAGCTGGATGATGAGCGCCCCGGCGTGCTGCCGAACCCGCAATGGCTGCAAATGAACGTGCCGCGCGAACGATGGAGTGCTGGAACGACGGCCAACACCTCCATCGGTCAGGGTTACGTGCTGGCCACCCCGCTGCAAATGGCGGCGGTGACGACGACCGTGGCGAACGGCGGCAAGTCCTACCGTCCGCATCTGTTGAAGCGGGTGGCGGATGGTTCGACGGTGGTGCTGGAAAATCCACCGGAGCTGCAGGCGGACCTGGAGGCGGAAGGTTTTACCCCGCAGCAGATCGAAGTTATCCGCAAAGGCATGTGGAAGGTGGTGAACGCCGCTGGCGGCACGGCGGCCGGAGCCAAGATCAAGAATGTGGAAGTCTCGGGCAAAACAGGAACGGCGCAGTTCAAGCGGGCAGGCGTCACCGACAACCGCACTTGGTTCATCTCCTTCGCGCCCTATCAAAATCCGAGATTCGCCGTGTGCGCGCTGGTGGAGGGCGGCCATTCCGGGGGCGGCACGGCGGCGCCGGTGGCCACGCGCGTGCTGGAGCAGGCGCTGGCGCTGGACAACGGTTATGATGTGAAGGTGAAGCCGGTGCCCGAGGCCCAGGGCAATTTCAAACCGGTGATGGCGGTGAGCTACGAGGCCGGGCCGATGCTGCTGACGGCGGTGAGCGAGGACGAGGACTTGGGACCGGAACATGTGGCTTCGGCGGTGGAGATCCCCGTGGCGCGCCCCGTAACGCGGCCCTCTATCCGTCAGGAGGCGGACGCAGCCGGCACGGTGGAAACCGGCGGCACAAAAAAAATTCCAAGGGCGGTGCCGGTGCGCCGCGCAGGTCTGTTTAACAACAACAGTGGCAGCCAGCGAGCCAAAGCCGCGCCGCCACCTGCTCCGCCGGAGGAACAACCTCAACGCAAAAAGGGCCTGCTCGACCGGCTGTTCCGATGAGCTTCCCGCCCGCGATTCCATCAAAACCAACACACAGGAGGGCTTCATGCCATTGACCATGTTCAAAAAAATCAAAGAGTTCATCACCGGGAAAAAGGATGTCGCATCCGGCACCCGCATCGTCATCAACTGCGAAAAGCTCGAGAACCGGGTGGCCGTGATGGAAAACGGCGTGCTCGAAGAGTACAACATCCAGCGCGTCGGCACCAACAGCATCGTCGGCAGCATCTTCAAAGGCAAGGTGCGCAACATTGAGCAGGGCTTGAAGGCCATGTTCGTGGACATTGGCATGGACAAGAACGCCTTCCTGCACTTCTGGGATGCCATCCCGGCGGCGCTCGATTCCGGGCTCGAGGAGATCAACCGCGGCGGCTCGAAGAAGCGCAAAAAAATCCAGTCGCAGGACATTCCCTCGCTCTACCCCGTTGGTTCGGAGATCATGGTGCAAGTCACCAAGGGGCCCATCGGCAACAAAGGGCCACGCGTCACCACCAACATCTCCCTGGCCGGCCGCTTGCTGGTGTTGATGCCGCTCAACGACCAGTTCGGGATCTCCCGCAAGGTGGACGATCCAAAGGAACGCGCGCGGCTGCGAAAAATCATCGAGAACCTCGACCTGCCCGAGGGCATGGGGCTGATCATGCGCACCGAAGCCTCCGGCAAACGCGCCCGCCACATCGTGCGCGACCTCAGTATCCTGCTGGAGCAGTGGAAGGAGATCGTCGAAAAACGCGATAGCAAAGCAGCGCCTGTTTGCTGCTTCCAGGAGCCCGGCCTGCTGGAGCGCACCGTGCGCGACTTCCTCACCGAGGAGGTGGACGAGGTGGTGTGCGACAACACCGAGATCGTGGAGCACATGCAAAAAATGGCGGCGCAGATTTCCCGGCGCGCGCGCAAACGCATCAACCAGTTTACCGGAACCACGGCGATTTTTGACCACTACGGCATTCAGAAGCAGATCGACAACGCCTTTTTCCGCCAAGTCTGGCTGCCTTGCGGCGGCTACATTGTGATCGACCAGACCGAGGCGCTGGTGGCCATCGACGTCAACACCGGCCGCAACAAGGGATCGAAGGACGTGGACAAGGTGATCCTCGAAACCAACCTCGAAGCCGCGGCGGAGGTGGCGCGCCAGCTTCGCCTGCGCAACATGGGCGGCTTGATCGTGGTGGACTTCATCGACATGAAGGGCCGCAAGGAGCAGCAGGCGGTTTATCGCGCGATGCAGGATCGCGTCAAGCGCGACAAGGCGAAAATCCAGGTGCTGCAGATCTCCCAGTTCGGCCTCATGGAAATGACGCGCCAGCGCCTCAACGAAAGCCTGGACACCACCATGATGGAGCCCTGCCCTTACTGCAAAGGCCATGGCCAGGTCAAAACGCCGCTCACCATGAGCGTCGAGATTCAGCGCCGCATCAGCTCGGTGCTCGGTCGCGGCCGCGACGAAAATCGCAGCCTGCTCGTCGTGGTTCATCCCGAAGTGATGAACCGCCTGCGCACTGAAGACGGCGAGCATTTGGTGGAGCTGGAGCGCAAGTATGGCGCGCGCCTCACCTTCCGCAGCGACCCCGCCTTCCACCGCGAACAAGTCTTGCTGGCCAACGCTGACACCAACGAAGAGATTCGGCTCTAAGTCCGCGCCAGATCGAACATGAACTGGGAATCGCCGCTGTGGCTCCTCGCTGCGCCGCCGGCATTGGCCTGGCTGCTTTGGGTGGAGCATCGCAGCGCGCACCCGATGGGGCCAGCGAGGCGGCGCTGGCTGCTGCTGGCACGCGGATTGACCGTCCTGCTTGTGCTGCTGGCGCTGGCAGGTCCATCCCAGTTGCGACGCGGTTCAAACAAGGCGCTCGGTCTGGTGATCGATGCCAGCCAAAGCCTGGGCGTTGAAGGATTGCAAACCGCGCTCACGGAAGCGCAGCGATTGCGCGACGCAGCCGGCGCCGCCCGCGTGCCGCTTGTGGTGCTAGCCGGCGAGGAGCCGCGTTTCCTTGATCCCGCCAAGCTGGAGTCCTTTGCAAAAGACGAAGCAACTGCCTGGCAGCAGCGGCACGGTTCGCGCACGGACTATGCAGCAGCACTCGAACTCGCGGCAGCTCTCTTTCCCGAAGGCGCCTCGCGGGAATTGGTGCTGATCGGAGATGGCTATGAAACCCAGGGGGAAGCGTTGACGCAGGCGAGGCGCCTGGCCGGCGCCGGTGTGCGGGTGCATGTGCTGGGAACCTGCGGACCACCGCTGCCCGATGCGCGCGTGCTTTCCCTCACTCCGAATCAAACGCGTGTGCGCGAGGGTGGCTCGGTCGAACTGACCGTCCAATTGGAATCCACCATCGACACGCCAGCCCTGCTGCGCTGGTTTGAGAACGGAGTGGAGGTGGACCGCCGCACGCTGGCCCTGCGCGCCGGAGCGACCCAGGAGGAGCGTTTGCAACGGGCGCCGGATCACCGGGCGGTGTTCTCCTACCGCGCCGTGCTCGAATGCGGCCCGGAGGACGAGCTGCCGCGGAACAACGAGGCACTTGCGGTGGTGGATGTGCTGGGCCGGATGCGCCTGCTTTATTTGGACGCCGACACCACAAGCGGGCGTCATCTGCCAGCGGCGATGAGCGCTGAAAGCATGGATTTGGACTGGCGGCCGCCGTCCAATCTCCCAAGCCGCCTGGATGAACTCGCCGGTTACGACGCCGTGATTATCAGTGAGATGACGGCGGGCCAGTTGGGGAACGCTTTCATGAACATGCTGCGCGAGTATGTGGACAAGTTGGGTGGCGGCCTGATCATGCTCGGCGGGCCCAGTTCCTTTGGCGTGGGCGGCTACTTCAAAACCCCGCTGGAAGAGATGCTGCCGGTGCGGTTGCGAGCACCGGACGATGAGGAAAAACAAAGCGCCGCCGTGGCGCTGGTGCTGGATCGCAGCGGTTCGATGGCGGGAGAAAAGCTGGAGATGGCCAAGAGCGCCGCCATTGCCACCTCGGAGGTTTTGAGCCGCACCGACCACCTGGGGGTTTATGCGTTCGATTCGGAGGTGAAGGTCGTCGCCCCAATGACCCGCCTCACCTCGCTGGCGACGGTGACCGGGCAAATCGGCGCGCTCACCGCCGGTGGCGGCACCAATTTGGACCCTGCGCTTCAGGCGGCGCGCGAGGGGCTGAGACGAGTCAAGGCGCGAGTGAAGCACATGATCGTTCTCACCGACGGCCAAACTTCGGGCTCCGGTTACGAAGCCGTTGCCGCTTCGTGCCGGGCAGAGGGCATGACCATCTCGACGGTGGCCTTGGGCGAGGGTTCGCACACTGGCTTGCTTCAAGCCATCGCAGCCGCGGGCGGCGGCCAATCCTACACCACGTTGACGCCCGATGGCATCACCCGCATTTTCACCCAAGACACCCTGCTGCACACCGGCCGCATGCTGCGGGAAGAGCCGTTTGAGGTTCGTGCCGCGGAGCCCCACCCCATGCTCGAAGGATTGAGCATGGAAGAGGCGCCGCCTCTGCTCGGCTATGTCAAGACCGTGCCACGGGTGTCAGCGCAGACGCCCCTGCTCACCGACAGCGGAGACCCGCTGCTGGCGCACTGGCGCTTCGGCCTGGGCAAGGTCACCGCCTTCACAAGTGATGCCAAGCAGCGCTGGGCCTCGCTTTGGATCAGCCGCTGGAGCGATTACGCGCGGTTTTGGTCCCAAATCTTGCGGGAGACGGCGCGCCCTGCGCAGGGGAGCAAACTGGATCTCAGTGTTGCCATGCATGGGAGCGAAGCGAAGATCACGGCGGACCTGCTGGAGGACGGTGGCAGGCGCAAAAACGATGCGCTCGTCGAGGTGGAGCTTTTTCACGCCGGCGCCGCTGCCGTTGGCGGAGCTTTGCAACCCGCAGGCAAGCTGCGTTTGAACACGACAGGACCCGGTCTTTATCAGGGAAGTTTTCACCCCAAGGATGCCGGAGTTTACTTGGTGAGAGCGCAAGCCGGTTCAGAAAACGCCACCGCCGGTCTGGTGCATCAAAACGCTGTTGAAGCTGGCTGGGGCCGGGTCAACGAGCCCATGCTACGGGAGCTGGCCCGTACCTCAGGCGGTGAATGGCTGGCGCCGGGAGGCACACCGCGTCTCACGGCCATGCCAGGCCGAGTTCACTCGGATTTGCGGCCCTGGCTGGCTGGGCTGGCCCTGCTGATGGCATTTGCCGATCTTGTTATCCGTCGCTGGGAACAATTGACGGGGCTGCTTGCCTGGAGACCGCGCCAGGTCAATTGATCCAGGAACTCCCCGCGCTTCACCGCCCCGTCAATCATTCCGTCTGGTTGGGCTTGCTGTTGGCGGCCTTGATGCGCTTAAACTCCTCGATGCGGTACTTCTCCTCCACGGAAAGCATGCTCGTTTTCTGCCGCATGGGAGAAGTGATGCCGATCACATAACAAGTGACATCCGCCATCAGCAAAATCATCGCCATGAGGATGCCCCGCCTTTTGAGCTTGCGATCCATCGACTTCCTGCGGCGTGACGAAGCCTCGCCCGCGCCGCCAAAACGGCTTTGCCAGATCTGGCGCCAGGGACGCGGCTCCCACGCCACCATGAAAGTCAGCACAAAAAGCCGTGGTCAGCGCAAAGCAGATGACTTGACAGGGCAAAGGAAAGCGCATCATCCATGATGCATTGGCAACCCGGGCACCAGCGCCAGGCATCAACCGGCGCCGGTGGCGGCTCAAGAATCAGGTCCTGACAAAGCGATCCTCGCTCGGGTTGATGGCGGTGACCAACTGGCTGGCAGCGCCATTGGCGGCGAGATGATTCAAAATGTGGAACACATCCTCGGGATCGAGCCCGAGCTGGCCCGCCAATTCCTCGCAGGAGGCGCCCTCCCCGGACGGCGGTAAAGCGTCGCGCACAGACGCCAGACGCTCCAAAAACAATCCGGCCGCTTTTTTGCCGGCCTCCACACCAGGCTGGTGGTAGGCGTTGACGTTGACCAGCGTGGCGTAAAAGCCCACCGCCCGCTCAAACAAGGCAATCAGCATGCCCAGGTTGAACGCGTTCAATTCGGCGATGCTGAGGGTGATGGACTCACGGCCCTTCTCCGCCAATGCCTGGCGGGTGCCGCGCAGGAAACCCTGCAAAAAATCACCGCTGGTGAAGCCGGGCTCGACCTCGAGCGCGGCGCCGTCCTGAGCTTTGCGCACCTCAATGAAGGTGGCGAAGAAGTTGTTCACCCCGTCGCGCAATTGCTGGACGTAGGCATGCTGGTCGGTGGAACCTTTGTTGCCATAGACGGCGACGCCTTGATTCACCGTCCTGCCGTCGAGATCATGCTCTTTGCCGAGCGACTCCATGACAAGCTGTTGCAGGTACTTGCTGAACAGCACCAGCCGGTCCTTGTACGGCAGCACCACCATGTCCTTGGCGCCGCGTCCGCCACCCGCGTGATGCCACATGAGCGCCAGCAGCATGGCGGCGTTTTGCGCGGCCGGAAGACTGCGGGTCTTCGCATCCATGGCCGCAGCACCGGCCAGGAACTGCGGCACATCCACACCCTGCAGCGCGGCGGCAATGGTGCCCACCGCGCTCATCACCGAAGTGCGGCCGCCAACCCAGTCCCACATCGGAAAACGAGCGAGCCAGCCTTGCTTTTGCGCATGCTTGTCGAGTTCGCTGCCGTCTCCCGTGACGGCCACCGCATGCTTGGCGAAATCCAGCCCGGCAGCCTGGTAAGCGGCCTCCGCCTCCAGCATGCCGTTGCGGGTTTCCTTGGTGCCGCCCGATTTGGAGATGACCAATGTCAAGGTGGTCCGGATTTCATCGCCGATGCGTGCAATCACCCGGCCCATGCCGTCGGGATCCGTGTTGTCAAAGAAATCGATGGCCAGCGGCGGAGACACCGGGGTCGCCGCCTCGGCCACCAACTGCGGACCAAGCGCCGAGCCGCCAATGCCGACCACCAGCACGCGGGTGAATTTTCCGCCGGAAGCAGGCGCGATTTTGCCTTCATGCACGTCGGCTGCGAACTGCAACGTGGCGGCCAGCGTGTCATCGATTTCGGCACGCATCTCCGGTGTGGGCGCGAGGCTTGAATTGCGCAGCCAGTAGTGCCCCACCATGCGTTTTTCATCCGGGTTGGCAATCTCACCAGCTTCCAGCGCCTTCATGGCGGTTTCAGCGGCGGCGATGGGGCCGGCCAAATCGGTCAACAAGGTGTCAGGAAAACTGATGCGGCTGACGTCGATTGAAAAACCAAGATCGGGATAACGCACATAGGTTTGTTTGAAACGATTCCAGGAGGACATTGCAGTTTGAGGGTATTCTTGGGGGTGATGCGGCTCCCCCAGGTTGCACGCGCTGCCTTGTCCACGCAAGGAATTTGCCCGCGAAGCTTCGGCCTGATCAGCCCCGGTTGCGTCTTGCAGCCTGCTGCAGGCGCCACTAGAAATAAGCGCATGCCTTTTGTCCTGATCATCGCCATCCTCGTCATCGGGCTGTCCGTGCTGGCGAGCCGGCACGCCGGACAGCGCTACCAGCAGGCCATGGCCGCTGCGCGGCACCGCAACGCTCCTGGAGCCCGCACCGGGACCGAGATCGCACGGATGTTCCTGCAGAGCGAAGGCATCGACGACGTGGAAATCCTGCCGCACCAGGGCGTGGTGACTGACTACTTCGATCCGGCGCGCCGCCGTTTGTTCCTCAGCCGCCGCGTTGGCGACTCGCCCTCGCTCGCCGCCTGGGCCGTCGCGCTGCATGAGGCGGCACATGCTTTGCAAACGCGGGAGGGAGGCGCTGACCTGCGCTGGCGGCAGAGTTGCATCCGCATGACGCGTTACCTGCCCACCTTGACGGCTCTGCTGCTGGTGGTGACCACCCTGCTCAAAGTCACCCAGCCGCGCATTGCGCTGCTGATCTTCGCCGTGGTCTGGGTTCTTCTCTTCCTGCTCAATTTGGGCACCCTGGCGATCGAGTGGAATGCCAACCTGCGCCTCCGGCGTTTTCTGGACAACGAACTGGCCGGCCATGCTGACGAGCGCGCTGAGCTGGATCGGCTGCTGGCCACGGTGGCCACCCGCGAAGTGGGCGACCTGGTGAACTCGCCACGCTACTTTTTTCTCAGCGCCCTGCCCGGCACCGCCAAACTCCGCCCGCGCAAGCAGGAGTAGCGCGCTCAGCCGCGCGTGATGAATTCATCGAGATTGAGGATGATGCGAGTGACCGCGATGTAAGCGGCCAGTTCAACGGCTGCCGCGTCTTTTTCGATGCCGCCGGTCATCGCCTCCACATCACCAGGCTCGGCGTGCTGGTAATAATAGCGCGCTTCCTCCAGCAGCGTTTCCAGGCTCCGCAGCTCTTGCGGCTCCGGAAAGCGTGAAAGGCAAATGCGAAAGGCCGACTGCAAACGCCGCTCCTCCGTCTGATTGCCCGGCTTGAGCACGCGCAACGCCAGTCCCCGGGCGGCCTCGGCAAAAGCTTCGGCGTTCAGCGTTGTCAGCGCCTGCAACGGCGTGTTGGAAATGCCGCGGCGCACATTGGTCAGGTTGGCATCGGGACAATCAAAGGTCATCAACTCCGGATGCGGCGCCGTGCGTTTGAAGAAGGTGTAAAGCCCGCGGCGATAACGGTCCTCGCCGGCACTGGTCTCCCATTTGAAGTTGCTGGCGTAACTCAAATCCGCCACGTCCTTCGGCATCGGCGGAAACACACTGGGGCCGCCGACTTTTGGTGAAAGCAAGCCGGCCGCGGCGAGATGCAGGTCGCGCACGATCTCGCCCTGCACGCGCAGGCGGTTCTGACGCCAAAGCAGGGTGTTGAGCGGATCGCTCGTCTGCAGGCGCCGCATTTCCTCCACGGGGCGCCGGCCGTCCGCCACCACGCTAGCGTCGCTGCTCTGCTTGTAAGTCTCGCTGGTGAGGATGACGCGCAGGAGTTGCTTCCGGCTCCAGCCGCGTGCCATGAACTCGCTCGCCAACCAGTCGAGCAGCTCCGGGTGGCTCGGCGTCTCGCCACGCACGCCGAAATCTGCCACGCTGCGCACCAGCCCCTCGCCAAACAACTGAGTCCAGACGTGATTGACAACAACCCGCGCGGTCAGCGGGTGGTCGTGGCTGACAAGCCAGCGTGCGAGATCGAGCCGCGTGGGTTCGGCTCCCGGTTTTTCCGCCTGAATCGGTGGCAGCACCCCTGGTGTGCTCGCCTTGACCGCATCTCCCGGACTCAAAAAATCGCCCCGCAGCAGCACGCGGGTGGTGCGGGGGTCTTGCGCACGCTGGCCCATGACCCGCACCTCCATCAGCGGCGCCTTCGGCAGCCTGGCTTCGGCGGCAGCCAATGCCCTGGTGGCGGCGCGCACCTCCGGATCCAACTTTTCGAGCCAGCCGTAAAGCGCCTGAATCACCACCGGATTGCGGCGCTTCGGCTCTTCATCGAGGATGCGCAGCACCGCTGCCGGCGCGATGGATGCCTCAGTCTCCTCCTCCGCTGCCAGCACGCGGATGCGTCCGATGCTGTGGTCGCCACCCTTGGGATAATGCTGGTGCAGACGCAGTGCCAGCTTCTCGCCTTTTGCCAATGTGACCGGCTCCGCCAATTGCAAACTCAGCCAATGCGCCTTTCCGGTGCCACCACCTATGGCCCAGCCGGTCTCAAGCTTGCCATCGATCACGCCCGCCGCCGCATAGCCCTTTTGCTGGAAACTGGCCTCGGGCGAATGCAGGATCAAATCCTCGGCGCCTCCTTCCACCCCCATCAGGACAGTCTCGATTTCACTCAAGACAAAATTGCCACCGCTGCTGCGGCCGGGACCGTTTGCTGGCAGGCTTGGGTCTGGCAGCAATTCCAACCGCAGCGCACTGATGCGCTGTCCGGTCCCTGCCAATTCGATTTCATAAACGTCCTGCCTGGCCTGTGTGCCGAGCGCCAAAAAGGAACCGTCATCCAGGCGCTTCATCTCCACCTTTTGCGCGGAGCGCACGGTGGTCTGATCCAAGGAGCGAAAGGCCTGCCTGCGCTCCGGCTGCGCCCGCGCGGCGGCGAGGCGGCGCTGCGCACCCTTCTCCCACGCGGGCAACTTCACCGGCAGATCGTTTTTGGCTCCATCGAGCTTCTTTTTGAGCGGGATCAAGGCGCGCGCCTCAGCGCCATGCCGCTGCTCATAGTCAGCCCAGGCTTGGGGACTGCTCGGCGCCTGGCGCGTCACTTCATCCGCGTTGTTGAAAAAGGCGAACAACTGAAAGTATTCAGCCTGGGTGATCTGGTCGTATTTGTGGGTGTGGCAGCGCGCGCAGCCCACGGTCAAACCCAGCCAAACGGTCCCGAGCGTCTCCGCGCGATCAAAACAGGCCTCAATGCGAAACTGCTCCTGATCGGTGCCGCCCTCCGTGTTGGTCAGCGTCTGGCGGTTGAACGCAGTGGCCACAATCTGCTCGGGGCCCGCATCTGGCAGCAGGTCGCCTGCAAGTTGCTCAATCGTAAACTGATCGAACGGCATGTCCTTGTTGATCGCACGAATGACCCAGTCACGGTAACGCCACGCGTCCGGTCGCGGGCGGTCCTTTTCATAACCGTCGCTGTCCGCGTAGCGCGCCATGTCCAGCCAGTGCCGCCCCCAGCGCTCGCCAAAATGCTCACTGGCCAGCGCGCGATCCACCATGGCTTCGTATGCCGTTTCCGACTCGTCCATCAAAAAGGCGTCCACCTCTTCAGTTGCCGGTGGCAGGCCGAGCAAGTCGTAGTGCACTCGGCGGATTAATGTGATCCGGTCCGCCGGAGCGGCGGGCTGAAAACCTTCCTTCCGCAAACCATCGCGCACAAAAGCGTCCACCGCATGCGCCGCCACCGGCGGCGGTTCGACGCGTTTCACGGGTTGGTAGGCCCAATGCGCCTCGAAACGGCCTCCCTCCGCGATCCAGCGCCTTATCATCCCGACTTGTTCCGCATTCACCGGATGTTTGGCCCGGTGCTTGGGCGGCGGCATTTGCCGCTTGGGATCGCTTGATAGCAGCCGGCGAATGATCTCGCTCTGTTCTGCCTGTCCCGGCACAATGGCGCGCGCGCCGCTCTCCAGCTCCTTGACCGCCGCTTCCAGTGAAGTCAGCTCCAGGCCGCCCTTGGCGTCATCCGGACCATGGCACTCCAGGCAGTGCTCAGCCAGAAACGGCCGCACCTCACGGGCAAAGTCCACTCCAGCCTGAACACGCAGCGCCAAGCAGAAAAGAACGGCCAATGACAGCCAGCGGACAACCATGCGAACAAAACGCCTGAATAGCGCCGGCTTTGCAACCGAAGTTCACTCCGCGTTTGAACACCTTGCGCGCCCTTTCTGGTTGAAAGCCACATGCGCCACGCCCACCGTTGCCCATGCCGAAAACCTCCGAAAATCGCATCCTCGTCACTGGCGGCGCCGGCTTCATCGGCAGCGCTCTGGTCTGGGAACTCAACCAGCGCGGCTGCGAAAACATTGTGATCGCCGACCGTCTCGGCACCGACGAAAAATGGCGCAATCTGGTGCCGCTCAAGTTTGCCGACTACATCGACGGTCTCGATCTGATGGAGCGCATTGGCAGCAACTCCGAGGCGCTCGGGCGCTTCGACATCGTTTTGCACCTGGGGGCCTGCTCCGCCACCACGGAAAAGGACAGCGACTACCTGATGCGGAACAATTTCGACTTCACCCGCCGCCTCTGTCAGTGGTCGCTGGGCCAAAGCGCGCGCTTCGTTTATGCCTCCTCCGCAGCGACCTATGGCGATGGCGCCCATGGCATGGACGACAAAACCGAGGACCTGCACCGCTTGCGCCCTCTCAACATGTATGGCTATTCCAAGCACCTCTTTGACCTGCACGCCAAAAGCCAGGGCTGGCTGCGCCGCATCGTCGGCCTCAAGTATTTCAATGTCTTCGGCCCAAATGAAGACCACAAGGCCGACATGCGCAGCGTCGTGCACAAAGCCTTCGGCCAGATCAGCACCACAGGCCGCCTGCAGCTTTTCAAATCCCACCGCCCCGGCTATGCCGACGGCGAGCAGCAGCGCGACTTCCTCTATGTCAAAGACGCCGTCAAGATGACGCTCCATCTCGCCCAGGCCCCCCTCGCCCACGGCCTTTACAACCTTGGCTCCGGCGCCGCCCACACCTGGCTCGACCTCGCCCGCGCCATCTTTGCCGCGCTTGGGCTGCCTCCAGCCATCGACTTCATCGACATGCCGGAGGCCTTGCGCGCCAAGTACCAATACCACACCTGCGCTGACATCACTCGCCTGCGCCAGGCCGGTTACCAGGAAGTCCTCACACCTCTCGCCGGCGCCGTCCGCGACTACGTGCAAAGTTATCTCCGGCACGACTGGCGGCTTGGCGACGAAGCCATTGCCGCCTGACCGGCTCGCTCTTCACACCACTTCCATTGGACACTCCGGCAGCGAAGCGAGGAAAGCGCGGCCGTAGGGTTTGGAAAGGATGCGATTGTCCAAGATCGCGCAAATGCCCTGATCCTTGCGCGTGCGGATCAGCCGGCCCACCCCCTGGCGCAGTTTCAGGATGGCCTCTGGCACCGAGTACTCCGTGAAGGCGTTGATGCCCTGCCCCTCCAGGTGCTCGATGCGCGAGGCCGTCACCGGATGATCCGGCACCGCAAACGGCAGGCGTGTGATGATGACATTGCTCAACGACTCGCCCGGCACGTCGACGCCCGTCCAAAAGCTGTCCGTTCCAAACAGCACGCTGTGCACATCATCTTTGAACTCCTTCAACATCTGATGCCGTGCCAGCCCGCCGCCCTGAAGCAGCAGGCGCCAGCCCTTGCCCGCGCAATGATCCTCCAGCAGCTCCGCCATGCGCCGCATCTGCCCGTAGCTGGTGAAGAGCACAAAAGCACGGCCGTTGGAGAGGTCCAGAAAATGCCGGATGCGTCCACTCATCACCTTGTCAAAGTCCGGCGCGCCGGGCAGCGGCATCGACTTCACCAAATACAGCCGCATTTGCTTTTGAAAATCGAAGGGACTCTCCAAGCAGGCGGCGTATGCGTCCGTGGCGCCGACGCGCCGGCGAAAGTAGCGCAGTTCCTCATCACCGCCCACCCCCAAGGTGGCGCTGGTGAACACACAGGCTTTGCCGGGACGGAAAAAGATCGCCTGCAACTTCGGCGCCACATCCACCGGCGCGCTGTGCAGTGAAATGATCTGGTTCTCCAACCCGCCACGCTCCGCCCAGTACACATGACCGTCCTCTTCCTGCTCGAGCCAGGCGTGAATGGAGCCAGCGATGCTCACCAGCTTTTTGCCCAGGTCATGCACCTCGCTCTTGGTGTTCTCATTCTTCGCCGTGTCGCCCGCGCGCTCGGCGAGGGCGGCGATGCGCCTCAGATCCTGCGTGATGCTGTCCACCACAAAGCCTGGCTCACGCACACGGTGCTCGCGTGCCGGACCGTTGAAGGGACAGGCATTCTCCACCTCCCGGAAAAACGCTGCCACCGAACCGAAAGCCATCTGCACCCGTTCCACCCCCTCCCGCTCCGCCAGCAGCGTGAAGTAACCCTTGCGGCTCTTCGGATTGTAGAGCCTGCTCAACTCAAACCGGATGCTCGATTCGCTGGCATGGATGCCAAAGGCCTTGGCCGCGATGTTTTCAATCGTGTGCGCCTCATCGAGAATCGCGAAATCACGGGCAAACAAAAAGCTGCCGTCCTCGGGCGGATTCTCCTCGCTTGAAGACAATAAAGTGAAAAACAGCGTGTGGTTCATCACCACCACGTCCGCCTCCGCCATCCGCCGCCTTGCTGCTTGATACCAGCAGTTCGAGCCCGGGCCACAGCGCCGCGGAGTGCAGGCATGCGCCTCCGAACAAACCTGGGACCACACCCGCATCGAAGGCGCGAAGGTGAGGTCGCTCAGCGTTCCATCACTCGTGGTCCCCGCCCACTCCGCCAGCCGCGCCAGCTCCGCCGCCTCCCCCTGCGTGAACAGATCCCCCGACTCCGCCAGCGCGCGCTTCAATCGTGTCGGGCAGAGGTAGTTCGACCGCCCTTTGAGCAAGACCGCGTTGAAGTCGCCGATGAGTTTTTTCAGGATCGGGATGTCCTTGTGAATGAGCTGCTCCTGCAGGTTGATCGTGTGCGTGCTGATCACCGCCTTGCGTCCGCTGTCCAGCGCCCGCCGCACCGCCGGTAAAAGGTAGGCCAGTGACTTGCCCACGCCCGTCGCCGCCTCGATCACCACCGCCTTCTGCCCTTCCAGCGCCGCCGCCACCAACTCCGCCATGCGCTGCTGCTGCGGCCGGTATTCAAAGTCGCGCGATGCCGAGAACAAACCCGTCTCCGAAAAGGCATCATGCATCTCCCGTGCCAGGGAAACTCCCGGCCCGGTGCCGCCTGTGCTTTCATCGGCGAGGTGGATCATGACAAGCATCCACCTTCCCGCGCTGGCATCGCTGGTCAAGAAGCGGTCCGTGTCTCGGCAGCCAAACTTCGCACTTAACAGGCCGGCCATCCGCCTCTAAGCTCGCCTTCCCGACCTCATGAGCGACCACGAAAGCATCTTCGAAAAGGAACTCGGCGGAAAGCTGCTGGCTTCCGTCTCGCGCTCGTTTTACCTCACCCTCAAAGCGCTTCCCAAGGAACTGCGCGAGCCCATCTCCCTGGCCTACCTGCTCGCCCGCACCGCGGATACCATCGCCGACACCGCCGCCGCGCCCGAACCCCTGCGCGACACCTGCCTCGTCGAGTTCGACGCTCTCATCCACCAACCCGACAGCGGCCGCGAGAGCGCCCTGGCCACCCGCCTCAGCAACTCGTTTGCACCGCATCAAACCGACTCCGCCGAGCGCCGGCTCATGGAGAAATTTCCAGACGCCCTGGCTTGGCTGCGCAGCATGCGCGACCCGGCGCTGCAAGCCATCATCGATGTGCTTGAGCACATCATCAGCGGCCAGCGGCTCGACATCGAACGCTTCCCCGGTGACAGTGGCCTGCGCAGCCTGCAGACCCGCGAGGAACTGGACGACTACACCTGGCGCGTGGCCGGCTGCGTCGGCGAGTTTTGGACCCGCCTTTGCATCAGCGAACTGCGCGCCGCCTTCGGCCCTGATCCCGCTCTGGAGCAGCGCATTTGCGACGGCGCGCGTTTCGGCAAAGCCTTGCAACTCGTGAACATCCTGCGTGACGTTGGCAAAGACATGGCTTTAGGCCGCTGCTATCTGCCCGAGGAGGATTGGCGCAAGCCCGGCATGCCCGGCCCGGAAAGTCTGCGTCACGATTCCACCCCGCTCCAACCCGCCTGGGAGCACTGGGCCGGGGTTTGTGCTGAGCACTTGCACGCCGGCCTCGACTACGTCTGCCGCCTGCGCCACGCCAAGCTGCGCTACGCCACCGCTCTGCCGCTCATGCTCGCTCACGCCACCCTGAGGCAGTTGCGCGCAGTCTCCTGGGAACAACGGCTCGCCGGCCTCAAAATCCCGCGCCTCGAAGTCGCCCGCCTGCTCACTGAAACCATGCTCGCCAATCGCAGCGAGCCTGCCCTGCGTGCGATGGCGGCGCGTCTGAAAAATGGTTCCTCACCTTAGCGGCAGCTCGCCATAAAGCGTGAAGCCCTTCGCCTCGTTGACCCGAACGTTGAGCACCTCGCCGGTGTGGCGCTCGAAGTTTCCCTCGAATACGACAATCTTGTTCGTCCGCGTGCGGCCCGTCAGCCGGTCGTTCGTGTAGCGGCTGTAGCCCTCGCACAACACCTCCACTTCGCGGCCGATCAGCTCATCGTACTTCGGCAAAGCCAGCCGGTTCACCACGCCCAGCAGATCCTGGTTGCGCTCCTCCTTCACCCGCTCCGGCAGTTGCAGCGCCTCGTCCATCTCCGCCGCCGGCGTGCCGCGCCGTTTTGAGTACCGAAACACAAACGCATTGTCGAAAGCGATCTCCTCAAACATCGCCCGCGTCTCCAGATACTGCTCCTCGGTCTCGCCGGGAAAACCCACGATCACGTCCGTCGTGATGGCGATCCCAGGCCGCGCGGCGCGGATCTTGCCCACCAGCTCGATGAACTTCTCCCGCGTGTAAGGCCGGTGCATGCGCTTCAGCACTGCGTTGCTGCCGCTCTGCACCGGCAGGTGCACGTGCTCCGCCAGCTTCGGCAGGTAGGTGAAGGCCTCGATCAAATCCTTCTTGTAGCCAATCGGATGCGGACTGGTGAAACGAATGCGCTCGATCCCCGGCACCGCGTGCACCGCTTCCAGCAACTGCACGAATGGGCTTTTCCCCTCCACCGCCGGAAACTCATGCCGCCCGTAAAGATTCACGATCTGCCCCAGCAGCGTCACCTCCTTCACACCACGATCCGCCAGCCGCCGCACCTCCTCGGCGATCTCCGCGATCGGCCGCCCGCGCTCGCTGCCGCGCGTGTAGGGCACGATGCAAAACGTGCACTTCATGTTGCAGCCCTGCATGATGCTCACAAAGGCCGAGGCTTGCCGCTCCGTCAGCGCGTGATCGCGGATCGCATTCTGGCTCTGCTGCTCCTCCTCGATATCGACGATGGAAAACCGCTCCTCGTCCATCTGCCGCTCCAGCTTCGCCTTCAGCAGCCCGTCCACATGATCCACCACGCGATGGTATTTTTGCGTGCCCACCACCAAATCCACCTTCGAAGTCGTCACCAGCTCCGAACCCCGGCTCTGCGCCATGCAACCCATGAATCCCGTCACCAGATGCGGCTTCGCCTTGCGATACTGCCCCATCAGCCCCATCTTGCCCAGCGCCTTCTGCTCGGCCTGATCCCGCACCGAGCAGGTGTTGATCAAAATCACATCCGCCTCCTCCTCCGCCCCCGTCATGGTATAGCCCCGCTCCACGAACATCTGCGACACCTGCTCGGTGTCCCGCTCGTTCATCTGGCAGCCATAAGTGCGAATGTAAACCTTCGGCATCGTTCAAAAACCCTTCGGAGGGCCGTCAACATACCCCGAATCCCCGGCCCGTCAAAAAATCCAAAATCCAAAATCCAAAATCCAAAATCCAAAATCCAAAATCCAAAATCCTGCCATCCTGTCTAAAAACCCTCATCCTGTTAATCCTCCCAAAATCCCGTCAATCCTGTCCCAATAAAACGCCGAATGCCCCCCCTCCCCGAACTCCTCTCCCCAGCCGGCAACTGGGACTGCGCTAGAGCCGCTGTCGCCAACGGCGCCGACGCCATCTACTTCGGTATGCCGCGCTTCAACGCCCGCCTGCGCGCCGACAACTTCAGCGAGGAGGACCTGCCGGAGCTGATGACCTTCCTCCACAGCCACGGCGTCAAAGGCTACACCGCCTTCAACACCCTCGTCTTCACCGCCGAACTGCCCGCCGCTGAGGCCCAGCTCCGCGCCCTCGAAGCCGCCGGCGTGGACGCTGTCATCGTCCAGGACCTCGGCCTCGCTGAGCTGGTGAAAAAAGTCACCCCGCGCCTGCGCCTGCACGCCTCCACTCAGATGACCATCACCTCTCCGGAGGGCCTCGAGTTCGCCAAGCGCCTCGGCATCGACCAGGCCGTGCTCGCCCGCGAACTCTCCCTGCGCGAGCTCGAACGCTTCCACGCCGCCGACCACCCCGAGCTGCCGCTCGAGATCTTCGTCCACGGCGCCCTCTGCGTCGCCTACTCCGGCCAGTGCCTCACCAG
>CAZKMS010000073.1:0-26869 GCA_964553805.1 uncultured Verrucomicrobiaceae bacterium
CCTGAGGAAGTGTTTTTCGAGACGCTCAACGGTGCACTTTGAACTTGAACTCAAGATTGGCATGTGAATTCTGGCGAGCGTTTGTGATGGCATGGTTGTGCGGCATCAGGACACTTGGATTATAAATTCTTAGTTGGTCACTGACCTCCATCTTGAATTGCGGCTCCACCGCGCACAAAGAGACTGTCGTTGATGCAAAAACCAGAAGCAGCAGGAGAAGGCGTCGCATCCACCGAGTTATTAAGGGGTGCATTTTAAAGGGACATGATTATTTGTAGCGGAGCAGGCTGGAAGCCTGCTCGACAGCTCAGGCAGGATGCCAGAGTTACTTGACGGAATGTCCCTTCCTGCATTGCGCATGTTAATAGAGCGGAAACATGCCGCCAACACAACGTTCAAACGCGCCTCGTCCACCAAGTGGGGATCAAGGCTGCGGCCGCACCTCAATCCGGCCGCTGTGGATGGGGGAGGTCTTCAAGGTGGTGCCGCCGTCCGGCAGTTCCGGCAAGTCAAAGACCCCCATGCCGCGGTGGTCGGAGGACGAAACGGGAACGACAAGAGCGGTGTAGTCGATGGTGCGCGCAACCGACGCATCGCGCAGGATGGCGCGGCCGCTGATGATGCCCGTTTTGGCGTTGAACTTCCAGGTCGTGCCGGCCGGATTGGCTCCGAATGGCGTCGCTTTGTTATTGGCGTTGATGACAAAGGTGGCGTCGGGGTTTGTGGCGTCGGGAAGATCGACCTTGGCCTGACTGAAATCGACAACCGCTTTGGCGACTGTATCATTGAGGCCGAGGATGCGATCACTGCGGATCGCCGACCAGACCCAGCCGCCGATGAGCACCTTGCCGCTGTCCACGCCAAGCAGGGCGCGGACGTTGTTGGCAGAGCCGGATGCAGTCACAAATACCTGATCCAACGCCCCGTTGGCCGCCAGCAGAGCCACGCCATTGCGATTATCGGTTATCGAATTGTCTGTGTTGAGGTCAAACCGCGAGAAAGCTCCGCCCACCCAAATTTTGCCATCCGCACGCACCTCGATGGCGCGCACCTCGCCGTTGGCGCCAATGCCTGGATTGAACGAATTGTCGATGGCCCCGGTGGTTGTCAAACGCGCAACGCCGCTGCGGCCGACCGCGTTATAAGTCGTGAAGGCTCCACCGATCAGGATCTTGCCGTCGCTTTGCACACGAATGGCGCGCACGGTGCTGTTGGCGCCGGTGCCGGGAACAAACGCGGTGTCCAGGGTGCCGTCCGCATTCAGACGCGCGATCCGGTTCCGCGCTGTGCCATTGTAGGTCGTGAAATCGCCGCCTATTAGGATCTTTTGATCCGAAGCCTGCACCACCACCCGCCGCACCGCGGCATCGACCCCGGTCGCAGTGGATTCAGCGTTGAAAGAATCATCGAGCCCGCCCGCGGCGGTGAGACGGGCAACGCCAGGTTTGCTTGTTCCCGCGACAGTGCTGAAAAGACCGCCAATCAGAATCTTGCCATCGGCCTGTACCGCCACGCTTTCAACGGTGGCGTTCGGTCCGGTGCCTGGATCAAAACTGGTGTCGAGTGTGCCATCGGCGTTCAAACGGGCGATGTAGTTGCGGGCCTGGCCATTGAACTGCCTGAAGGCGCCCGCAACCAGGATCTTGCCGTCGGCATCCAGCGCCATGTCATAGACTGCCCCATTGGAACCCGTGCCGTCAACATTGAAGGTCTCGTCAAGCGTTCCATTCGCATGCAAGCGGGCGATCCCTGACGCGCCTCGGTTGTTGTAGCGGCTGAACAGACCGCCAATCAAAATCTTGCCGTCCTGCGGAAGCATGACAAGCAAAGCGCCATTGGCTTGAATGGGCGATCCGAAACCGCTGTCAAGACCGCCGTTGGCACTCAAACGGGCGATGGCGTTGCGAGCGCCAGCGGAAGACGCCGTGTAGTTGCCGCCGCGCACGGTCAGATCGACTGCCGGGGTGAACCCAGCTTTGTAATCGCGCGTGTTCCCCGGTTGAGCCGTGCTCTTGTATTGATCCAGCGGAAAACCCGTCACGTTGTTGATTTCCGAGTGGCTGACAACGCCGATCTGGTCGCCGTCCTGCTGGGCGATTCCCAGCGGCCCCAGCAGAGAGCCGGTTTTGTTGTAGAGCAATTGGAAGATAACAAAAGAACCAGCCGGACCGAGCGGAGCACTGGACAGCACCGGCTTGTTATCAATGGTGCGGCCCTTGACGGTGGCGAGGCCGCTCGCGCTCACCGTCAGGACGCCATAACCGGCACCCTGCGGGATTTCCAGGTCGCCCACGGAATCGTCCGGAATGGTCATGCCGAAATGATAAGTGCCGTTGTAGCCGTATTCGGCGACGGGCTGATAGGTTTTGTGCCAGAAGTTCTTCCAGCCAGTCAGCGTGGCTTTGTTGGTGTCATCGAGGCGCAGATCGCCGGACAGACCGGCGTTATTGGCATTGATCGTGAAATTCAACGTCAGTTCCGGCAGGTTGCCTCTTTTGACAAGGGTGCTGCCGGTGATCACGGTGGTAGCGGTGCCATTGATGCTCTGAACCGTGCGCGTGACCTGCCCCTTGGCGCTGTGGTTGCCGGAGCCGAGAATGACTTTGGCCGAGAAGGCGCCGTTGTCCGTCACGCTCAGATCCAGACGACCGCCGATCAGTTCGTTCACCGCCGTGTTGCGCTCGATCATGCCCACAAAAGTGCCGGTGGTACTGGCGGGCATCGGGATCACCCGCAGATCCGCTGTGATGGTGGAACTGGCTCCTATCGGATTTGAGGCACGCATCCGCACCCTAAAGGTGCCCGCCACGACGGGCCTCCCGTAAATGCGACCCGTGCTCTTCTCCACCTTCAGTCCCCGCGGCAAGCCGCTGACGGTGAAAGCATTGGGAGTGCGCGACTTCTCCGAATTGACCGCGATCAAATACTCATAGTCCTGGCCCACCAACGCGTCCGGCAGGTTGCTGACTGCGGTCACAACGGGTGTGTTCCCGGACACCACAATCACTTCAAACGTGCCGCTGCTCTTTTTGCCCATGGCACCCGGACCGGTCACCTCGCAGGTGTACACACCCATCTCCGTCAAATTGATGTCCCGAATGCTCAGCTTCGGGGTGGCACTGCCGCTAAAACGTCCACTGAAGGGCACATTTGCGCCAGATTGATTCTTCCACTGATACTGAAGCACCACGCCAGGCGGGGCGGCAGTCGCCACTTCAAAGCTCGTTTTGCCTCCGTTCTTCACGACAAAACGCTGCGCTCCACCACCCACCACCGCCACCGATATGGTCGCCGATTGCTGGGTTCCGCTCGAGTTGGTCACCTCCGCCCGATAAAAACCGTGGTCCGCCAGGGCGGCTGCATTGATGCGGAGCACCGGTCCGGAAACCGGCAGCGGCTCGTCGTTTTTGAACCAGGCCACCGCCGGTTCAGGATTGCCTGAGACGCCCAAAGCCAGCACCAGCGGCTCACCCGCGCGCACGATGCGCGGCGAAAGATCCGAATCAATGGCCACCTCCTGGGTGATCTCCAGCCCAGCGGTTTCGCTGATGATGGTGGTGACCACATTGCTGATCACGACATCATATGCGCCCGCGTCCGCCGGTGAGACATTGCTCAAGGTCAGGGTCGGCCCGTTTTGCGACGGCAGCGGGGAACCGTTTTTCCGCCATTGATACGAAATCCCCGTCCCCTCCGCCTCAACACTGAACACAACGTCAGAGCCGGGATCAACCATCTGGCTCTCTGGCTGCCCGGTGATGGAGGGATGCACGAGACCGTTCTCAACCGTCACGCTGAACTCCTGGTCGATGTGATTGCCGTCGTAGTCCGTGGCGCGAACCTTCAAAATGGAGGTGCCCTCATCCAGGCCGGTCACCACCAGTTGCGCGCCCTCGATGGCGGCCTGCACGATGCTTTCTTCGCTGTTGTCGAGCAGCGTGAACTCAAACGGGGATCGTTCCTCCGCGCTGAGGATTTTCACCGTCTTGTCGATGTCCATCGCCGCGGGCGCCGGAGAGGGAACATTCAACGGCAACTCGTCAAATTTGCCTGCTGCACCATCGATCACCACATTGTAACTCCCTCTCGGCAGCGCGGCGATCGCGTCCACCACGTCCATGCCATTGCCCAGGATTCGCCCGAAGACGGTGAACCCGCTGTTTTGCACATCCAAATTGGAGCGGTTGTCCGCCAGGTTAAGAAAGAAGTCGTGGGTGGCGCTGTTTGGATCACTGCCTACCTTGGCCGCGGCAATGGTCCCGCGCACATTCGCCACGCCCGGCTCGTTGCGCGGCGACGGACGCTTCTCAATCGTGGTGAATTGATTGGGGGCCGCCGAGGGCACAAAGCCGCCGGCCTGCACCACAAAGCCTGCGACGGAGCGGTGAAAAGCGACCCCATCGTAATCGCCACTGTTCACATACTCCAGAAAGTTTGCCACCGCCTGCGGAGTGATGTCCTCCGTGAGCGCAATGTCCACGTCCCCCAGGCTGGTGGTCAGACGCGCCAGCCGGGGAACGTCCGGGTCCCGGAAAGCCGGCTGCAAGGGAATCGAGAGCGAGTCAGTGCCGATGGTGCGGTCAGCAATCGGTTCCGCCGCAACGGGTACTGTGGCGGATTGTTGAACGCGGAAAACCAACTTGGCTTGGGCCGTAATGACCTCCGTCGTCTCATCATCGGTGCCTTCATTCTGAACAATCTCATACACCACCGAAGCAGGACTTTGGACGATGCCTGCCTCGCTTGGCGTGCCCGCGACCTTTCCGTCGGCGCTGTTGAAGCTGGAGAAGCCCGCTGGAAGGCCTGTCACCGTCCAGGAGGTGCGGCTCGCTTCATTCGAAATCGCCAGCTCATGCTGAAACAAAGCGCCGCGCACGACATCATTCGCGACCATCATCGTCAGCGGCGGCGCCTCCAGATGGTCGTTGTAGCCATTGTCATTCCAGTCACACCACAATGAGGCGTCGTCCGGGTGGGAGTCGTTCGCATTGGCCACGTTGTCTCCATCAGCGTCCTCAATCTCCGGGTCTTCAAAATCGTTGGTGCCGTTGCCATTCCAATCGCACCACAAATGCATGTCTTCGGGATGCGAATCGTTGTCATCGCGCACCCCGTCACCGTCAGTGTCAACGATCGGGCCTTCCTCATTGTCATTGGTTCCGTTGTCGTTCCAGTCGCACCACAAGCCGCCATCCTCGGGATGGGAATCGTTGCCGTTGAGAACGCCATCCCCATCGTCATCATCTGAAGGCGCTGGCGCCTCCTCAAAATCGTTGGTGCCGCTGTCATCCCAGTCGCACCACAGCGATGGATCGTGTGGATGCGAATCGTTGTCGTCGGCCACGCCATCGCCATCGGTGTCCACCGCCACAGCATGTTCGTTGTCATTGGTTCCGTTGTTGTCCCAGTCGCACCACAGCGATGGATTGTGCGGATGCGAATCGTTATTGTTGGCCACCTTGTCACCGTCGTAGTCCGTCAGGCCCGCCTGCTCGTTGTCATTGATCCCGTTGCCATCCCAGTCGCACCACAAATTCCGGTTGTCTGGATGCGAGTCATGCCCATTGGCCACACCATCCTGGTCGAGATCATTCGCAGCGGGCACGGAGGGCACCTCCCGCAGCGGGGCGAGCAGCACCATGCCAAACTCCGACGGGTCGAGATTGGCCGTGTACATGTCCGAATCAAACCCATCCCGCGGCGTGACAATCGCAGTGCTTCCGACAGGCGAGCTGCCGCCGCCGGAGTTCACCGCCACGACGGCCACCTGCATTTCCAAATCCGTGGTCAGTCCGCTGATCAAGGTTTCACGGGTGGAGGCAGGCACCGTGGCCAGAGTGGAATAGGACGCGCCGCTGCCACTGCTAACGGGTCTCGCCAGCACTTCAAACTGGGCCGCCTCCCCCGAATCATGGCTCCAACGGACGGCGATGCTGCCCACCAGGCCGGTTGTCACCGCCTCCACGTTGGCCGGTGACGTCCCAACGAAAGTGGTTTGCACGGAAGCCACATTGGAAAACTCGGAATGATAGAGGGTTTTGTTGGCATCATTGTCCTCAAACACCGCGCGCACCCGCCACTCCATGTTCGCTCCCGGCGCGATATTGATGACGTAAGAGCTGTCATCTCCGCCAGTGTAAGTGAGCGACTGAAAGCTGGAGGAGGAGCCGTGGCGATACTGCAATTCGTAGCCCATCGCCGTATGCGAGTTGTCCTTCCAGTTGAGCTGAATGGTAGAGTCGTTCAGCTTCAAAATCGACAGGTTGGAAGGCGCCGCCAACGTGGGCGCCGTGGTCACCACCATGTAGTTTGAGTAGTCCGAGACCACAGGCGTGGGGCCGAAACGCTGCGCCCGCAGGCGAAAGTGGTAGGTCTCCCCAGGTTTCAGCGGGATTGCGCGCAGGATGTTGTTCTCACCAAACAGACTGACCTGATACTCCGTGGCATTGGCCCAGGACTCGCTCGCCTTCTTGTAGCTCAGCCGGTGGTAGATTTCCGTGCTGGACAGATCTTTCCAACTCAGGTTGTACAATCCGTCGGTGCCCGTGACCCGGGTGATGGTCAAGTCTTGTGGTTGGTTGAAGGCGATGCCGGCGTCGTAGCGCACGGAGCCTGGATGGGTGGCGGCACGCGTTTCCATCTTGCCGCCGTTGTTTTTGAACGCCACCACCTGGAACTGCATCGAGACATCGGGATTCTGGTCGTTGAGCGACAGGAAGGTGTAATTCGTGTTGGCCGCTTCCCGCGCAAAAACGTAATAGGGCGTGACCGGCTTGCCGCGAACCAGGTAACGCCCCTTCACCAGGTAACCCGCCTCATCGAGGGCATTGTCATCCCAGGCGATGTGCCACCAAGCGAACGCGTTGCCCGCGCCACCGCTGACATCGCGCGTGGTGTAAACCTTCACGTTGGTCGGCGCGGCAGGGGGCGCGGCCAAAGTCACGCCGCTGCTAAAAAAGGAGCCAGCCCCTGTCACAAGAGCTGCCAGTACGAAACGCGTTGTTCTGAAGGATGGCATCAAAGTCATCAAGGGTTGGCTTCTACAATTAATGCACTTTTTACTCACAATGTAAATACATGGTCAATTCGATTTTCGGGAAAGCAGGAATCGCCCAACGAGCCTTCAGAAAACCTACCGTCGCTTCTATTTGACTCCGCAAAGCCTGATCTGCTCAAAAATCCAGGTTCCAGGAGGGTTCGCGGGCGGAGAAGCATTGCCCTGCCGGATGAAAGTCGCTACCATGCTCTAAATCGGAAGTTGTATTTACTTTCAATGAAGACCTTTAGCAAGATTAAGCTGTGAATTTACCATGGCATCGCCGCTTCCGAAGCAAGCTGATCGCGACCTTGTTTTTGATTCTGGCGGCAGTCACCATTGCCTCCATGTTGGTGGCGGAGCGGCGCTACCGCGTGGTGCATCAACGGCTGTTTGAAGCCCAATTCCAGAGCTACATCGAAGCCTTCGATGCCTCGCGCCAGCGCCGGTTTGAGGCGATCAGCGAAAAACTGAACGAAATTGCCGCCACCCCGGCCCTCATCGCGCATTTTCAAGGCGAGCGCGACGGCTCGATACGCCAAATCATCGACCCCATGCTGCACGAATTGGGCCGTCAAAGGCTCACCCTGGAGCAAAATCTCGGCACCGCGATGCGACGCGAGCCCGCCCGTCTTGAGTGGCGGGGTGAACCCGGAGACTCCGTGCCGCCGCCGCCGGCAGACCCGCGATCTCGCACCGACGGCCGGCGCTCCTTGTCCGTCCGCCCCCCTGGCGGCCCGTCCTCCGAGCAAGATGCTTTCCGCCCGCCTGCCCTGGTCATGCTGCTGGATCAAAACGGGAATCCCATGCCCAAAACGGCCTCCGATCATGACGAGCGCTGGGTTCAGCGCCATCCGGGTGAACCCAATCAGGCAGCGCAAACCGTCTCGCTCCTGCAAGCCAACTCGCGTCCCTTTGCCGAAGTCCTGGCCGCCCAGCAGGTCGGCTACGTTTTGACCGAGCACCCGGGCGAGACCCGCCGCCAAGTCCGCGAAATTTTTGTGACGCCGGTCCGTGACAGCGCCGGCGTCTTCCTCGGCGCCCTGGCCTTCGGCTTGCCGCTGCCAACGCTGGATGAGCGCACCCTCTACCAGCAAAGCGGCCGGCTGGAGAAAAGTCAGATCATGAGCGGTGTCTGGGTGAGCGGCCATCTCGTCTCCAACACCATTCCCGAAGCCAGCCGTTTCGAACTGGCGGCCTTGATCGCCGCGGAACCGCGCGGGGACACGCCGCCACGCCAGGATCTCTCCATGACGGTGAACGGCCAGCGCCACCGTGTCATTTACCGCGTCTTGAATCCGGAGTCCCCGTTTGTGCATGCGGTTCAGGTCAATCTGTACTCGCTGGCCGCCCTGGATGAGGAGATCATCAAGCTGCGGCTGGCCGCCGCCGAGATCGCGGGCGTGGCCATGCTGCTTTCATTGGGACTCATCGTGTTTTTCTCGCGCGGCCTCTCGGGGCCGGTAAGCGCCCTGACCGACGCCACCCGCGCCGTGGCCGCCGGCGATTACACGGTGCGGGTACCGGCGAAGACCAAAGACGAGATGGGACTGCTTACCCGCGCATTCAATGAAATGACCGCCGGACTGGCCCTGCGCGAACGCTACCGTTCCGTGCTCAACGCCGTGGCCGACCCCGCCGTGGCCAGCCGCCTCCTGGTTGACAATCCCGAGACCGAAGGCACGCAAAAGCAGGTCTCCGTGCTGTTTTGCGACATCCGCGGCTTCACCGCGCTGAGCGAGCGCCTGCCCGCGCCGGTGGTCATCGAACTGCTCAACCAGCACATGACCGCCCTGACTGCCGTCGCCTACGAGCACGGCGGCACCGTGGACAAATTTGTCGGCGATCTGATCATGGTGCTCTTTGGCGCGCCCGAGAGCACGGAGGACGACGCTTTGCGGGCGGTGCGCTGCGCGCTGGCCATGCGCGCCACCCGCGCGCGGCTGAACCGGGAGGCGGAGAATCCGCTCGAAGTTGGCATCGGCATCGCCACCGGCCAGGTCGTGGCCGGCTGCATGGGCTCAGAAAAACGGCTGAACTACACCGTGATCGGCCAGCGCGTCAATCTCGCCGCCCGCCTCTGCTCGCAAGCCGCCGCCGGTCAAATCGTAATCGATGAGGCCACCCTCGCCTTGCTGCCCGATGGCTTTGAGTTGACCTCACTGCCACCCGCGCGGCTCAAAGGCATCAGCGAGCCCGTGTGCAGTTACGCCGTCCACAAGGAGCGCCCTTCCGCTCAGCCCGCTTCGGTCTGAGCCTCCAGCCACTCACGCAACTGGCGCATCTGCTTTTTATCCGGCTTCAGCAGCGTTTCGTGCCCATGCGGCCGCTGCAAAGCGTGTTCGCGCCGGATGGCCGCGGCTTTTTCACGGCGCTCCTGCGGAGTCATGTCCTCCAAAAACTCGGCCACACGCGGCGCACCCACACGTTGCGGCGGCAGTCCGCGCACGCGGAGATCAAGAACGAGTTCGTCGCGCCGCACCTCCAGTTCCTCGCCGACACGCACCAGACGGGAGGGTTTCACTTCCTGCTTTTGAATCCGCACGTTGCCCTTCGAGCAAGCCTGCGCAGCCAGGCTCCGCGTCTTGAACACCCGGGTGTGGTGCAGCCACTTGTCGATGCGCAGGCGGTCGGACTCCATGCAGCAGTTGACTCAAAGCGGCCGGCGCCCGTTCAACGCTTGGTAGAGCGTCAGTTCGTCCACATGATCGAGCGCGCCGCCCGCAGGCATGCCTTGGGCCAGCCGGGTCAAACTCAAACCAGCGCCGCCCAACAAATCCGCCAGATAACTCGAGGTCGCCTCCCCCTCCACATCCGAACCCACCGCCAAAATCACCTCCCGCACTTCCCCACTCTGCAGACGCCGCTGCAACGGCTCGATGCGCAGGTCGTCCGGCGTGACATTGTCGAGCGGCGAGAGTTTGCCTCCGAGGACATGGTAGAGGCCGCGATAAGCCCCTGAGCGCTCCAGCCTCAGCACGTCCGCGGCGTGCTCGACCACACAGATGACATGACGCTCGCGGCGGCTGCCTGCACAGAGTTCGCAGTGGGCGCCCTTCGCGATAAAGAAGCCGCAGTCCGCGCAGGCCGCCACCTCGCCAGCCAGCCCGGCCAGCGCGTGCGCCAGCGGCTCGCTGCGCGCGGGTCCTTGTTCCATCAGCCACAGCGCCAGCCGCTCGGCACTGCGCGGACCCAGTCCGGGCAGACCGCGCAGCAGCGCGATCAATCGCAGGATCGGCGCGGGATAATCGATGGCAGGCATGGCAGTTCCGATTCGTTTGCGCCGTCACTTGGCCCCCGCCTTGGCTTTGAAATGCGCCAGCACCGCATCCTCCGCGCCTTTTAACTCCGCACGCTCGAATTGACGGGCTGCCGCTTTGTTGTCGCCTTTGCGCAGCAAAATGACACCCTGCCAGAAGGCATCACGGGCCACCGCTTCCTCCTCGCTGAGCCCCCGTTTCAAGGCCAGCACCTCGTAAAGCTCCGCCAGCGCTCCCGCATCCCCTTGCGGCAGCAACTCCAATGGCCGCACCTCCAGCCCGTCCTGGGCTGCCTCCAAAACGGCTGCCGAAGCGAGCAGCCGGCTGCCGTAGCTGGCGTTGCGGGCACACAGGGCTTCCGCCAGATCAACCGCTGCTCCACTCGCCCGCCACTCTTCCCGCGCCGCCACCGTCAAACGCGTGACGATGATCTCACCGGATGACAAAGCCAAACCCAGCTTCGCCTGCGCGCCGCTGTGCTCCGCCAATTCATGCTCCCAATCCGCGAGATGGCGACGGCACTCCAAGGCCGCGCGTGCAGCGCTCAGCGCATGATTTTCATCGCCAACAGGAAAGCCGAACAAAGCTCGCAGCTCCGCTGGGCTGCTGCTTTCAATGAAGGCCCCATGACCGAGCAGCAAGTCGCGCAGGCGTTGCTGGAAGCCTGCTGTCAGCGCCTGCCACTGTTCCGGCCTCAGTTGCTTCAACAGCGACGCTTCATTCAAAATCCGGCCGGCCAACACGGTGGCGTAACGCTGCCCGGCCAGCTTCTCGCTGTCTCCCGACTGCCTCAACGCCGCGAAACTCTCCCCGCTCAACCGGCCCAAAAACGGCGCCGCCAGCACCGCATCCTGGCCCGCTCCCGCATCAAGCAGCAGGACCAGCAAACCCGCCAGCAGAGCCGCCGCCACGCTGAGCAGAGGCGCAAAAAAGATCCCCTGCAGCGCCAGCACCGGCCACAAAACCAGAAGCAGAAAGGCCAGCGCAAACAGGAAGACCATCCGCCGTCCCAGGCCGGCCAGGCGAGAGACAAACCCGGCCGCCAGCAAAGCCGCCGCCACCGGCGCCACTTGCTGCAGCAGCGGCAGGCGGCGCATGCCCTGCAAGCTTTCGACGCGCCCCGCCAGCCAGTCCGCCAGCACCTGATCCACTCCGTAGTGCTGGCAAAGCAGCGCCGCGCCGCCCACGGCCAGCGCAATCAACCCCGCTCCAACAACACTAGCTCGCATCCGCCCCGCCCCCCACTTGCCCCGCGCCGGATTCCTGATGCATCTGCGCGGGCGACACCGCGCCCTCGCGGCCGTAGCAGCGCACCACCAAGTCGCTCAAATACGCGTCCGGCGACGCCACCGCTGGCTCGCCGAGGATGAAGTCGTTGGCGCCGCCGGCACTGACCACCAAGCGCAGGCCGAACGGGTAGTCCTTGAACAACCGTACGCAGAGATCCGCCACACTCAACCCCTCCCGTTCCGCGCGCCGCACCAGCGCCGTCACCGCCTCCGGCGCAAAACGCAGGTTCAGGTTGTGTTCGGCGCTGAACTTGCGGGCATATTCCAGCGCCGCCGCTCCACGTTCGTCCGTCACCATGGTTTTAGCCACCTGCCTGCAGCGCTCGAGCGCCGCCGCTGGATCGCCGACCAGCGCCTCGTCGAGCACCAGTTCGGGCAGGCCCAGGCTGGGCAGCTCGAATTTAAAATCACGCAGAATGCGCTCCCAAGCCGTTACCAGACCACGCGCGCCCGTCTTTTCCTCCGCGGCCTGCCCGGCCACCACGCGCAGCGTTTCATCCTGGAAGACCGCGCGAATGCCATAAGCGGCAAACTCGCGCTCGAACTGCCGGATCAGGCTGCCCTCGGAGCACTTCATGATCTGATACAAATCGTCCGCATCCAGCGGCGCGCACACCACCCGCACCGGCAGGCGCCCGACAAATTCGGCCTCGAAACCGTAGTCGATGAAATCCCGCGTATTCGATTCCTTGAGCAGGTCCTCCGCCGTCTGCTCTGCCACCGACGCCGCACCAAAACCGATGGCCGATTTGTTGCGGCGTTTGCGGATGATCTTGTCGAGCCCGGAGAAGGCGCCACTGACGATGAACAGGATGTTGCGGGTGTTGATCACCTCGCGCCCGGTGCGGCCGCGCCGCGCGTCAAACATCATCTGCATCTGGGAGCGGATGTCATTGGGCGCGTAAAGCGGCACCTCGGTCTCCTCCATCAGTTTCAGCAACGCCGTCTGCACCCCGCGGCCGCTGACGTCACGCCCCATGCGCTCACCGCCGCCGGAGGCCAGCTTGTCGATCTCATCGAGGTAAATGATGCCGTGCTCCGCCAGCGCCAGGTTGCCGTTCGCCTTGGCCACCAGATCGCGCACCAAATCATCGACATCGCCGCCGACGTAACCGGTCTCGCTGAACTTGGTGGCGTCCGCCTTCACAAAGGGCACGCCGATCAGCTCGGCGATGTGTTTGACCAGGTAGGTTTTGCCAACCCCGGTTGGTCCGGCGATCAACACATTCTGCTTGGTGAACTCCACCGTGCGCCCTTGGCGACGCTCTTCATGCAACATGCGGGCGTGGTTGTAGTGGTCGCAAACCGCCGTGGCCAGCACCTTCTTCGCCTCGTCCTGGCGGATCACAAAACGGTCCAGATGGGCTTTGATGTCGGCCGGTTTGTAGTGGAACTCAAAGCTCGGCTCCTCCTGCGTCTCCGGTTCGGCCGCGGCCTCCGGCCCGCCGTCAGCCGGCCGCTCGCCGCCGGCATTCATTCCGACGTTGGTGAAAAGCACCTGGCCGCCCAGGCTGTTCTTGATGAAGTCCTCCAGTTTGCGCGCCACCTCGTCAGGGGAAGCCGGCTGCGGCTTTTCCTCTTCGGATTCGGCGGGGGTTTTGTCACTCATTGCGCCTACTTTCCCCCGTTCCACCCGCCTGACAAGGGCAGTATTCATGATGACCATGATGACCAGGCCGCGGACGGGCGAACCCCCTACTTTTCGCACAACGCTGTTCCGCCAGCCCCCAGCGATGAGTTCTCATGCCATGTCGACGGCGTCCTCAGCCTCGATGCCGATGAACTGCATGTCGCCGAGTTTTGGTTCATCCGGGAAGTGGGTGCGGGATTGAGATTCACGCCTGGGCCGATGCGGGCTGGCCTTCATGGGAAAAGGGGCGGAACCGCGCGCGCCAGCGTCCTGGAGTGCTCCAGCCCTCTGGAGCTTTTGAGGACGGGGGTTTTGGCAGCCAGGTGACGCAACCGGGTGAGCAGCACGAAAGCGGCGAGCCGAGCGAGGCAGCCAGCCGCAGGCTGCCCCGCTGGGGTGAGCGCCGTCGGGCGGCGCGAAGCAATACCGGCCGCAGTCCAGGACGCTCTCGCGCCAAGTTTCGTTCCAGACCGGTTCCCACCGGCAGCCTGTAACGCACCCACTTCCCGGATGAACCCGAGTTTTGGGCCCGCCGCGCAGGCGATGGTTCCGGCCCGGCTGCCGGCGTTGCGGCCGGCGTCCTCCAGCACCCGCCGTTTCACCGCCTCCGGGTCGGCCGCGGTGAAGGCGGGGGAGAGCACCGCCTTCGCTTTGAAGGCAGTGATGGCACGCAAGGCGTCGTCCTTTCTCCACCCCTCTGCTATCCAGTCCCTTCACTCGAAGGAGCCGTGCTGGCGACTGCGCCTACCTCCAGCCTCCTGCTACCAATCCTCCAGCGCCTGCAAGCGCAGCGCGGCCAGGTAGATGGCCGTCTTCTCCTCGTGGCTGGAGTAGTAGCTCAGCAGCACCCTGCCCCGCTCCGGCTCCACCACGAAGCCCGCGTAGCTGCAATCGCCAGCGCTCGGCAGCTCGAGCACGGGGAGGACCCTGGCCTCCTCCACATCCAGCAGGCCGATGAGCATTTTCTGCCGCGCCCCGCGGGTGGCCACCAGCCAGCGACCCTTGGGCAGTTGCACCAGGTTCGGACCGCCGAGCGGGCGGTCGAGCGGCTTGTAGTCCCAGTGGGTGAAAGGCGGCTTGCTCAGGCCCAGCCAGCCAACGCTGGGCGCGGCACCGCTGCGGCGGATGAGGACCAGCATGCGCCCGTCATGCAGAAAGCGCAGCGTCGTCTCGGAAGGCTCCGGCACCTGCATCGTGTGCGCCGCCTCCCAGGTTTGGGCATCCGCGCTGCGCACCAGTTGCAGGGTGCGCGGGTGGCCGCTGGGGAGCTGCTGCACCGCCGCCCAGGCCGTGCCCTCGTGCCAGGTGATCCGCCACAACCAGTCCATGTCCGTATGGATGGAGGGCGGCATCGGGATTGGCTGCGGTGGGGAAAAATTCCGCCCCTCTGTGTCGGAGAAAGCCACCCGCGACTCCATCTTCAAGCGCGTGGTGCCGTGGTAAACCGAGCCGCCCAGGTTCACACAAAGCCGCCCGTCCGGCGTCACGCTCAGCTTCGGATCGCGCAGATCAACGCCCCGCTCCTCCAGCAGCGCCACCGACCGCCACTGATGGCTGTCCTCCGACTCGATCACCCGGATCACCCCGTTGAGGCCCGGGATGTGGCCGCTGCCCTCGCGAAAGATGCAGTAGTAGCGGCCGCGAAAGCTCACCAGATCCGTGAACGCACTGTGCGCAGCCCGGTCCCAGATGCGCTCCACACTGACCACCACCCGCTGCTCCGCCGTCTCCTCCGGGGCGGGTTCCTGGGCAGGCAGCAACGGCACAACGACAGCAAGAGCGAGGATCGGGAATCGCATGGAAGGGATACGCCGGCTCAGGCAGCCATCAGACAGGGAAATGCGGAACGGCCACCGTTTGACTCACCGCGGTCAGCCGGAAAAAGCGCCCGCCTGTTGACGCGGCGGCAAGAGGGTGGCATGGCAATGAATGGACATCGTCCGCGCCATGGAGCAGTCGAAAGGTTAACCGAAAAACGCCGCGGGGCGGAGGCGTTTTGGACGGAGCGCAGCGCAGCCCGAAGGGTGAGCCTGCGAGTGGAGCAGGCGAATCAAAAACCGAAAAGGGCTTTGTGTTGGCATGTTCAGTCAGATGCAGGCAAACTTGGCCATGGAAGACGTCGCAGGGTTCAAGAGAGAAAGCCGGTCACACGCGATGAGGAACAAGGCGCGACTGGAAGACTCTCTTGAGTTTTGGAGGTAACCGAAGGCGTTCATAGCCGAGCGGACTTGAAATTTTCAAATGGATTGGCACGGCCAATGCCATCGGTTGGCTCGCCGGTTCATTTCAAGTGGATTCCACACTCTTTCAGTAATTCAATCGCCTTCTTCCTGCCCTCCAAGTACCCTTCGACCATGTATTTCACTGCATCGCTCGGAGCAATTTGTCTGTTTTTTTCACGTGTTGTAATAAGATGAATATTTATACGATTAACCCCCTCTAAATCAGTTTCCAATTTATCCAAATTTGACATCACCGCACTGTACTACCCACTCTTCCATCCATCAAAATAACAAGAACATGCGGATGGATTAAACGGAAATTGGTTTGGCAATTCGACAGCTGGAAATTTACCTTTCAGAACTGTTATAATCGTTCTCTCTTGATCCGCGCCGGGCAGACCGTCGACAATCTTATCGTCACTCATCGCCGCAATACCGACAAGGTCGACTCCTTCGATGGGATCCACAAAGAGAGTGCCTTCCTGCGGCGTCTCCGTCCATCCACTCCCTTTTCCATTACAAATCGATTAGTGATAACAAAATGATTCGGAGCATTACCTTCATACTGTATTTTAGAATCCCTTTGATCTGCCCCCGGAGTTTGAGCCAGTGTCTATGAGAGTCTGGCAGTGGCTTGCGACTTGGTTTGGGTGTTGGGTTTGGTTGGGAGGATTGCGCTGCGCGAACTCCGCCGGGGTTTGATAATCCAGCGACGAGTGAAGTCGCTGCTCATTGCAGGCGCGACGATACTCGCTGCCCAGCACTTTTGCTTCCGCCAGCGTGGCGAAGACCTCGCGGTTGAGAAGTTCGTCGCGCAGTCGGCTGTTGAACGACTCACTGTGGCGCTGTGGCACGCGCAGTCCTTCCTGCCTCCAGATGCGTGCCACGCGCTTGGTGTTGACCTTCATGCCTTGCCTGCGCAGTTGCGCGGTGGCCAGCTTCTTGATGATTTCCTCTGCTGTGTGTCTTTTGCCTTTCATGGTGTCTGATGGTGCGCTTCGCTCACTTCAGACTCTCATATCACTTGGATCATGTTTCGGGGAGCATTCCATGGCGCCGGTGGGAGGTTGGAGGTCGATGGGATGGGAAGTCTCCGGTTGAAGGAGTCGGAACTCAAAAGCACCGTTGGCAGTGATCCGAGGAAAGTGGCCATTGCGCACGCAGTGCACCAGAAGACGACGGCGGCGAGGAAGTAGACGGCAACGAGATAGGAAATGAAAAGCGCGATGAACGTCTGCCAACAAATCAACCGGCTGAAGACTGGCAAACTGAAGCTATCCAAGGAGGCGCAACGATGGCTGTCAAAAATCGACTCCTGATCCTTTTATGAGACGTGAGGAACAGCAGCCCGAAGGGCAACCCCACCGTGGAGCGGCAGGTGAGGCAACAACAGCGCCACGAGGCTGGCCATGATCCGGCTGGGACCAAGCTTCTTAGTCGTATAACCCTGAAAAGGAAAATGAGCGTCTGCGGAATAACCGGAACAGACGGAACCTTCCATCCATTTTTGGCATGAGAAAGACAATGGCAGGATATGATATGCAGTCAATTCTAAAGACTTATCCATAAGTTCGGTGCTCATGGTCCGCTTATGCGGGTTTGAGGAGAAACCGGGGCATCTTAGCCTTTCATCACCTGCTGCAACGCCCGCCAGGCGAGCATCGCACACTTCACCCGCTGCGGGAATTTCTGCACGCCTTCAAGCAGTTGCAACTCGCCCAGCGCGTCGAGGTTTTCGGGCGCGCCGTCGCCGGTGACAATGCGCCGGAAATCCTCGCTCAATGCCTCGGCCTGGGCCTTGGGCTTGCCCTTGACCTTGAGGGTCATCATCGAGGCGGAAGCCTGGCTGATGGCGCAGCCCTGGCCGCTGAATTTGATGTCAGCGATGCGCCCCTCGCCGTCAAAACGCACGAACACATCGATCTCGTCACCACAGGAGGGATTGTCGCCATGGGCATGCACACGCGGCGGCTCCAACTCCCCGTAATTGCGGGGTTTGCGGGAGTGGTCGAGGATGACCTGCTGGTAGAGTTCGCGCAGTTCGTCGTTCATGAGTCAATCCATCAATCGAGGCCGCTGAAAAAGCGAACGCTGCCGGCGAGGATGTCGGCCATGCGATCCACTTCGTCGAGCGTGTTGTAGAAATAGATGCTGGCGCGCGCCGTGCTCGGCACTTTGAAACGGCGCATCAACGGCTGGTTGCAGTGATGCCCGCCGCGCAAGGCCAAACCCTGCTCATCGGCAAAGGTCACCACGTCATGCGGATGCGCCGCCGCCAGCGTGAAGGCCGCGACCGCGCCGCGCTCCACTCCTGGCGGCGGTCCCAACACGCGCGCACCGGGCAGCGCCGACAGCCGCTGCAGCATCCGTTGCGTCAATCGCTGATCGTGCTCCCAGATCGCCGCGCGGCCAACCGACTCAATAAAATCAATCGCCGCCGTCAGCCCCACCGCGCCCGCGATGTTCGGCGTGCCGGCTTCAAAACGCGCCGGCGGCGGCTTGAATTCGCAGCCCTCCAAACGCACCGAGGAGATCATCTCTCCCCCGCCCTGCCAGGGCGGCATCTGCTGCAGCAGTTCGCGCCGCCCGTAGAGCGCGCCGATGCCCGTCGGCCCGCACATTTTATGACCGGAGAACGCGTAAAAATCGCAGCCCAGCGCGCGCACGTCCACGGGCAAATGGCCCGCGCTCTGCGCGCCATCGACCAGCGACACGGCACCCGCCTGACGTGCCAGCGCGCACAGTTCCGCCACCGGATTGACCGTGCCGAGCGAGTTTGAAATGTGGGTGAAGGCGAACAACTTCACTCCGCCTGCGACCAGTTTTTGCCGCGCCGCCTCCAGATCGAGCGTGCCGTCATCACACACCGGCACGTAGTCCACGCGCGCCCCACAGCGCCGCGCCGCCAACTGCCAGGGCACGAGGTTGCTGTGATGCTCCATTTCCGTCAGCAGAATGACGTCGTTCTCGCGTAAAAATGCCTCCGTCCAGGCGCCCGCCACCAGGTTGACCGCCTCCGTCGTGCCGCGCGTGAAGATGATCTCATCCTCCGAGGCAGCGCCCAGGTAGGCCGCCACTTTCTTGCGCGCCAATTCAAAAGCCTCGGTGGCGCGCCCGCTGAGTTCATGCATGCCGCGATGCACGTTGGCGTTGTCATGCTCGTAGTAGTGCCGCAACGCCTCGATCACCGCACGCGGCTTTTGGCTCGTCGCCGCGTTGTCCAGGTAGATCAGCGGGTGCCCTTTGACCGTTTGATCGAGTACGGGAAATTCCGCGCGAATGGCTTGCCAGTCCATGCCGCGTCAGGGTAGCGCCGCCGCCAACGACGGCAGAGTCAGCTCCGCTTTTTCGATTCCCTCCCGCCCTTGGTAATCCCCGCTGCGTTGGATCTCCGCGGCGCGCCGCAGCAGTTCCTCCTCGCTCACCGGTCCCCCCGGCGCGTCCACGGCCGATGACTTCAAGGTCGCGTTGAGGAGATCGACGGGAGCCATCAGCAACTTTGCGGCGCTGTTGGCGGTGCCGTTGGCGCTGTCGAGCAGGCTGCACTGGGTCAGCAACCCGGGCGTCAAAACGACGCAGGCCACACGCGCCAGGCGAAAAGGACAAAACAAAAACATCACGCCATGCTAGCTTCGTCATCGGACCGGCGTCAACCCCGCTGTCGCGCAAAGCTGCGGTTGACTTTTCGCGGCCCCAATCGAGCACTTGCGCCAACGCCGCTGTCTTTCCGGCTCCCTTCCTCCTTGATCACGCACTTCCTTTTCATCACCCTCGGCCTGTTGCTGCTGTATTACGGAGCCGAATGGCTCGTGCGCGGCGCGGCATCGATCGCGGCGCGCGCCGGATTGAGTCCGCTCGTGGTCGGCCTCACCGTCGTCGCTTTCGGCACCAGTTCGCCCGAATTGGTCGTCAGCCTGCAGGCCGCCTTCGCCGGCCAGGGCGACATCGCCGTCGGCAACGTGGTCGGCTCCAACTCCTTCAACATCGGCATCATTCTCGGCCTCACCGCCCTCATCTGCCCGGTGCCGGTGCATCGTCAGGTGGTCAAATTCGACGCCCCGCTCGCCCTCGGCGCCGCGGTGCTGCTGCCCTGGCTGATGGCGAATGCCTCCCTCTCCCGCCTCGAGGGCGCCCTCCTCTTCGCTGGCTTGCTCGCCTATGTCGCCTTCAACCTGCGCCTGGCGCGCCGGGGAAAAGCCAGCGCGGCGGAGCTTGAGGCCGTGGCCGATGCGCTGCCCGCACCCAGCAAAAACCGCCTGCTTGACCTGGCCATGATCCTGGCCGGGCTCGCCCTCCTGGTGGCCGGCTCGAAATTGCTCGTCACCCACGCCGTCTTCATCGCCCATGCCTGGGGCGTCAGCGACGCCATCGTCGGCCTCACCATCGTCGCCGCCGGAACTTCCCTGCCCGAACTGGCCACCTCCCTCATCGCCGCCCTGCGCCGCCAGCCTGACATCGCCATCGGCAACGTCATCGGTTCCAACATCTTCAACATCCTTGGCATTCTCGGCCTCTCCAGTCTCTGCAAACCGTACACCGCCGCCGGCGTGAAGATGCTCGACTACGGCGTCATGATCGGTTTTTCCCTCCTGATTCTCCCCCTGCTCTGGACCGGTCGTGTGCTGCATCGCATCGAGGGCGTGCTGCTGCTCATCGGTTACGGCGTTTACTTGTGGTGGATCTGGCCGGCGGCGTAGAGGGGCGCCTCGACCGCAGGCAAAAAGCCATTGTGAGGGCCTGCCATCGCCATTAGATCAACCTCCTCGTTTTCAATGCTGGAACTGGTCATCATTCTTGCTCTGCTTGTTCTCAATGGCGTTTTCGCCATGGCTGAGATCGCCGTGGTCTCCTCCCGCAAGGCGCGGTTGCAGGAGCGCGCGGAGAAAGGCCAGCGCGGAGCGGCCCGCGCGCTCGAACTCGCCAGCAACCCTGAGCGTTTTCTCAGCACGGTGCAAATCGGCATCACCCTCGTCGGCGTGCTCGCCGGCGCCTACGGCGGCGCCAGCCTGTCGGGCCACCTCGCGCCCTGGATCGCCCAAGTACCCGTCCTTGCCCCCTATGCTGGACAAATCGCCTTCGGCCTCGTCGTCGCTATCATCACCTACCTCTCCCTCGTCATTGGCGAGCTGGTGCCCAAGAGCATCGCGCTGCGCCACCCCGAAAGCATTGCCTGCGCCATGGCTGGCCCGCTCAATGTCGTCTCCCGCCTCAGCCACCCGCTGGTTTGGGTGCTGGAAGTGAGCACCCGCGCGATCATGGGCTTGCTCGGCAAATCCGCCCCCCCGGCCGGTCCCACCACAGCCGAAGTCGAGGTCCTCCTGCGCGAAGGCCTTGTCAGCGGCAGCGTCTCCCATGCCGAGGGCGAAATGGTCGAAGGCGTCTTCGATCTGCGCGACATCCGCGCCGAGGAAATCATGCAGCCCAAGCCCAAGCTCGTCTTCCTTCAGCATTGCGACACTGCCGCCCAGGCCGCCAACCTTCTCAAAAACACCAGCCAAACGGTTTATCCTGTCTATGAAAACAGCCGCGACCAGGTCACCGGCCTTGTCGGTCTGCGTGATCTTTACCACAGCCTCGCCAACGGAACGCAAGAGCCCGTGAGCCAGCTCATGCATCCGCCGGTCTTCGTTCCGGACAACCAGCCCGCCCTGTCTCTCCTCGCCGACCTGCGCACCACCGCCCTCGGAGCCGCGGTGGTCATCGACGAGTTTGGCATCGTGCGCGGCCTGGTCACCCTGACCGACCTCATCGAGGAAGTGGTGGGCGATTTCCACAACGGGCACGGCGATGACGTGCCGAAGATCCGCCAAACGGATGCGGACAAATGGCTGGCCGACGGCATGATGGAGATCGACCAAGTCACGGCCGCCATCCCCGGCTTGGAATCGTTTGTGCAAGCCGAGCCGGACAGCTTTCAGACCCTCGCCGGTTTTATCGTTCATCACCTCGATCGCCTGCCTCGCGAAGGCGAGGTCTTTGCCATCGGAGAATTCGAATTGGAGGTTGTGGACATGGACCGCCAGCGCATCGACAAAGTCGGCATCCATCGTCTCACCGCCCCGCCCGCTGCGGCCGCCGAGGCTTCACCGTGAGCCGTTCACGGTCTTTTTTCAGACCGGGTTTGCAATGCCAAACATCCTCGTCCAGGTCGGGCGCCATGTTCGTGGTGCTCGGCCTGCTCAGCTATGGCATCGAGCTCGGCCTCGCTGGAACCACCACACTCGACCAGCTCCTGCGCGAAAAATCGGTTTCCCCTCTGGCTGTGGATGCGGTGCTTGAGCTGCCCACGCTCAGTCTGCGCGTGCGCGAAACCGACGCAACCGGCCACACTGCCTCGGTGGGCCTCACCCTCAACGGGGGCAGTGGTGCCGCTTGACGACCGCACGCTTCCAGCGAATGCTCGCGCGTGTTATTTGATCGCCGCCATCCATTTTGGTTCTGCGTCCTGCTGACGCTGCTGATCGGATTTGGCGGCGCGCCAACGCGAACGCTCTCTGGCCAAGACGGCGCGCCATCGCACACGGCTCCCGGGCATCACCTCGATGCCGCCGGTCTGACGAGCGGCGACAGCCTTCCCGCACCCAGCACGATCAAGCTGGCAGCCACCACCGTCGAAGCCGTCGCGCTTCCCATTCCCATCGTCAGCGCGTCGCGCCTCAGCATCAGGGCTCTCCTCCTGCCAGGCGCCGCCGCCTCCGCGCGCCAGCGCATTCGCGGTCCGCCGGCACCATCAGCCTGATTCATTGCTCCAACGAGAGCTGATCCAGGGAGACGCGCCAACACAGCGCCTCCTGCCCTTCGCGAGCCACGCTCGCCTGCCGCACTCGCCGGCTCGGCGGTGCCTTTTCCATTCCTCATCCAACATTGATTCCCCTTTTTCCATGACCGAAGACCTCTTTTCCTGGCTGCTCCGCGCCGCCGTTCTCATTTGGTGCCTCTACATCGGCGCCATGCTTGTTAAAACCTTCCGCAGCGGCAAAGACCCCGGCGCCCCGGCGGATGACAAAAGCGACCGCAACCCGCCCACCTAATTTCCATCCCGCAGGCAAAACGTAGCGCCGGGGGACCTGTCCCCTGGCGAGATGGCCGGAGTTCTCCGACGCTTGGATTCAGGGCTGCGCCCGGCGCGCCTGAAAAATCAAAAGCACCACGCTGTCAGAGCGGGTGGTTTTGGGCTCCTCCACGGCCTGTCCTTGGAGGAAAATCTCTTTCATTACAGGCGGAATATCACCTCCCACTTCCGTGCCCCCCATCACAAAGTACTGGCCCTCTTTCAACGTGACGGGAAACCCTGACTCGATGGTATTGAACACCGGCTGATTCATCAGATTCTCCGAAATCACATAGTCGGTCGGCTTTCCGTTTTCATCGACTTTGCGACCCAGGATCGGGGAACCGTAATTGGCAAATCCCTCAAAGGTGGTCACCGAGAACTTCACCCGCAGCAGCATATCCTCACCACGCAATTGCGGAAACACATCCATCATCAGGCCAACCGGACGCATTTCAAAGGTGGTGGGTGTGGTGGGACTCACGAATGTCCCGGTCACATCATACTCAGGCGGGTCGAACTCCGTCGGATAAAGGAATTCCCGGATGATCTCCAGCCGATCGTATTTCCCAACCATCGACCGCAACTTTCCAGTGTACGTGAGTTTCACGCCCTCAGTTTGCTCAAGCTGGCCGGTCAGGCGCTCCGCCGCTTCCATTTCCAGAACACCCAGGAAGCTGATGCCTGGAATGGTTCGCAGCTTCAATCCAGCCGCTTGCAGCAGAGGCGACTCATTGGGCACACTGAAAATCTTGCCGGTGAGTTCAATCTGTCCTGGATTGTTCTGCGCCACCTCCACTGGCACGCGCCCGCAGGCCGAAAGTCCGCCCAGCAGCAAAGCCGCCAGCCCCAGTCCCGAACAACACACCGCTGCTTGCACCCCCGACCAGGCTTTCCTTCCCCTGCCCTCGTTCAGCAGGTTATCCACACGCAACCGCAATCCCTTCACTCCACTGCTCACGCTCATCGCCAAAGCCAGCGTCAACCCACGCGACCTCCGTCCCACCACCGCAGCCACTGCCTCCAGCAACTGCTCAGCAAAGTCCTCCCGGCTGCGTCCCGAAACGCCCCAGGCCAGATCATCGCAGGCCTGTTCGCGAGCGCGCAACTGATCCCGCCGCACCAGCCACACCAGCGGGTGAAACCAAAGCGGCAGAACCGCCACAGCCGCCGCCAACGTGGTCCACGCATCCCGGCGCGCCACATGGGAAAGTTCATGGCGAAAGACCAATCGCAGCCGCGCCTGCGGCCAGGACGCCGCTCCGTCCGGCAGCAGCACCGCCGGTCGCCGCCAGCCCCAGGTCATCGGCATCGTCTGCGTTTCTCCTCGACGCAGCTCGATTTCAACCGCCTGCACATTGAGCGCCCGTTTGCTCTCTTGAAAGGCCGCCAACAATCGTTGGTCCCGCTCCAAGGCGCTTGTTCGCCGCAGCCGTGCCAGTTTGCCCGCCGCCATGAGCAGTGCCAGCAAACCAACCGCCATTCCAGCCAGCCAAAGTGACATCAGCGCCCTGGTTTGCCAGGAACGACGGCCCTTGGCCGCGAAAGCTGGCGAGGACTGCCCCACATCAGGTTCTATCGGCGACAAAGACTCCACTACAGCCTTTCGCTCACTGGCAGCCTCACCACCGCCACTCCATATCGCACTCACCATGGGCGCCGGCAGCGGCCGCAACCAGCCAACCTGTCCAAAGAGCCAGCCCCCCGCCATCAAGACTGGAAGGCACAGCAATGCCATCGTCAGCAAAAAGTGCCGCCGCGCCGCTGACAATCCGCGGGCCAGCCGGCACCACAACCAAACCACCAGCAGCAGCACACCACCCAGCAGCGTCTGCTGCGCCAGCCATTCCAATAGCGTGGAAGAATCAAGCATCGCGTTCATAGGGTTCAGCGGCCTTTCGTCTCGTTGGCTTGAGTTTTCTGTCGTGCCTTTTCGATCTGCGCCTTCAATTCGGCCAGCTCATCCTCATCCAGCGCCGCCTGCGGCTCGCTCAAATAAGCCGCCACCGCCTGCGCCAGCGACCCTCCAAAAAACGTGCTGATGACGCGATTGAGAGTGGACTTGCCCACCGCCCTGCGGGAATGCACCGGCAGATAGACAAACTCGCGGCCCTCCTTGCGATGCTTAAGCTGCCCCTTCCCCTCCAGAATCGTTAGCAGCGATCGCAAGGCCGGCCGCGTCGGGGCATTTTGGATCTCCGCTAAAATCTCCGACAGCGTCGCCGTTCCCCGAAGGTAAACAACCTCCATGATCTCGCGTTCCCTCCGGCTGAGGGTGTTTTGCAGGCTCATGAGCTGATTTTTCAACTTTTCCTCCCGTCCTGTCAAGACTAAAGGCGGATTTTTCAACCTTCCTGCCGCCCCATTTCCCCCTTTACTGCCATCCCTTCCCGCTTAACGCTCCAGGAACAATGCCCATCTCCCGAGCGCTCCTTTCCGTCTCCGACAAAACCGGTCTTCTCGACTTCGCCCGCGGTCTGGAGGCCCGCGGCATCGAAATCCTCTCCACCGGCGGCACCGCCAGGCACCTCGCCGAAAGCGGCGTCAAGGTCCGCGACGTCAGCGACTACACCGGCTTCCCCGAACTCTTCGACGGCCGGGTGAAAACCCTCCACCCCAAGGTCCACGGCGGCCTGCTCCAGCGCCGCGACCACGACAAAGACAAGCTCGACGCCAAAAAGCACGAGATTCCCGTCATCGACCTCGTCGTCATCAACCTCTACCCCTTCGAGCAGACCATCGCCAAAAAGGACGCCACCCTCGAGGACGCCATCGAAAACATCGACATTGGCGGCCCCTCCATGCTGCGCTCCGCCGCCAAAAACCACAAGTGGGTCACCGTCGTCTGCGATCCCGGTGACTACGCCGGCATCCTCACCGAGCTGGTGGAAAACAATGGCGACACCACCCTTGCCACCCGCGAGCGCCTCGCCTGCAAGGTCTTCCTGCGCACCTCCGCCTACGACGCCGCCATCGGCAATTACCTCAACCGCCAGCAGGTCACCCAAAAGACCTTCAACGTCAGCCTGCCGCTCTACTCCGAGCTGCGTTACGGCGACAACCCCCACCAGCACGCCGCCCTTTATGGCAACTTCGGCGACTACTACGTGAAGCTGCACGGCAAGGAGCTGTCCTACACCAACATTCTCGACATCCACGGCGCCACCGCCCTCATCAACGAGTTCCGCCGCCCCACCCTGGCCATCCTCAAACACACCAATCCCTGCGGCGTCGGCTCCTCCGACGACGATCTGCGCGAAGCCTGGCAGCGCGCCTTTGACACCGACAAGCAGGCGCCCTTCGGCGGCGTCATCGTCATCAACCGCTCCATGCCGCTCGCCCTCGCCCGCGTCATCTCCGAGATCTTCACCGACATCATCATCGCTCCCGACTTCGACGCCGACGCCCGCGCCCATTTGCAGAAGAAGAAAAACCTCCGCCTCATCCAGATGCTGCCTGAGGCGGCGGAGGCGCTCAGCGACCCCATCGTGCGCTCCGCTCCCGGCGGCTTGCTCGTCATGGACTCCGACCCGCGCGCGCTTGGCCTCGACGACCTGGAGAGCAAGGTCAAAACCAAGCGCCCGCCCACCCGCGAGGAGCTGGAAGCCATGCGCTTCGCCTGGCGCGTCGTCAAGCACGTCAAGTCCAACGCCATCGTCTTCGCCGGCCACGACCGCACCCTTGGCATCGGTGCCGGCCAGATGTCCCGCGTGGACTCCGCCCGCATCGCCATCTGGAAGGCCCAAGAGGCCGGCCTCTCCCTGAAAGGCTCCGTCGTCGCCAGCGACGCCATGTTCCCCTTCTCCGATGGCCTCATCGCCTGCGCCGAAGCCGGCGCCAGCGCCGCCATCCAGCCCGGCGGCTCCCTGCGCGACGAGGAGGTCATCGCCGCCGCCGATGAGCGCGACCTGGCCATGGTCTTCACCGGCCGCCGCCACTTCCTGCATTGAGGCCCCGCTCAGCACGGGACGCCTGCATGCAATCCTACCTCGACATCCTCATCGTCTCCGTGCCCGTGTACCTCACCATGGGCATCGGCGGCGTGCTGCGGCGCACCCAGTTCCTGCCGGCGGAGGTGGACAAGGGCATGATGCGCCTCGCCGTCACCCTGCTCACCCCCTGCCTCATCCTCGACCGCCTCATCGGCAACGAAGCCGTCATGCAGCCCGGGCCCGCGCTCATTGCCGCCGTACTTGGCTTTGGAGGGTAATGTGGGAATCATTCAGCCTGGCCAGCCGCTTCGCAACGTGGTGCCCGAAGTCAATCGCAGCGTGGCGGTTTCCGATTGGTTTTACCGCGAGCAAGAGTTACGGCGACGCGGCGGCCCCGATCGCCAGACGCGCGACAGCGGCATGGTGAAGGTGAAGAACAGCACTGGCGG
>CAZKMS010000074.1:0-26531 GCA_964553805.1 uncultured Verrucomicrobiaceae bacterium
AAAAACAGCGCGAACTTCATCGAGCTGTACTCCGTGTGATAACCCGCCACCAACTCCGTTTCGCACTCAGGCAGGTCGAACGGCGTGCGGTTCGTCTCCGCGAACATGGAGATGGAGAACACCACAAAGGAAATCACGATGGGCACCAGCAGCACCCAGCGGGAGAGGGTCAGGCCTTCTCCCCACAGCGGCAGCAACAGCCAGCCGTTGGCATCCTGATAGGCGGACATCTTGCCCAGGTTCAACTCGCCGAAGATCATCAGCACCGGGATGATGGACAGGCCGAGCGAGATTTCATACGAGATCATCTGCGCGCTGGAGCGCACACCGCCGAGGAAGGGGTACTTCGAGTTCGACGACCAGCCCGCCAGCACGATGCCGTAGACGCCGAGCGAGGCGATGGCGAAGATGAAGAGCGGCCCCACGTTGAGATCGGCGATGACCATTTTCACCGGGTTCGCCACACCGGCCCAGGTCAGGTCCAACTCGCTGCCAAAGGGCATCACGCAGGCGGTCAACAGCGCCGGCACCATGGTCAAACAAGGCGCCAGCCAGTAATAAAACGTGTTCACGTTGCGCGGCGTGAAGTCCTCCTTGAGGATGAACTTCAGCCCGTCCGCCATCGGTTGTAGCAGGCCGCCGATGCCGAAAATCTGGATGTCCTTTTTGAAGCCCAGCAGGGTCAGCGGGATGCCCACCCGGTTCGGCCCCACCCGGTCCTGGATGACGGCTGAAAACCGCCGCTCCGCATACACGGAGTAGGCCACCATCGGCAAAATCACCAAAAAGACCAGGAAAACGATCTTGATCAGCGAGGCGATCAACAGCGGGAAGTCAAAACTGGCCAGGAAAACGTGCATCCAGGTGCGGGGAACGGGCCACTATCTGAGGGACCCGCCGTCCGGCAACCCGAATTTGTGAAAAATTTCACAAAGTCGGTGTCACGCTGCCAAAAATGCCGGTAAAACCCGGCCGCCAAGGCCCTGCCTGTGCCATTGCTCCCGCAGCCTCTTCGGCGCTCCAGAGTCTGTGCTGTAGCCGGGGTCTGTGACCCTGGTTGAGGGGGGTGCTGCGCACAGGGCGGCCGGCCTCACAGAGGCCAGCTACAGCCAGGGCTGCAGCATTTGCCGGACAGGCTCTCAGTTCGCCTCCAGCGCACCGATCTTCCAACGATAAAACCGCTCCAAAGAAGCATGCGGAGAGCCGCCGGCATTTGGCGTTTGGTAATCCGGCAGCGCGGGGTCATTGAGGTTCAGTTCGCGACTCAGCACGGCGCTGCCGGAACTGGTGGCCGTGACGCGATCCCGGCGGGAGTCAAAGCGCCCCGCATTCGAACTGCGCGCCTTCACCAGGCTCTGGGCAATGAAGTGAACGCGGTAGGTGTTCGAGCGAGTGGTCAGGCGGGAATAGAGGGACGCGTAAGGGCGCTCCTTGCTGTTGTCGCCGGTCAAACGATGCTGCTCCCAGAAAGCCTGCATCTGCGCGCGGGTGGGCGTTTCGCCTTTCTCGATCACGCCTTCCGGCACCAGGTACTGCTCGCAAATCTGGCTGGCTGTCAGGAAAACACGCCCGTCTTGAAACACCTCCTCATTCCACATGGCCAGCGTGGCCTGGGCATCAATGAAACGGCGGAAACGATCGTCTGGTTGCTCGCCACTCTTGTAGGTCTCAGAGGCGCTGTCCGGAATGGCGGTGACGGCCTCCGCCTTCATCGCCGCATGCAACGCCGTGTTGCGGCGAATGTGGCGGAAGGGCAGAATCTCGCTGTTGAGGTTGATTTTGCCTTCGGTGGCGAAGTTGTGGCTCACCGGCTCAGGCTCCAGCACCGGGCTCCAAAACAGGTCGAGCAGCAAATGATCCGGCAGGATCTGCGCGCCATAGTGCTGCTCGTGCGGGCGGAACAACAGCGTCTGCCAAGGCACATGCGCCCGCGAACCCGTCGGTAGGCTGCCGAACATGACCGGCGAGGGCAGCAAACGCTGCGGAGCAAAGGCGGCCAAGCTCACCGGCGGCACCGTGGAACCAACCTGCGAAACGTTGTCGAAATACGGCAGTCGCCCGCCTGTCAACGCCGCCCAGTGGCCGTCATCCGGTCGATTGCTGTAGGGACCGTCAGGAGCATTGGCCAGACCATTGTCGAAATCTCCTGTGAACTCCGGCAACGCGGGCCCCCGACGACCGTTGTCGAGACGCAGCGCATCGATCGGTCCTGAGGGTCGATAGTTTTCCCACTCCCATTCACCGGAGTTCCACACCGCCATCTTGGACGCCGCGTCCTTAACCAGTGAATCTGGAATGTCTGAACGGAATGGCGAAGCGAATGCCAACCCCTCAATGTAGCCTTCGGTTCGGCTCGTGTCCGTAGGCAGCGTGGTGTCGCGCAAATTGTGCGCTTGCGGCTTTTCCCCCCACTTCGGATGCGGACTGAAGACGGGGGTGGCCTCGCCGCCATCGCGGCTTTCCACCCAGCGCTGCATGGCGGTCAAACGGTAATCGCCATGCACCGGCGTCAGCGACTGCACCACATCCATGTCCGCAAACATCGCTGTGCCGGATTTGGCGGCTTGCTTCCAACGCTCTTCAAGCGACGGAATCACGTTGAATTTCCCGTTTGCCTTGAGTTTCCCCGTTGCTTCCACCTGTTCCCGATCCTGCTCGGGGATGCTTGGCACCCGAATGGGATCGCTCGGATTGCTCATAGGGTTGATCTCAGCAAGCGACAGCGGCACCACCTGCACCAAATCAGAAGCTGTCACATTCACCGGCGAGTCGTACAGGGCCACCTTATACTGTGACGACTCCTGACTGAGGTCCTTCAACTCCAAAAACGGCGCTGGATCGACCTTTCCGCCGCGCAACACCACCGGCTCAAAACGAAAAATACCGTGTTTCAGCGCGCGTGTGCCCAGCATGCCACCTGCCCCAGCCCAGCCAGAGGGAGCACGGACATCATCCGAATGCCCCTCCCCGGAGTGAATCATCGGAGGATCTCCCCGGCCCATATTCCGCACCGGCTTGAGCAACTGACCGTTGAGCATCAAGCTCGGGTAGTCACCCGTCCCAGCAGACAGCTTGCCCGGCTCTCCGCCAAAAAGCGCCGCCGTGGCATAGGGCCGGTAATCAGCCCAGCTCTGACTTGGAAGGAAGGTTTCCACCAGCAAAGCCACCCCCAAAACGCGGTCTCCGGGATTTTCCAGTTTGGTTGCCTCCGCCGGATCCCCCAGACGTCTCCCCTCATTGTCCATCATCGCCAAGCACGTTACGACCAGCGCCACCTCACTAACCGTCAGGATGCGGCCCGCGCCTTGCGGATGATTGCTTTCCGCCGCCTGATTGGCAGGCACCCGCTGCTGCATGGGAGACACCTGGCCAAAGCCGTTGTGCTCCACACCGGGGCACAATACCGAAAATTGCACTTTTTGCGGCAACTGGTGCTCCGCAAAATTGGAGGCGCGCACGTAATCGAACATCGCCATCAACACCGCATCGCGGTCATCCTCGTACTTGGCGGCAAAAGTGGCGCTGCCGTCGCTCTGAAATCCAGGAACGGGACGGTCGGTGAGGCTCTGCAAATACTCATACAGACGCTTGTTCGCTCCGCTGGCATGGGCCTGAAAATCCATGCCGCCATTGCCCGGTTCCGAGCGCTGGATGAAATACGGACGATCCTTGACCAGCCCCATCATGGCCAGCTTGTGGTTGTAGGGCGTGTCCCGGCTTGCATCAGGATTGCCGAGCGTGGTGCCATTGAGCAGCGTCTGCGCATGCATCGGCCACATTGCCACCCGCGGGGTGCCGAACAGGGTCGTCTCCGGCGCGCGGCTGTGCGCGGTCAGGAAGGCCTTGAATTGCGACAGACGTCCCTTGATCTCAGGGTGGCGCACAAAGAAACGGCTCTGCAGACGCGTGCCAGGGGCTGCGATGGGCAATTCCTCCCAGGCCTCCGGGAAGCGGCTGGGGTTGATGTTGTCAAAAACCAACTCACCCACCGAGGCGTAAGGAGGCTGCCGCACTGATTCATGCGGAGCGGTGCTCCAAAGAAACTCCCAATCGGCCTCCACGGTGCCTCCGAGCGACGTCCCTTCACGCTTCTCCGCCGTTGAAAGCCTGCCGAGCCGCCACAGGTCCTTGGCATCCTCAGGATGCATCGCCGGCATGAGCGGGAAATCTTGCTCGAAGCCCAGCGGCGTCAACCGACGGCCCGGCAGCAGGACGCTGCTCAAGCAGACTCCAGCAGGATGCCCCGGCTGGCGCATGTACTCCAAACGCGAAGGCACAGTTCTCGCCAAATCGCGCTCCTGGTTGGTGTCCGCGCGCGGCACGTCCCAGAAACTGCCTTCGGCCGCGGTGTTGATGTTGATTTTGCTCGTCTCGTCATCCACCCAGAAAGCGAAACGCGCGACAATGGGATTGGCGGCGGAAGCGTTTTCTCCTCTTGCGCCCTGGAACCGCCCCGATCCATCGACGGTCCCAAGGGTGCCGTCCTGCAATTGGTAAAGCCAGCGCACGGGCATCGGCAGGCGCTGGGCCAACGGTCCCATCGCCGGGCCAACGGCGCCCTTGATTTCGGCATAATCGAAGCCCTCCACCGACAACAGCGTATCCTGCGTCCACGCGCGCGGATCGATGACCGGAAAGCTCAGCTCGCCTTCGGGTGAGATGGTTGGCGCGTTGAGATCGACAAACTGGTCCGGATGCGCCGCCCAGTCGTCGGGCACATCAACGGTCACGCTGTCGAGATCGGCCGTCTGCATCTCCTGCGCGCTGTAGAGCTTGAACAGGCGGGCCAGGCTTCCGTCCATGGCGTGCGCGCGGATCGCGCCCGGCTGGCTGGTCCACGGCACCGGTGTGCCGTCGGTGAACTCGCCGCTGGTGGCGTCCCGCAGTTGTGCCAGGGCCACCTGCGCCGCGCTCTCCGCCGTGCTCTGCGCGCGCAGGCGCTCGCTCTCAATGTGCGACTCACGCAGGCCGTGGCGGGCGGTCGTCAGCATGGCCACAATGAACACCGTCATCAGCGCCACCATCGCCACCACCAGCACGAGCGCAAAGGCCCGGCGGCGGGAGCGTGGTTGAGGCAGCGTTGGATGCGGGAGTTTCATGCTTTATGGCAAAGGCTGCACGAGGTAAACCGCGCCGGAGAGGATGGGGGTTTGACTGGCTTTCTCGCTTCCCTGCGGCATCTGCGGCAGCAGAAAATAACCCACCGCTCGCGTCTCGTCATCCGCTGTTCGCACAATCTGCCCCGCCACCTTCACGTTCTTGCGCGTCAACGGCGGCGCCGTCTCCTTCAATGTAAAGGTCCCGCTCACCGCTCCCGTGCTCTTGTTGATCTTCAGCTTCAATCCGGCCGCGTTGCCCGCCGCAGGCATCACCACGGCGAACTTCTCCGTCCACTCCATGCCCTCCACGTCCGCCACCGTCGCCGACTCCCCAATGCCGCCTTCCGCAAACTCCGCGTCAAACTCGCCCAGGTCCGGCAAACCCAGCACCACCTGCCCCTTCGACGACTGCGCCAGATAACGTCCCGTCACCTCCAACTCCACCGGCCCAAACGCCGCCGCATACGTCCGCCCTTTGGTCGCAGGCTTCTGCCAGCTCAAAGCGCCGCTGATCTCGTTGTCCGAGAACACACCGTCAGCGTCCTCCGCCAGCTCGCACACACCCAGCACGCTGCCTTTGTTCGCATGCTGCGGCGCGTACACCGCGATCTCGCCGTTCGGCCCCAGCGGCCCGCTCGACACCATCGCCTGCCCGTCCGCGGTCTTGCCCGCCAGCTTCAACAGCCCGTTGGCCGGCACCGTGAAGGTCGCAAATCCCACCCCCTGCGGCAGCGCGTCATCCGCCGTGGCCAGTTCGATCGCCATGCTGTAGTAGCCTTCGCGCCCGCTCGCCGGGTTGAGGTTCTTGTCCCACACCGCGCGCCAGCCTTCCACCGCCGCGCCGCCGTGGTCTCCCGTCACCTCGCCAGTGACCGCGTCGATGTCCAGGCTCAGCAAACCGCCGGCCACCTCCACCAGCACCTGCGGTGCGCCCACGTTGAGGTAGCCCTTCGCTGACTTCGCTGACTTGCCCGTCTTCACACTCACTGTAAACGCCCCTGTCGCGGTCGTCTTCAAACTGATCAAACTGCCCAATTCACCATTGACCGCGCCACGCCCGCTCAATGCCGTGAATGTGCCCACCAAGCTGCCCGGCAAAGTCCGCACCAGCATGGTGCCCGTGACAGATGCGCTCGCACCGGCGCTGTTGAAGGCCTGTGCCTGCACCACAAAAACACCCGCCACACTGGGCCGCCCGCTGATCTCGCCCGTCTTCGGGTTCAAACGCAATCCCTTGGGTAGGCCGCTGACAACAAAGCGCTCCGGATAACTAAAGGCCTGCACGGTCAAAGCGGCCTCCGCTCCGACTTGCAGGTCTGGAAAAACCAGCGGCGGCAGCACCGGCGGCGGCAGGGTGCTCACCACTTGCAAGTTAAAGCTCCTGGTCACCGCGATGCCGCCATTGTCCTGCACCCGCACGACAAAAGAAACTGGCAGCGACAGTTGTGTCGGGGTGCCTGTGAGCACGCCATTCGCCGCCAGATCAAGCCAGGAAGGCAGCGTGCCGCTTTGCAGCGACCACGTGAAGGGCGCCTGTCCGCCAGACACCGCCAGCGCGAACTGATACGGCCGGTTTACCACCGCCACCGGCAGGTTTCCCGGCGACACGATGGTCATGTCCACCACATCTAGTTGGAATACCAGCGAAGTGGTTAAATCGTTGTCATCCACCACTTGCACGGCAAACGAGAACGCACCGGACACGGTTGGCGTGCCACTCAGCACACCGGCACTGCTCAAATTCAAACCGGGAGGCAGGGATCCCGCCGTGACCATCCATTCAAACGGACCGGTTCCACCGACCACCGCCAGCGCTTGCTCATACGGCACATCGACCGACGTCGAGCCGAGTTGCGCGTTGGTGCTGATCGCGTAGGGCGCAATCTCCACACTGAACTCACGCGTGAGCTGGGCACCCAGCGCATCCTCCACCTGCAGCGTGAAGACAAAACTGCCGCCAACCTCAGGCATGCCCGACAAGGCGCCGTCGCTGGCCAAAGTCAGGCCTGAGGGCAGCATGCCGCTCAGCAGCGACCACGTGTAGGGCGCCAAACCCGCTTCAGCCTGCAGTTCGACTTGATACTGGGTTCCCTGCTGCGCCGCCGCCAAAACGGGATCCGTGATCAGAGCCAGCGGCGCGGGTTCCAACGGCGTGCCGGGCACGCCGCCCACACTCCAGGCCACCTGCATGGCCAGCGAATCAAAGGCGCTGAGTGGCTGCGCCGTGCGCACGGTCACCAATGCCGAACCATCAGGCTGCAGCGCACGGCTCACTTCCACCGTCACCGCGGCCTGGCCGTTGTCAGTCCAGGCACCCCCATCAGCAGCGATGCGCACCGTTTGCACCACGTCGCCCATGCCGGCAGGCAACCCATTGCTGCGGTAGCGGATCGCGGGATGCATCTGCCCTGCCTCCTCCACCAGCAGCATCTGCGGCCGGGTGCGTATCTGGTCGGAAGTGTAGGCGTCGCCAGCAAAGACATACTCGCCGGCATTGCTGAGGCCGTCCTCGTCAGGATCCACTTCGGGCGCGGAAATGAGATCGTCGAGGTAATCGTCCTCGGACCCCAGCAAGCCGTTGGCATGATAAAAGTGATAAATGCGCCAAACGTCAAAGGACAGCGGTGCAAACAAGGCGGTGACCGTGGTGTCCTGTGCGGGGAACGTCAGCGGCAGGGTGGCGCCGGGTGGCGCAGCACCATTGTAGTACCAGCCCGTGGCCTGCCAGCCCGCCTCCGGATCGGCGATGAGATTCAATTGCTCGCCCTGAAAGAAAAACCGGTCATCGAAATCCTCCGGCACATTGGTGTCCACCTTGCCTGGACGCGCGAAACGGGTGATGGGTCGCGACCGGGTCGCCAGCAGATAACCCAGCTCCTGCTCAAACGGCTCGCCTACCACGACATCAAGTTGCGACTGCCACAACGGCATCGAATCCGGGGTGGTGTAAACGATGGTAAACTCACGCAGATTCAACCCGGTGAGATTCCATTGGAACGCGCAAACGATGCGCTCGCTGAAAGCGCCCGTTTGCGGGTCATCCATGCCTTTATACACCGGCGGCAAATCCACGGTCTGCCCGCCGCTGTCCTCGTATCGAAGAAAGACCGAGTTCACATTCAATCTCGCGCCGCCAAGCAGGCCTTGGTAAATGACGTTGGTGATCTCCCCCGGTTTTTCTGACGGCGCCTCGTAGGGCACTTCAATCGCCAGCGGCGCCGCAAAACTGTAGATCGCGCCGGAGGAGGTGATGAACGCCGTGTTCGTGCCCGTCTGAATCAGCGTGGTGCGGTTGCCAAACGCTGTCGTGGGGTTTTCATCATCATCCCTGCCAAGGCCATCGAGCAAGGCCGGCGGATTGGGGTGGTTGTAGTTGGGCTGGCCAGAGCCGGGCCCAAATAGATCCCAATAAGCGAAGTCCGTGCCGCCATCCTCGCGGATGGTTGGGATGATGAAGCTGCCGCTCTGAGCGTGAGCCACGCCCAGAGCGGTCAGAACCAGTGCCGCAGCCAGGCGCGGCATCCAAGTTGGGATAGAGGGCAGAGCCTTCATCGACTGGAGAGCTCGCCCGCCTTAGGGTGCCGGCTGCACGAGGTAAACCGCGCCGGAGAGGATGGGGGTTTGACTGGCTTTCTCGCTTCCCTGCGGCATCTGCGGCAGCAGAAAATAACCCACCGCTCGCGTCTCGTCATCCGCTGTTCGCACAATCTGCCCCGCCACCTTCACGTTCTTGCGCGTCAACGGCGGCGCCGTCTCCTTCAATGTAAAGGTCCCGCTCACCGCTCCCGTGCTCTTGTTGATCTTCAGCTTCAATCCGGCCGCGTTGCCCGCCGCAGGCATCACCACGGCGAACTTCTCCGTCCACTCCATGCCCTCCACGTCCGCCACCGTCGCCGACTCCCCAATGCCGCCTTCCGCAAACTCCGCGTCAAACTCGCCCAGGTCCGGCAAACCCAGCACCACCTGCCCCTTCGACGACTGCGCCAGATAACGTCCCGTCACCTCCAACTCCACCGGCCCAAACGCCGCCGCATACGTCCGCCCTTTGGTCGCAGGCTTCTGCCAGCTCAAAGCGCCGCTGATCTCGTTGTCCGAGAACACACCGTCAGCGTCCTCCGCCAGCTCGCACACACCCAGCACGCTGCCTTTGTTCGCATGCTGCGGCGCGTACACCGCGATCTCGCCGTTCGGCCCCAGCGGCCCGCTCGACACCATCGCCTGCCCGTCCGCGGTCTTGCCCGCCAGCTTCAACAGCCCGTTGGCCGGCACCGTGAAGGTCGCAAATCCCACCCCCTGCGGCAGCGCGTCATCCGCCGTGGCCAGTTCGATCGCCATGCTGTAGTAGCCTTCGCGCCCGCTCGCCGGGTTGAGGTTCTTGTCCCACACCGCGCGCCAGCCTTCCACCGCCGCGCCGCCGTGGTCTCCCGTCACCTCGCCAGTGACCGCGTCGATGTCCAGGCTCAGCAAACCGCCGGCCACCTCCACCAGCACCTGCGGTGCGCCCACGTTGAGGTAGCCCTTCGCTGACTTCGCTGACTTGCCCGTCTTCACACTCACTGTAAACGCCCCTGTCGCGGTCGTCTTCAAACTGATCAAACTGCCCAATTCACCATTGACCGCGCCACGCCCGCTCAATGCCGTGAACGTGCCTTGCTGCATCGAAGCGATGGCCTTCACCAGCAGCACACCACCAACCCAAGGGCTCGGGCCCACGCTGTTGAGCGCGCGCACCTGGATCGGATAAGCGCCAGCCAGCGCCACGCGGCCACTGATTTCACCCGTGTTCGGGGTCAATTTCACACCCTTCGGCAGGCCACTGATTTGGAAGCTTTCATGGTTGATAGCCGTCAGTTGGTGAGTGAATTCGGCACTAGCCGTGGTTGAAATAATCCCCACTGGGTTCATGGTCGGGGCAATGACCACACCGGACACCGGCAGCGAAAAGACGCGCTCAGCCACGGTGCTTTCGCCGTCGGTGACGGAAATGGTGACCGTCGCGTCGCCTGGAGCGGTCGGAGTGCCGCTGATGAGACCGGCGGGACTCAGGGTCAGGCCGGCCGGCAGATTGTCCCCCACCTCAGTCCAAACATACGGATCCACACCCTCAGCCGCCTGCAAAATGAGGTGATAAGGCAAGCCTATCGCGGCTGTTGGCAGGGTTTCCGGTGTGAGGATTTTCAGACTCGGCAGCACAGTCAGTTCAAACTCGCGCGCGTCGGAGTAAGCACCGCCATCCTCCTCGACCAAAATGGTGAAGGTGAAGGCGCCAATTTCCGAGGGAACGCCGCTGAGCAAGCCGGAGCCGCTGAGAGTCAACCCCGCAGGCAGCGCGCCAGATTCCAGCGACCAAGTATGCGGTGTGGCGCCGCCCTCAACCTCCAGTTGCACGGAGTAATCGACGTTCTTCACAGCATCCGCCAGGATCTCGGTGACAAGCTCCACCGTTTTCCCCTTCATCGTGTCGCCCACGCCCTCGTAGCGGCTGTACTTGGTATCGACGATGACTTTGTCGAAGCTGAAGTGCGCCTGGTTCGGCGGACCGGAAATCGCGATCTTATAAGTGGGAGCATTGCCGGGAATGATCCACTTTGCCCAGAGCTGTGCGGAAGTGCTGCTGGAAGCCTCCACGTAGCTGATCGGCGCCACGTCATCAATGGTGACGGTGATTGGTCCGGCAAAGGAGCCGCCTCCGAAACCGCTGCTTGCCGAGGCAATCTGCAGCATGATCGTCGTATAACCCGCGGATCCCGGCACGCCATCCGTCGGCACCGTGATCTCCTCCGCCAGAGTGCCTGCCAGGAAGTACAGATTGCCGCCAGGCGCGAACAGGTGCGTTTCGCCGTTCGCTGTGCGGAAGCGGGCCAGGCCGCTTGAGTCGCTGCCAATGTCAGGTGTGCTGTCATCAATCGGCCCGGGAGCCTGGCCATTATTAAACGAATCCCAGCCAAAGTAAGTGGTCGAACGACCGCCACGGCTGCTGGGAATCACGAAGCTCGCCACCTGGTCCATGGTGTGGGCAATCGGGGCGCCCTCACTGTAAATCATGCTATCCGGACGCGAATCGCCACCCGCGTCATACCAAGTATCGATCTCGATCTTGTCGAACGACATGTGGGCTTGATTAGTCCCGGGATTCGGATTGCTGCTAATGATGAACTCGTAGCTCGGCTCGTTGCCCTCGATTTCCCATTTGACCCAGATTTGACCCCTGGCGGGACTGGCTCCGTTGTTGCCTCTGATGATCTCGGGCGCCTCCCCATTGATGTCACTGAACGTCCAGCTATTGGTAAACGTCGTGCCAATCAGCTGCGCGATGATCGTCGTCTTGCCAGCCCCGCCTGATGTTCCCTTGGTGACCACGGTGACTTTTTCATTCACGACCGCAGCCGGTCCTGCATTCGGTCCCTCAGTCACTTCCACGGCCCGGGAACCGCTGTAGTAGTTACCGGTGGAAGCGCGGTTCAGATTGCCGTGCAACGATTCAAATTTCACGCCCGCTGGAGTCATCGGGCTGGCGATGTCAGGAGTGCCGTCATTGAGCGTAGTCCCAGGGGTTGGATCTTCCAAAGTATCCCAGCCGAAGTGCGTCGTGTTCAAGGAGCCGCGCGTCGTCGGCACCACGTGATCGGCCTCTTTGTTCAGCGTGAAGTTCGCCGGCGGAGCCGGCCTCATGCGGTCCGGATGCGAGCCGCCAGCGGCGTCATACCAGGTGTCGATGACGATTTTGTCGAATGACATGTGCAAGTTGGAGACGCTGGTGATGGTGAAGTCATAGGCTGCCTTGTTCCCGGGCAGCTCCCACTTGACCCACGCCTGACCGAAGTCGTTCCGGTTGGTCGTTTGGATGACTTCCACCGGAGCCACCTCATCAATCGCGCTGAAAAGCCAGGCGCTGGCGAAATTGCTCGGGGCTCCGCCTTGGCCGGCACCCGAGATCATTTGCATGATGATGGTGGTTTTGCCTTCTGTGGCCGGTGTTTCTGGCGTTCCCGGGCCGTCGGTCACCACCGTGACTTTTTCATTGACCACCGGGGTCGGACTTCCAACTGGAAAACCGCTGCCGCTGTAGTAGTTCCCCGTGGAAGCGCGGTTTTTGTTGCCGTGCAGCGACTCAAATTTCACGCCGGCGGGTGTCGTCCCGTTTTCGTTGTCAATGATGTCAGGTGTGTCGTCCGCGAGAGGGGTGCCCGGCACGGGGTATGATGCGGGATCCTCAAAGTTGTCCCAGCCAAAGTGCGTCGTGCTGGCCGCGCCGCGGGTTCCGGGAATCACGAGGCCCGTTTGCGTTTTAAGGGTGTATTCCGCCGCATGGGCGGAGACTAAGGCGCCCGTCGCAAGGACGAGCGCGGTGAGGCGAATCCAGAATGAGGATAACATGAGGGGTCTTTTCGTTGCTTCGGGGGGCTTAGCCAGGGGTTGTTTTCGGCGCAGTGGGGCTGTCTCCAAACGAAGGCAGGTTGTTGCACATGCGTCTCAGTAACTCGTGGGCGCGGCCTCCGCTTCGCTCCTCATGCCACGAACTGTCGTTATCTTGCGATTTAGCAAATGAGCGTTAATCTCGGGCAATCCAGGGTCAATTCCGCCACAATTGCGGATTGAAACAAGCGCATTCGCGTTAATCTGAGATCAAATCGCAACTTGCCAAGCCGCGTGCAACCACCCTCCCCAACCGCCCTTCACCCGCACCGCTGCTGGCATCTCCAGCCGCGCGCGGGCATGACGTCACCGGACTGGGCGGAGGCGGTGCACCCCCATGCCCTCTGCCTGCACCTCAATTTCCAGGGTGAGGGACGCCTGCAGTTCCGCAACCAGCAGGGCCACCTGCTGCCAGCCCGGACCCTGAGCTGGGCGCGCGGCACCCGCAGCGCGACGCGCTCCCTCTCACGGGACGGCCATGAATGCCTCACCCTGGTCTATCCCGACGCCTGGCTCGCGCAAAACCTCAAGGCGCTGGTGCCCAAACTACCGGAGGCGTTGCAGGGACTCGTCGCCAAGCCCTCCCAGCCCGCTTTTTTGCAGGACCGCGCGCTGACCAGCGAGGACCTGGCCTGGGCGCGCGCGCTCAGCGTGCCGCCGCAATGCGAAGCGGCGCGGCACCTGCTGGAGCAAAGCCAGCTCACCGATTTTCTGGTGCGACAATTGTTTGCGGAGCCCGCCAGCCCAGCCGCGGCGCCGGCCAGCCTGCTCACCCGCGCCGAACGCGTGGCCCGCGAGCGCGTGGCCCGTGTGCAGGAGCTGCTGCGCAGCCAGCTCGACGAGTCGCACGACCTCGAAAGCCTCTCGGCCGCCGTTGGCTGCAGCCCTTTTTACCTCAGCCGCACCTTTTCCCAGGTCACCGGCACGCCGCTCATGCTGTGGATTCGCCGCACCCGCATTGACCGCGCCTCCAAACTCATCGCCGCCGGGCGTTGCAATGTTTCCGAGGCGGCGCTAGAGGTCGGCTACCGCAGTTTTTCCCACTTCAGCCGTGCTTTCCAGCAGGAGAAAGGCGTTTCTCCCAGCAAGTGGATCACTCATCTCGCCAAGGCACGCGCCGAACGCAAGACCACCCAACACTAAGCCATGCAAAACAAACCCCTGCTCCTCCCGTTGCTCCTCCTCGCCACCGCCCTGCGCGCTGGCGCCGACCAGCCGCCGCCGGACCTTCCGGCGCCCGTCTCCAGCTTTGGCGCCGCCGCCACTCCGGACGGCCGCGTTTACATCTACGGCGGCCACGCCGGCACCCGCCACAAGTACAATCGCGAGGAGGTCAATGGCGATCTCTACTCCTGGCAGCAGGGCCAGAGCGAGTGGAAAAAACTTGGCTCCAACGAGCCCGCCCAGGGCGCCTCGCTCGTCGCCCTCGACGACCGCGTCCTGCGCATCGGCGGCATGGCCGCGCAAAACACCAAAGATGAAAAACAGGATCTCTGGTCCTCCGAAACCAGCAGCAGCTTCGACCTCGCCTCCAACGCCTGGACCGAGCTGCCCAAGTTCGAGCAGCGCCGCTCCTCCCATGACAGCGTCGTCATCGGCGACACCCTTTACGTCGTCGGCGGCTGGTCGCTCGGCGGCGGCAAAATCGCCTCGCTTGAGCCGCACTGGCACAACACCTACCTCACCCTCGACCTCTCCAAGCCGGACGCCAAATGGGAATCCCACGAGCAGCCCTTCGAGCGCCGCGCGCTTGCGGTCCAGGTCATCGGCAAAAAACTCTACGCCATCGGCGGCATGAACTCCTCAGAGGAAACCGTCACCAACGTGGACATCCTCGACACCGAGACCGGCAAATGGACCACCGGCCCCGCGCTGCCCACCGACCGCATCGGTGGTTTTGGCTTTGCCGCTGTCGCCCATGAAGGCCGCCTCTTTTCCAGCGGCGCCGCAGGTGACCTGCTGGAACTGCGCGGCGACGCCTGGGTGCCGGTTGCCAAGCTTGCCCACCCCCGCTTCTTCCATCGCCTCGTTCCCGGCGGCGCCGGCAAATTGATCGCCCTCGGCGGCACCTCCCGCAAAGGCGAAAAACCCGTGCCCGAGATCATCGTGCTGCCCGCCGCCGACGCCGAGCCCAAATCGACGGCGGCCGTGGAAAAAAGCGATTCCCTGCCCGGCAGCCCCGCTCCCCACTGGCCCGACAAGGTGCCGGCGGCGGAGAGCGACTGGCCCGGTTACCAGGGTCCGCGCGGCAACAGCACCACCCCGGAAGCGGGTTTCCTCACCGACTGGCCGGCCGACGGGCCGCCAGTCGCCTGGCGCAACCAGATCGGTCTCGGGCTCACCAGCTTCGCGGTCGTCGGCGACCGCGTCATCACCGCCGGCAACGACGGCAAGGACACCGACACGGTGTTTTGTTTCCGCCTGCAAAACGGTGAAATCCTCTGGCGCCACACCCTGGCGGTGCCCACCAAATGCCACGAGATGCCCATCGTGCCCTACGGGCCCGCCGCCACCCCCGCCATCTCAGGCGACAACGTCTATTACCTGAGCCGCGAAGGCCACCTGCACTGCCTCAGCCTCGACAGCGGCTCCCTGCTCTGGGAAAAACATCTGATCCATGATCTGGGCGGCAAGCGCCCGGTTTACGGTTACGCCTCCAGCCCCGCCGTCATCGCAGGTCGCCTCTACCTCGATGTCGGCGGGGCTGGTGCGTCCACCGCCTGCCTCGATGCCGCCACCGGCGAAACCGTCTGGCAGACTGGCGATGGCGAGGCCGGCTACTCCACCCCCTTCATCGTTCAGCATGCAGGCAAGGACGCGCTCGTCCTGTTCAAAGGCGAGGCCCTGGAACTGCGCCAGCCGGCTTCCGGCGAACTCATCGCCGCCCACGCCACCACCACCCGCGACTTCTGCAACTGCGCCACGCCCATTGTCAGCGGCAACCGCATCTTCATCTCCCACACCGGCAACATGGGCGCCCGCGTGCTCGACTGGGAGAACAAAGAACTCAAGGAGCGCTGGTCCGACCGCGACATCGGCCTGCTTTTCCACTCCGGCCTGCCCTGGGGCAGCCACGTGCTCGCCTTCAACGACGCCGTGCGCGGCGGCAACGACTTCCGCCTTATCGACCTCGCCAACGGCAAGACCGTCTGGCAGAACAAGGACATCGCCAAGGGTACCGGTCTGCTCACCGACGACGGCCACGCCATCCTGCTGACCAATCTCGGTGAAGTGGTGCTGGCCAAAATCACCGCCGAAGGCCCGGACATCCTCGCCCGCGTGCAGGCGCTGCCGGCCAAAGCCTGGTGCCAGCCGGTGCTCAGCCACCGCCACCTGCTCTGCAAAAACAACAACGGCGATCTGGTCTGCTACAACCTCAGTGTCCGTTGACTATTCCTCGCCGGCTCCTTTGCAACAACAGCAAAACAGCCCAAATCCTGAAAGCAGCGGCAGGGCAGATGATCCGGTCTCCAAAAAGCAGCCAGGTTTGATGCGTCGTTTGTGGCCGTGGTCTGCCACCCGAGACTTGAGCCAAGTGCCATCAGAGTCTGGTCTGCGTGAAATCATGGCGTTGCTCTCCGGTCTGGGGGGATCCCAGCTTTGCGTTTGCGGGCGGCGCCAACCCTGTGTGTTCGCTGCGCTCAATTCTTTTCGGCGAGGACGCCGAAAAGAGCACGCGGGACGCGTGCGCTCCAGGCGTATGCCCTGTCATGATGCCCTCGCCCGTAAAGTCCTGCATGACATGAGGCCGTTCTGAGCGATGGTGACCAGAGCTTCATCGTGGAGGCTTCGCTCCTCTGATGAAATTGTTTGCTTGTGACTGTGGCAATATGCTCTTTTTCGGCAGCAATCGTTGCCTGGGCTGCGGCGTAAAAGTGGGGTTTGACCCTCAAAGTGAAAAAATGCGGACGGTGACCACGGGCAGTGGCTTGAAGCTGTGCGGGAACGGGGTCCGTCATGGTGTTTGTAATTGGCTGCTGGACGATCGTTCTGCGGAATCCCTCTGTTTGGCGTGCCGCCTGAATCAAGTGGTGCCGGATTTGAGTTGGGATCGAAACACGGCTTTATGGAGCAAGATGGAGGTCGCGAAGCGCCGGCTGATCTATACGCTGCTGCAACTGGGCATTGCATTGCCGTCCAAAAAAGACCAACCCGGCTTTGGACTGGCATTCGAGATCGTGAGCACCGTCTTGAATCCTTCCGTGACGACCGGACACTTGCATGGCGTGATCACGGTGAATCTTGAGGAGGCAGATGACACGTACCGTCAGATCAACCGGCAGCAGCTTGGGGAGAACAGCCGCACACTGCTGGGCCATTTCCGCCATGAAAGCGCGCATTATCTGTGGGGGCGCTTTCTCTCAAATCTGGATTGGGGTGATCCAAGGCGGGTCGCCTTCCGTGAGCGCTTTGGAAATGAATGGCTGGACTACGGAGTGGCTCTCAGCCAGCATTATCGTGCGGGTGCGCCGCCAGATTGGAAGCAGCGCTACATCAGCGCCTATGCCGCCTCCCATCCCTGGGAGGACTGGGCTGAAACATGGGGACACTACTTGCAGATGATCGACGGACTGGAGACTTGCGAGTCCATGGGCATCCGTGTGCAGAATCTCATGCTTCCGCTGGTGATGATGCCGGCAGAGTCAGGATTTCTGCCTTTTCATCTGCCGCAATCTCCACAGGACGACGATGCTTTTCTCGCCATGTTGCAGCGTTGGATGTGCCTTTCCACCGTGCTGAACGAGGTTGCCGAAAGCCTGGGAGAAGCTCCACTTTATCCATTTGTGATCTCGGTCGCTGTCGCCCAAAAATTGCGCCTGGCGCATTATTTCGCCGTTTCATGGCGGGCAAAAGATTCTGCGACTGGTGTTGCATCGCCCTGCGCGATCTCACACCGGATCTGATCGCCCTGCGCACCGACCCGGCGGTGCCGGTGCTCGCCAAGCTGACCTCCCTCAACCTCCCCGCCGCCATGGCCGCCGCGGAAATCCTCGCCGCCAACGGCAAAAACTCCCTCATCCGCGAGGGTGCTCTCACCGGTTTGCGCGGGCGCGAAGGGGCGTTTTCCAAACAGCTCGCCGGGCAACTGCCCAAAAAGAAATCGGCGACCAAGCGGTAGATCGCGACTTGGCCTGGAGGCTTCGTGTTCTTCGGTTCCTGTACTCGTTCCAGACTCGGCATCAGCTGGCCACCGCGATCCGTGTCAAGGCAACGAAAGCGCTCAGGCCTCGATGACCCTGCCTGACTTGGCGTCGGGGTCGCGGGCGGCCCATTTGTCAAAGGCCCAGATTCCGATGCCCAGCAGCATAAACGCGCCCTGAATGCCCCAGGAGATGAGCAGGGCGCGCCAGATGCCGTCGGTGAAGCCGTAGCTGTGCAGGCCGACGCCGAGCTGATTGACGCCGAACCAGGAGAACAAGGTGACGGCGCCGAGCAGCACCGAGAGCACGTGCAGGCCGGTTTCCTTGATGTAACCGCCCATGCGGGCATGCAGGATGACAAGACACATCAGCACGATCATCAGCGCGCCATTTTCCTTGGGATCCCAGCCCCAGAAGCGGCCCCAGGAGTCGTTGGCCCAGATGCCGCCGAGCACGGTGCCGACCAGCGAGAAGAGCAGGCCGAAGCAGACCACGCCGTAGGTGATGCGCGTCAGCAAGCGCCGTTTGTCCTTGGCGCCGGGGCCGCGGGCAAAGGGGCGGTAACCCAGGTAAACCATCGAAAGAATGGAGGCGAGCATGGCGCCGGCATAACCGATGTTGATGCTGGTGACGTGGGTGGCCAGCCAGAAGTTGGTGATCAGCACCGCCTCCAGCGTCGGCATCGTGTCCTGGCCGTCGAGCGCCATGAAGCGGTTGGACAAAAACATGCCGAGCGCGCCGACGAAGCCCGTCAGGGTGAAGGCGACGCCATTGCGCAGCACGCGCTCCAGCAAAAAGGCCACCAGGCAGCTCACCGCGGTGATGAAGATGATGGTCTCATACAGTGTGGCCACCGGCGGCCGCTCATTGATGATGCAGCGGTCCACCATGCCCCAGATGTTGTAGGCCAGACCGAGCAGCAGCGGCACAAACGCGATGCGGGCCGTGATGCGAGCGAACTTGGTCCGCGGAGCAACCAGACCCATGATGGCAATGAGGAAGCCCAGCAAATAATAGACGAGCGCGTTGGTGAAGTAGTCGCGCTTGTAGTAGCTGACCTCGCGATCGATGTGATCCAGCTCGCCACGCGCTTCGGCGGCGGCGCGCAGATCGCTGGTCCATTTTTTGACAGCGGTTTTGAAGGCATCCGGTCCATCGGCGGCTGCCATGAGCAAGCCTTCGCGACCACGCGCGAACTCCACCACGCGCGGCTGCGGCAAGGCGAATTTCGTTTGTCCCTCAGCTGTCTCACCGCGCTCCAGCAGGAAGTCATAGATGAGGCTGCCACTGGCAATCCAGTTCAAGTTGGCGGGATCGGCGGGCGGGAAGTTCGGCATGTTCTGGCCGGGTCGCACCACGTTCTCCACCAGGAGGTTGAAGAGCTTTTCGCCCGCCCCCTGAGGCAACCCGGCGGCCCCCTGCTCCTGGATGAACTGCTTCAACGATGGCACCAGAGACCAGGCGTCATAAGGCCCCTGAGCGGGCAATTGCGCGCGCACCTCCTCCGGCAACGCATCCCAGGTTTCTTTGCGCCAATCCACACGCGCGCCATCAAGCACGCGGGTCAGGCTGTCGAAGTCGAAAAAGTTGCGCGCCAGGCTGATGACCTGGCTTTGCACGTTGCTGCGCTCCTTGCTGTCAATCTGGCTGTAGGCCTCCGCTTTCTCCTGCAGCTTGGCGCGGGCGGGATCGATCTCATTCCAGGAGTAGCGGTCGCGCAGGCCTTTGGGCTCGACATCGATCTCGCCCACCGTTTGCGAGTTATCGACCACGAAGAGCGGCAGCTTGCGGGCGATGTCCGGGCGGAACCAGGACAGCAGCAGCCACTCGGTGGCGGAGAGCTTTTTGACGCCGGGCAGGTCGGGATGCTCCTGGCCGGGCGCTTCCGGGTTTTCCACCTTCATGCTCTGCTTGCCGTGCATGCGCAGCAGCAGGAAGCGGGCGTGGGTGTCGAGCGGCTTGTGGCGGCCGCCTTCGAGGATGGGGATGGATTTGAAGGCCTCGACCACCTCGGGATCACGCAGCAGAGCAGGGTCGGGCAGAGCCGCAGTCTGGGCAAACGCGGCGGAGAAGCTCAGGATGAGCGCCAGCAAGAACGTTTTCATGAAAGAGGAACTAAAATGTTACGCGAGTCGGAAAGTTGTGGTTTGCCCGGACATCCAATCAAACGGCCGGCTGTTTCGGCTTGAGCGCCCCTTTGAGGAAGCGCGCCAGGCTCATGACAAAATGCAAAATGAGGCCGAAAGCGACGGCAATGCAGGACCATAGCGGCCACTGGTCGGAGGGATTGCGCGCGACCGTGAACACCGATTGTTCGCCTGAGACGCCCTGGCTGAACGAGGCTTGATAAAGCACAAAATTCTGATCGCGCAGCGGCACGTTCATGGTGATGACTTGCGGCTCTTCCTTGCCGCCGTCGATCTTGGTGACGTGGCTGGTGTAGCGCTTCGGCTTCTCGGTGCCGGGATGCAACTCCCGCTGAAAATCCTCCAGACGCACCGCGAAGGGCAGCTTCCATTTGCGGCGTGTCAGGCTGAGCGTGTAGGAGTCGTCGCCGGCCTTGACGGTGAAGGGTTCGAACGCCGCTTCCCACAAGACGGCACGCTGCTCCGCGCCGCCGGCCTTGGGCTTCACGCTCACCGTCAGCACCCCGAGGTTCTGCTCGTCCGTGGTCTCCACCGGCGCGGGCTTGATGACGAAGCCGTCGATGTCAGCGCCGCTGTCAGCGCCTTTCGGCGCGACGCGGGCGTTGCGCTGGTAGCCGGTGACCTGCAGTTCAAACGGCAGCTTGTCCGAGAAGAAGGTGCGCGCCAAACCTGGGGTGAGGTCCGCGAATTCATCCATCGGGATGAACAGCGCCGAAGGCTCGCCCTTGCCGTCCTTGTCGAACTTGCGGATCTCGATGACACGCTGGTGGTAGCTTTGATAAAAATCGCCGGTCTGGCCTTCGAACAGCGGCAGCGCGCCCTCGGTTTTGAAGTAGAACGAGACGAAACCGGCGGCCAGCATGAACATGATGGCGAGGTGGGAGATCAGCACACCAATGGTGCGCCAGCCCTTGCGCATGCGGATGACGGCGCCGCAGGCCATGTTGATGAACAGCAGCACCATCAGCGTCATGCCGCCGGGAAGCCAGATCGGAATGACGGCGCGGTCGAGGTGAAAGTCGTGCACCACGGACCAGGAGTCGAAGTACTTGCGCTGGCTGTCGAGCAGCCCGATCTCGGTTTGAGAAAGCGTGCCAAGCAGGGTGATGACCAGCAGCAGGCTGAGGATCACCACGGCGAGACCGAAGGACGAAAAGAAGCGGAAAAGGAGCGCGAAGGGGTTGGAACGAGCGGGCATGGAGCAGAAAGCAGTGCGAAGGTTCAACGGGGCGTTCCCGGCGACGGCAGACGCAGGCGGAGGGAGCTGACAAATTCGTCAAAGGCGGCGCTGTTGGCTTCAACGAGGTCACGCGGGCCGACCATTTTGACAAACAGCCCCATCTCGGTGGCGCCAAGCTCGGCGATGACGCCCATCAAGCGCTGGTCGGTCACCGCCTCCGGCGCGCCGACATTGGTGTAGCTGCCGTCGAGCGAAAGAAACACGCCCTCAATGCCCATCACGACGCGTTTGGGCAGCGCGTCGATTTCCTCCGCGCTGAGCGCCGGCTGGCCCATCTGCTGGCGCCAGCGATTGACGTTGGCCGCGATGCCGCCGCCACCGCCGGGCAGGATCGAAAGGTAACATTCACCCTCGCCGTTCGGACCAAAACGCAGGTTGACCGGCCGCATCTGGGTGCGTTCGGCTGCGGTCCAGCCTTCGGGGGTAGTCCACTCCAGCGGCTCCTGCGCCGGATCATCATCCGGCAGGCCAAACCGGACGCGGCTGTTGGCGCCCAGCTTGGGCGCGGGCTCGTGCTCGGAGATTTCGCGTGACTGAGTGATCTCGACGCGTTCGCCCAGGCGTTTGCAGGAAGAAAAGGCTGGGGCCAGGGCGAGACAGGCCAGGAGGCCGGCACGCGGCCAGGAAAAAAAGTCGTTCATGGGGTCAGGGGAAACGAACGAAGCTCAGGCGGCCTTGGGCACCGTTTTGGCCCCAGGCTTGGCCGGCTGTTTCGCCGGCGGACTATCTGACTTCGGTTTGGCCGAGCTGTCTTTTTTGGGCTCCGCAGCGGAGTTGGGGGCGGCATTGGCTTTCGGTTTGGCTGCGGGTGGCACGTCCGCCTTTTTCTCCTCCTCCTTCTTAGCAGGCGCAGGCTTGGCCGCCGCCGGTTTTTTTTCCTCGGGTTTTTTGGCCGGCGGCGCGGGTTTCGCATCGGGCTTTTTCTCCTCCACCTTGGGCGGTTCCGGCGGCGGTGCGGTGAGTTTGGCGATCTCCGCCTCGCTCAGACCGACGTTGACAATCAATCCCGGCACTTTGCCTTCCAAGGTCTTAGCCCCGGCTTGCGTCACGCCGGTTTGCCAGACGAAGAGCTTTTGCAAGGACTTGGCTCCGGCCAGTTTGGCGATGCCGCCATCGGTGACTTTGGTGCCATAAAGGTTCAAGTACGCCAGCGCGGGCAGTGTGCCGAGCTTGGCGATGCCGGCGTCGCCGACCTTGGTGTTTTCCAGGTGCAGGCGCTCCAGGTACGGCATCTGGGCAATGGTGTCGAGCCCGGCGTCGGTGATCTGGCTGCGGGCGAGATCGAGCCAGAGGATTTGGTCCGCGATCGGCGCGAGCAAGGCGAGTTCCTTGTCGCCGAATTTGTCCGCAGCGTTGATGACGCTGAGGCGGAGCTGCTCGGTGTCCTGGGCCAGGGGCATCAGAGTGGCGTTGAGGCCCTGCAACTTCGCGCTGATCTCAGCCACCTGCTTCTTCTGCGCCTCGCTCATCGCGGCGGGCTTGGGTTTTTCCTCTTTTTTGACGACCTCGGCAGGCTTGGCCGGTGTGCGGGTGAGCACGACGGCGAGCAGGCCCTCGATTTCCGGTGTCTTTTTGGCGGCAGCCACGGTCTCGCTTTCGGAGGCGCCGTTGTCGATCCACCACTTCAGCAAAGCCAGTTCCTCGGGCGTGATCTGCGGCTCGTCCTCCGGCGGCATGTGCTCGTCGTCATCGGCGGGCAGCAGGATGCGCTGGATGAGCAGGCTGTCGCCGGACTTGCCGGGCACAAGGTTCGCGTCGCCCTCGCTGCCACCGCGTTGGATGTCGGCAAAGGTGTGCAGCTTGAGCTTGCCCTTGCTCTTTTCCTCGCCGTGGCAGGACTGGCATTTCTCGGCCAGGATGGGAGCGATGATGTCATTATAGACGATGGCTTTCCCGGCCTTGGCGGGATCGAGTCCAGCCGCTGCCGGAGCGGCGGCGGGTTTGGCAGCGGGCGCGGGTTTCGTCGGAGTAACTGGTTTCGGCTCGGCTTTGGCGGCCACGGCGGCAGCCGGCGCGGCCTTGCCCTTCAACACCACGGCCAAAGCGCCGTCGATCTCCGCGCTGCGTTTCGCTTTTTCGATCGTCTGGGTCTCGGAGGCGCCTTCGTTGATCCACCACGTGAGCAGGGCCACCTCTTCCTTGGTGAGCTGGTCCTCATCCTCTGGCGGCATGTGCTCGTCGTCATCGACTGGCAGGGCGATGCGCTGCATCATCAAACTGTCGGCGGCCTTGCCGGCGATGACGTTGACGTCGCCCTCGCTGCCGCCTTTGAGCAGGTCGGCAAAGGTGTGCATCTTGAGTTTGCCCTTGGCCTTTTCCTCGCCATGGCAGGCCTGGCATTTGGCGGCCAGGATCGGCGCCACCACGTCCTTGTAAATGACCAGCCCGGCCAGCGCCTTCGGGTCAAGCGCGGCAGCAGGCACGGGCGCTTTTTCCGCGGGCTTGGCCTCAGGCTGAGCCGCGGCGGCAACCGGTTTGGCGTCGTCCTCGGCGGTCCAGCCATTGTTGACGTAAAGCTGCGGCGCTTTGCCGCGCAGTTGCGCCACCCCGGCCTTGGTGACGCCGGTTTGCCAGACGTAGAGGGCTTTCAAGCTCTTCAAACCAGCCAGTTTCTGAATGCCGCCGTCGGTGACTTTGCTGCCGTAGAGATTGAGGTACTCGAGCTGGGACAGGCCTGCCAGGTGGTCGAGGCCGGCATCGCTGATGCCGGTGTTGTCGAGCCGCAATTCCTTGAGTTGCGTCATGGCGGCGACCTTGGCCAAACCCGCGTCGCTGACTTGGGTGCGGGCAAGGTCGAGGGCGACGATGTTTTCCGCCACCGGCGCCAGGGCATCCAGGCCCGCGTCACCAAATTCCTTGGCGACATTGAGCGCGGTGAAACGGTAGCTGGTGGAGCCTGCCGCAACCGGCAACAGCGAAGCACCAGCGGCTTCCACCTTTTTGACAGCCTCCTGCAGCGCGGGCGGCGGCCCTTTGGCCTCATCGGCAGCGTTGACGGCGGAGGTGAGGGCGACGACCGCCGCGATTTTCAGCCAATGGCCCGCTGTGGCAGCAAACGCTGGCGCTGGCTGTGCCGCGGATTCGCGCATGGCAGTGGGTTTGGCCAGCAGCTCCTCAACGAGGGTCTTGGCGGCTTCGGGGAATGGGGTGTCGTTCACGGTCATGGTATTGGAGGCTCCTTGTTCGATCCACCAGCGCAACAACTCGACTTCCGCCGGGGTCAGTTGGTCCTTGCCCTCCGGCGGCATGTGTTCGTCATCGTCTTCTGGCAGCATGATGCGTTGGATGGTCAGGCTGTCATCGGGTTTGCCGGGAATGACATTGTCACCCGAATCACCACCTTGCATCGTCAGATCATAGCTGTCCATACGCAAGCCGCCCTTGGATTTATCCTCGTTGTGACAGCTATTGCACTTCTGTTCCAGCAGGGGGAGGATCAAATGCTCGAACACGAGCTTGCCATCGCCTCCAGGCACCACGGCTCCCTTGGCGGTGGTCACTGCCGCCCCCGCGCCAGCCGGAGCTGGCAGCGGCACGGCACCCGCCGCCACCGGAGCGGCCGCCGGGGCCGGATTTGGCGCGGCTTGAGGGGCGGGCGCCGGAACTGGGGCCGGGGCCTCCATCTTGGGTTTCTCCACCAGTGACAGCATCCATTTCTCCATGCCGGTGATTTTCTCCGCCATTTCCGGTGGCGCGTACTTGGTGAGGTAGGTGTTGCCGTGCGTCATGTTGGCGCCGAAATGCGCGCCGATGCCCATCAGGCCGAAAGAGAAAAACAACACCGCACGGTAGCCATCCACCAAACCGCGGTTCGCCGTGGCCATGCCAGTCAAGCGCATCACCAGCCCGAGCAGAATGCCTGCCGTGCCGATGATGGCCAGCCCCTGGTGCAAGTTCATCGTGCCACGCCCGTAGCCACCTTCGCGCGAGAGTAAAATGCCGGCAATCACCGCCATTACCGATCCCGCGGACGCCATCCAGAGCGCCAAAAAGGCAGCCGCCCCATATTTTTCCTCCATCTTGCGGCGCAAACAAAGCAGTTCGAGCGCGCACACAAAGATCAAGATGCCAGCCGGCAGGTGCACGAGAATGGGATGGAAGCGCCCCAAAAAGAGCTGCGTGGCTGGCGGCTCGCCCAGATCTGGCACATCGTCAAAGTACGGCGGAAACAAAAGCAGGCCAAAGACGAACGCGACAATCAACAGCAGCGTCGCGATCCAGGCTCCGACGTAGGACTGGCGGGCAGGTTCTGGGGGCGGTTTGGGCATGGGCGGAAGTTCTTTCCTCAAAACCAACGATGCGGCAAACCCATTTCGTGCATGCGCATGCACGACTGCCAGGGACGCATTTCCGCTGAAATCGCACCAAAATCACGCGCGCAACGCAACAATTCCGCCCGAATCGGCCAGAATCATTGACAGCAGAAGTGCCTTCACGGTAATTTCGCCCCTCTTAATTCACGCCAAAAACGTTCGGCCCGCCCTTTTCACCGTTTCAAGACCCCCATTTCACCGCATGTATTCCAACGAAGAGTATCTCCTCGAACTGCTCCAGGAAGCCGGCCTCATCGAAGAACGTGACGCAGCCCAGGCTCAGACCAACAAGAAGCCCAACGAGTCCGTCATCGCCTTTCTCATCAAGACCGGCGCGATCGGAGACGAGCAGGTGGCGCAAACGGTGGCGGTCAATTCCGGCATGGAATACGTGGACCTGCACGGCTACACACCGCATCAGGGCCTGAAGGAACTGGTGCCGGTCGATGTGGCGTTGAAATACAAGGTCGCCCCCATTGGCTCGGACGGCGGCACGTTGCAGGTCGTGGTCGCGGATCCTTACGACTTCGAGACCCTCGATGCCCTGCCCCACGTGCTGCAGCCGGACATCGAGTTTTTCTGCTCCACGCCCGCGCTCATCAAGACCCTGATGGCCAACATTTACGGCAACGAAGCCGTGATGGGCGGGGACGGCCTCAAAATCGGCGGCGCCTCCGCCGCTGGCGACGACGCCCCCATCATCAAGCTCTGCACCAACATGCTGATGGAGGCCTTCAAAAACCGCGCCTCCGACATTCATATCGAGCCGCTGGAGAAGGACGTGCGTGTCCGCTACCGCATTGACGGCGTGCTGCACGACGTGGAGCATCACCCGAAGCGCCTGCTGGCCGCCATCATCAGCCGCGTCAAGATCATGACCGGCACCATGAGCATTGACGAAAAGCGCGTGCCCCAGGACGGGCGCATTCAGATGCAATTCGGCGACAAGCAGCTTGACCTCCGCGTCTCCATCATCCCCACCAACAACGGCGAATCCGTCGTCATGCGTGTGCTCGACAAGAGCAGCCTCCAGCTCGGCCTCTCCGACCTCGGTTTCCTCTCCGACGACCAGGCCACCTTCGAAAAACTCATCACCCTGCCGGACGGCATTGTGCTGGTGACCGGCCCCACCGGCTCCGGCAAGACCACCACCCTTTACGCCTGCCTCAACTTCA
>CAZKMS010000075.1:0-26525 GCA_964553805.1 uncultured Verrucomicrobiaceae bacterium
GGCTTCGCCAAGCTTGACGAAGTCGGGGTTGCCGAGCAGATCGACGCCGCTTTCGCGATTGTCGAAGAACAGCTCCTGCCACTGGCGGACCATGCCGAGGTAGCTGTTGTTGAGGACGATGATCTTGAGCGGCAGCTTATGAATGGCGGCGGTGGCCAGTTCAAACAGCGTCATCTGAAAGCCGCCATCACCAGAGATGGAAACAACGGTTTTGTCCGGACAGGCGAAGGCGGCGCCAATGGCGGCGGGAAATCCGAAGCCCATGGTGCCGGCGCCGCCGGAGCTGAGCCAGAGGTAGGAGGCGTCGCACTTGTAGAACTGCGCGGCCCACATCTGGTGCTGGCCGACGTCGGTGGAGACGATGGCTTTGCCGCCGGTGAGTTGGTAAAGCTCGTCGATGACCTGCTGCATGCGCAGGCCGCCCTGCTTTTTGTAACCCAGCGGGTACTTCTTCTTGTAGCCGTCGAGGTGGGCGAGCCAGTCATCCGTGGGCAATTTTTCGATAAGCGGGAGGAGGTCGCTGAGCGCGGCCTTGGCATCGCCGCAGATGGCGACATCGACCTGGATCATCTTGTTGTGCTCGGCGGCGTCGATGTCGATGTGAATGAGCCGGGCGTTGCGGCCGAACATGGCGGGCTTGCCGATGATGCGGTCATCAAAACGGGAGCCGACGTTCAAAATGAGGTCGGCCTCGCAGATGGCCTTGTTGGCGTAGGCGGTGCCGTGCATGCCGAGCATGCCGAGGGCGAGCGGGTGCGTCTCGGGGAAGACGCCCTTGCCCAGGAGGGTGGTGGTGACCGGGCAGCCGAGGGTTTCCGCCAGGGTGAGCAGTTCCTTGTCCGCGCGGGCAATCATGGCGCCCTGGCCGGCGAGGATCACCGGACGACGGGCTTGCGAAAGCAAGCGCGCGGCTTCTTTAACGCCTGCTTGATCGATTTTGAACGAGACGCTCGGGTCGTAACCGGGCAGGTCGATGGGTTCGTCAAAAGTACCGGTGAAAGGCGCCTGGCTGACGTCCTTCGGAATATCCATCAAAACCGGGCCAGGGCGGCCGGTGGTGGCGATGTGATAGGCCTCCTTGGCGACGCGCGGCAGGGAGTTGGTCTCCTTGATCAGGAAATTGTGCTTCACCACGGGCTGGGTGATGTTGAAGATGTCGGCCTCCTGAAAGGCGTCCTTGCCAAGCATCCAGGAGACGGTCTGGCCGCAGAGGACGATCATCGGCACGCTGTCCATCTGCGCGGTCATCAGGCCGGTGATGGTGTTGCCAGCGCCGGGACCGGAAGTGACGAGGACGACGGCGGGTTTGCCCGTGGCGCGGGCGTAACCGTCGGCCATGTGCACGGCCCCCTGTTCGTGGCGGACAAGGACGAACTTCATGTTCGTTTTGACGGTTTCGAGAGCGTCAAAGATCGGCAGCGCCGCGCCGCCGGAATAACCGAAGACGTATTCGATGCCGAGATCGGCCAGGGTTTTGATGAGCGCTTGGGCGCCGTCCATGGGTGGAGGGTTCATAGGCTGGGTCGCTTCAAAAATTGCGATTTGGGATGCAAAGGTCGTCCATTTGAGGCAATCATCAAGTTAAAAATGCGTCTTTTTTGGCCAAACTCATGCAATCTTGGCCATCATCACTCTGAAAATTGGGCATTTTAGGGCAAATACGCCAGCGGCGAAGGCATCCAAGCAAAAAGCCGCTCAATTCGAGCAAAAACTCCAAACCTCGAACCAACCTCACACCGCCACACGAAACCTTGCAGGCTGGCCAACAAATGGTGTACAAAAACTGCCGCCGATGATGCTTAATGACACCATCCTTCACGCTGATCTGCCGCCGCCGACGGCGGTCAGCATCATCAACATGCTGCGCAGCGCCCAGCAGCATCATGTGATGCTCAGTTCGATGGCCGACCAAAAGGCCAGCTTTTTGATTGGGGCCTCGGTGGTCACGACCTCCCTGGTGTTGGGGCAGTGGGCAGAGGGACGCATGATGACTCCCCTGCTTTGCCTGGGATGCGGCTCCCTGCTCTGCGGCGTGTTCGCGGCTCTGGCTCTGATCCCGCGCAGCCTGCCGCCCAAGAGCAGCGCGCTGTCCTTCAACCCGCTCTTTTTCGGCCACTTCACCGCCTTGGATGAGCGCGAGTACCTTCAAACCATGATGCGGCTGATCGAGCAGGATCGCGCGGTGTATGAGGCGATGGTGCGTGACATTTATCAAATGGGCCAGGTGCTCAGCCGGAAAAAGTTCCGCTACCTGGGCCTGGGCTATCGCTGCTTTTTGCTGACCCTGCTGGTGACCCTGGGCACGACGATCTGGGCAGCCGTGGGAATGAAATAAGCCGCGGATTTGATTGCAGGACGTGCTGCCATGGCGCGTTTGGTAAACACCATGAAGCGTGTTTTGTGTTTGCTGCTGGCTGGGTTGTCTTTTGCCAACGCCGAGGAAAAGAAACGTCCCAACATCCTGTTCCTGTTCAGCGACGACCAGTCTTACAAGACGGTGTCCTGCTACCCGGAGGCGCTGCCAGGCGTGAGCACGCCGAACATCGACGCGCTGGCGCGCACGGGCATCCGTTTCAACTACGCCTACATGGGCTCCTGGTGCATGCCTTCGCGCGCATCTCTTTTGACCGGAAAACATCCGCACGGCATCGAGTCGCTGCGCATGGAGGGCAAGTACCCGGGCTGCGTCTATGACCCGGAGCAGTGCCAGTACTGGCCGAAGGTGTTCCGCCAGCACGGCTACCAGACGGTGCAGATCGGCAAGTGGCACACCGGCACCGACGCGGGCTGGGGCCGCGACTGGGACCACCAGATCGTGTGGAACCGGCCGTTGCATCCGGAGAACGCCGGCAGCTACTTCTACAACCAAATTGTCTATGAGGACGGCGTGAAGCGCGAGGAGCCGGGCTACTCCACGGACAAATACAGCGATTGGGCCATTGATTTCCTCAAAGGCAAAAAACGCGACGCGGACAAGCCCTGGTTCCTCTGGCTCTGCTACGGCGCCATTCACGGCCCCACCACGCCGGCGGATCGCCACAAGGGCAAACACAAGAACGACGAGGTGCCCTACCCGGCCGACCTCTTCGGCCCGCGTCCAGGCAAACCGGACTACCTCGAGAAGACGCAGGCCTGGGTGAAAGGCCCGGATGGCAAGGCCTACGCCGGCAAAAGCGGCGCGGCTTTTGGCGACGAGGAGATCAGCAAAAGCGGGCGCAGCTTCGAGAACTTCGTGCATCAGTCCAACGACTGCGTGGAAGCGCTCGATGAAGGCATCGGCCGGGTCATCGCCGCATTGAAGGAAAGCGGGGAATGGGAGAACACATTGATTGTCTTCACCGCGGACCAGGGCTTTGGCATGGGCGAGCATGGCTTTCGCATGAAGCTCGGGCCCTGGGACGCCACCTACCGCTCGCCGATGGTGGTTTCCATGCCGTCGCGTTTCCCGCAGGGCAAGGCCTGCCCGCAACCGGTGCACGGCGTGGACTTGGTGAGCACGTTTTTTGCGATGGCGGGCATCGAGCAGCCGTGGGAGATGCACGGGCGCGACCTGACTCCGCTGCTGCGGCAGCCGGAAGTCGCCGCGGCCGACATCCAGCCCTGCCTGTATGAGCACACCGGGCATTACTACGGCAGCGATGTGGAGAAGACCCTGCGCGAGGACCCCGCGCATGCGGTGCACAACAACGTGCCCTTTTACACCGCGATCAATGACGGCCGCTGGAAGTACATCCGCTACTTGAAGAAGGGGGAAACGGAGGAACTCTACGATCTGCAAACGGACCCGGAGGAGTTGGCCAACCTGGCCGGCGAATCCGCGCACCAGGAAACCCTGGAGCGCCTGCGCGAAACCCTGCTGGCCGAACTGCGCCGCACCAAGGCAGGTTTTGCCGAGGAAGTGCCGGCGTCCAAGCAGATGCGCGGGGAATGAGCGAGCGGCAGTGCTTTTGACAGGATGAGCAGGATTGCTGGAGGATTTACAGGATGTTATCCAGACAATTCATCCCGTTCATTGTCAGAATTTGATGCCAACTGCCTGGGTTCCAAGTTCGGTCAAAGTTTGATGCATGGCATCTTTTTCCGCGATTATGTTCCAGCCATCACAAAGGAACAGCCGCTGCCGCCGCGGGGTGTTCGTTTCCGGGCCGGGCAGCGGCGCGCTGCGCCTGCTGCCGGGGACGGATTTCCCCTATCCCGGCAGCGAGTCCGCCGGAGCCGTGGCGGAAGTGACCGCGCCGGACACTCCGCCCGGGCCGCCGGAACTCGATGTGCAGGGTTTTGGCTCGGTGGCGGCGGGTGTTTACCACGGTGTGCTGGCGGAGGACGGAACGGCAGGCGGGGGTCTCGAAAACCTGAAAGTGACCGCCTCCGGGAGCTTCACCGGGCAGCTTTGGATCGCGGGCGTCCGCCACACGCTGCGCGGCGCTTTTGCCTCCGATGGCAGCGCGGAGGTTGAGATCGACCGCGGCGCGCTGCCGCCCGTGGTAGTCACGCTGCAATTGCATCTGGCCACGGGCACGGCGGATGGTTATCAGATCACCGGCACGGTGACCGCCGCTGATGTCTCCTACGCGCTGGATGCGCAACGGCTGCCGTCCTATTCCAACGCCAACCGCGCGCCGCAGGAGGGAGCCTACACGGTGGCGCTGCCCGCGCCGGAGGGGGTGGACGTGGCGCAGGAGCCGGGCGGCGACGGTCACGGGCTGTTGAAGGTGAGCGGCCTGGGTGTTTGCACCGGGGCGCTGACGCTGGCGGACGGGACGAAGACGACCTTTGCCGGGCATGTGTCGCGCAGCGGCGAGTGGAGCCTGCATCGCGGGTTGTATGGCAACCCGGCGCGCGGATTCCTGGCGGGCAAGGCGGTGTTCCGCGAGGTCGCGGGGGTGAGCGATGTGGACGGGGTGTGGCGCTGGGTGAAGCAGGCGGGAGCGACGCCGAAGTCGCCGTTGTATCCGGGCCGGGTGGAGGTGGATCGGCAGGTGGTGGGCAGCCGTTACGCGGCGCCGGCCAAGGGAGCGCGGGCCTGGGCGGGACTGACTGATGACTGGTTCAATGTGTGGGTGCGGCTGGCCGGGCCGGACCTTTCGTCCGCGCCGGGGGTCTCCTTAACCACGCTCGACCGCGCCGCTACCTGGACGGTTGCGAACCAGATTCTCTACTTCGGTCCCGACGAGCTAACACTGAAGGTGAATACGAAGACGGGCTTGGTGAGCGGTTCTTACCAAGACTCGTCGCGCGGGGTGAAGCAGGCGTTCACGGGCGTGCTGTTGCAAACGCAGGGCATGGCGACGGGCAGCTACGTGAATGAGCGCGGCGCAGGACGGTTCTGGATGCAGGCGCGGCAGTAGCATAGGCTTCCAGCCTGCCGGTAGCTCGTGCATCCTGCCTGAGTTCAGTATCACAGGCTTTCAGCCTGTGACGGGTGGCGCGAAGCCCATCGGAAGCCAGCTCCCGATGGGCTTTTTGTCGGCGCGTCATCAATGCTCGCAAGTGCAGGCATACTCCTTGTACTTGCAAGTGGGGCAGGCATCGAGGTTGAGGGTGAATTTTTCGTTCACGGGCTTGGCGCCTTCCTTCTCGCGAATCTGCACGACGGTGGGATGATTGTTGCCCGCAGGAATGGCCTGATTGCTGACGAGCTTGTCGCCGTCCTTGGCAAAGCGCAGTTGGGTGGGCGCCCGGCGGTCGCCGAGGGTGACCGTGATGACCTGGCCGGCAGGCGCGATGACCTTGTTATCATCATTCACAAAGCGCAGCTCGACCTTGTTGTCTTCGTTGACGAAAAACTCGACATGTGGCTCGACTTCGGTGATGAGGCGGCCGCCGGTGGGACCGGCTTTGCCGTGCTCGTGCTTGTGATCATGTTTGTCAGCGGCGTTGAGCGCGCAGACGGTGAGGAGGCTGAGGACGGCGGTGAGCAGTTTGTTTTTCATGGGTTGGTTCGGTTTGCTTGCGGGTTTGGGTTTGGCCTTTGCGCGTGATCTTTGGATCAAAAAACGCATCGGAAATTCATTCAATGTGACGCGGCCGCGCCACGCTCGATGGCGCGCTGAGCGGCCTTGCGGCCGAACAGCCAGAACATCGCGGGCGTGACGGCCATGTCGAGCAGGGTGGAGGAAACGAGGCCGCCGACGATGACGACGGCGACGGGATGCAATATCTCCTTGCCAGGCTGATCGGCGGCCAGCACCAGCGGGATCAGGCCGATGCCGGCGCTGAGCGCGGTCATCAACACGGGCACGAGCCGCTCCAGCGTGCCGCGTGTGATCATGCGGCGGGTGAAGCCCTCGCCCTCATGCCGCATCAGATGCAAGTAATGGCTGACCATCATGATGCCGTTGCGCGCGGCCACACCACCGACGGCGATGAACCCAACGAGGGTGGCAATGCTGATGTTGTCGAGTTTGAACCAGGTGAAAGCCAGTCCGCCCATGAGGGCGAGCGGAATGTTCACCAGCACCTGCGCCGCCAGCGAGGCGCTGCGGAAGTAGCCGAAAAGCATCAGGAAGATGACAACGAACACAATGGCGGAGAAAAGCGCGATGCGCCGCGTGGCCTCCTGCTGCGCCTGAAACTCGCCCTCATAGCTGATGAAATACCCCTCAGGCAGGCTCACCTGGGCCGCCACATCATCACGCAAACGCTGCACGAGATTGGTCACATCCGTCACGCTTGGCTTGATGGCGAGCGCGAAGCGGCGCTGGCCGCCCTCGCGAAAGATGACATTGGGACCGCGCGCCTCCCGCACATCCGCGATCAACGAAAGCGGCACACGCTGGCCATCCTCCGTTTCCACCAGCAAACTGGCGATCTTTTCCGGCGAGTCGCGCAGCTCTTCCGGCAGACGGAGCACGAGATCAATCACGCGCTGGCCCTCGCGCAGCTCAGCCACTTCTTTGCCGCCGAGCAACGCCGAGAGCTGGACGTTGAGATTGCCTGGGGCCGTGCCGTACGCCTGGGCACGCGCGCGATCCGCTTCGATTCGGAGCTGCGGAATGCTCGAAGTCTGATCGAGTTTGCAATCCTCAAAGCCGGGAATGCTTTGCGCGATTTTTTGCACTTGGATGCCGAGCTGGCGCAGCGCATCGAGGTCAGGCCCGAAAATCTTCACCGCCACCGGCGCCGCCACACCGCTCATCATGTGGCCGATGCGGTCGGCCAGCGGACCGCTGACGACGGAGAAGACGCCGGGCACGCTCTTGAGCCTGGCGTTCAATTCATCAACGATCTCTTTGCGGCTGCGCCCCTGCTTCTCGTTGCCTTCCGCTTGACGGAAATCCACATCAAATTCGACGCTGCTCACCGGCACGACATGATCGCCACGCTCGGCACGCCCCACCCGCCGGCCCACTTTGGCCACGCCCTCGACACTGAGAATTTGTTGCTCGAGCACATCGGAGATGCGGTTCATCTCATCCAGTGACGTGCCCGGCGCGGCGGTGGCGGCGACGAGAGCCGTCTCCTCACGGAACTTCGGCAAAAAGTCCTGGCTCATCCGCGGGTAGAGCGAAAGAGCCGCCGCCAGCAGCAACAACGCCGCCACCAGAACCAGCACTGGCTGGCTCAGCGCGAAACGCAGGAGCGTGCGCTCCAGGAGGCCTTTCATGGCGCGCGTGAGCGGCCCGTCCTTGTGCTCGCGCCCTTCTTTCGGATTCAACAACAGCGAGCAGAGCACGGGGATCGCCGTCAGCGAGACGACAAACGAAGCGATCATCGAGACCATGGTGGCGATGGCAATGGGAGCAAACAGCTTGCCCTCGACGCCGGTCAAACCGAGCAGCGGCAGAAACACCAGGATGATGAGCGCGGTGGCGTAGAGAATGGAGTTGCGCACCTCGCCGGAAGCACGCGCGATGACTTGCAGGCGCGGCTGCGGCGCTGACAGGGCCGCGTTTTCTTTGAGACGGCGGAAGACGTTCTCCACATCGACGATGGCGTCATCGACGACCATGCCAATGGCAACCGCGAGACCGCCCAGCGTCATGCTGTTCACACTGATGCCGAGGCCCTTGAAGACCAGCAGCGTGATGGCGAACGACAGCGGCATCGCCATCAGCGTGATGAAGGTGGTGCGGAAATTCAGCAGGAACAGAAACAGCACCAGGACAACCATGACCGCGCCGTCGCGGATCGCCTCGCTGAGGTTGCCGATGGCATTGTCGATGAAATCCTTTTGCTGGAAAAGCAGCGTGGTTTCAACCCCGGGCGGAAACGCCGGCTGCAATTCATCGAGCGCGGAACGCACCACCTCGGTGAGCCGGCGCGTGTCAAAACCTGGCGCCTTGGTGACAGACATGATGACACCGTAAGTCGGAGTCTTCTCCGGCGCGCGGCTGACCGAGGCGTCACCGCGCATGGGCTCAACACTCCAGACCACGCTGGCAACATCACCGATCGAAATGGGACGATCATTGACCTTCTTGACGGGCACACGCGCGATGTCATCGAGGTTCACGGTCATGGCCAAGTTGCGCACCATGATCTCGGTGGGACCGGAATTGATGAAGCCGCCTGTGGTGGTGTTGGCGGCCTCGCGCGCGGCCTCCTCAAGCTCGGCCAGCGTGACCCCGTTCGCCTGCATCTTGTAGGGGTCGGGCTGGATCTCGACACGCTTGACGCCGCCACCCATGTTGAGGATTTCGGCAATGCCAGGGATGCCTTGCAGGCGGCGGCGAATGGTCCAGTCCGCCAGGGTGCGCACTTCGCGCGGAGGCAGGTAACCGGGCTCGCCTTCCTTGATGGTGGACCGCACGCCAACGAGAAGGATTTCCCCCATCAACGAAGCCACAGGCGTCATGAAGGGCTGGACGCCGTCAGGGAGCTGGCCGCGCACACTTTGCAGCCGCTCCTGCACCAGCACGCGCGCCTGATAAATGTCCGCGTCCCAGCCAAACTCGGCATACACCAAAGACAGCGCCACATCGGAGTTCGATCGCAACCGGGTGAGCCCCGTCACGCCCATCAACGCGCTTTCAAGCGGCTGGGTGACCCGCGTCTCCACCTCCTCTGGCGCGAGTCCGGGCGCTTCCGTGAGCACGACAACGGTGGGCTTGGTGAGATCGGGAAGAACCTCGACGGGCAGCTCGGTGACCGTTTTCAATCCGGCCGCCATCAGCAAGAGCGACGTGGCGATGACAAAGGCGCGATTGGCGAGCGCCCATTGGATCATGCGATTGAGCATGGCCTACACCGCCCCCTTGTTGGCGTCGTCAGAGTCGTGCTCGTCATGACGAATGCTTTTGCGAGTGAGCAGGGCCACGACGAGCAGCAGCGCCAGCGCAATCGCGGCATATTTCCACCACACGCTGACGCCTTCCTCGCTGTGCTCGTGGCCGTGTTCATGATCATCATGCCCCGCCTGCTGCCCAGAAGTGAGTTCGCTGCCATCCTCGGCATGCTCATGGCCGTGCGCAGCATCGAGCGCCTCCTTGAGCGACACACTGCCTGCGCCCGCGAAGGAAAGCGAGTAAGCGCCACGTGTCACCACTTCATCAGCAGGCAGCAGGCCGCTGAGGATTTCGACATGGCGATCGTTGATTTCGCCAACGGTGACTGGTGTCTTCAAAAAGGCGTTCGGCAGTTCGAAGTCTTTGACATAGACGAAGCGGTTGCCGCCCTCGCCCTGCAAGGCGGCGCGCGGCACGCTGATGACACCTTCACGCCGGCTGAGCACGATGCTGAACTCAGCGCGCATGTCAGCGCGCAGTTGCCCTCCGGTTTCCAACAGGTGAAAGAGGGTGTCAATGGTGCCGCTTTGCCGGTCGGCCGTGGTGCCGAAACGCAGCAGCTTGCCCTCAAAGGTCTTGTCCGGCAGCGCGGCGACTTGAATGTGCGCCGTAGTGCCGGGCTGCAAACGGCCAGCCAACTGCTCGGGCACACGGGCGACAGCATACACTTCGCTCAAGTCGGTAATCTCCATCACACTGCGCTCTGGTTCGACGGGATCGCCGAGACGGAGCTCAACCTGAGTCACAAGACCGGCAATCGGCGCTTTCAACGCGATGACCGGCGGCGGGTCGCCAGGCTGGCGGCTCTCCACTTTTGCCACCTCGTCACCTGCCTTCACCAGCTCCCCGGGAATCACATTCAACGCGATGATGCGGCCGGAAATGCGGCTGCTCACCGCCGCGACGCGATCCGGCAGAGCTTGAATGCGACCGAGAGCGAAGACCGTGGATTCGAAGTCGGTTTCCTCCGCTTCGACGGTCTCGAGGCGGAGGTTTTGCACACCCGTTTCATCCAGGATGACGAGGCCTTCGCTGGTGTTGTCAGCAGCGTGCAAAGCGGCGGCAAGGAACAGAAAAAAACAAAGCTGGTTCTTCATGGCAGGCTGGCTCCGATGGCGGTTTCGTAGCGGATGCGGGCGAGGTGAAAATCACGCACGGCATCCAAGGCGGCGGCCTCGAGTTGCAGACGCTGATCGCGAGCCCTCAGCAGGGTGAGCAAATCAGCCTGACCGGACTGGTAGGCCTTCTCGAGGTTTTGGGTTTGCTCAACCGCGAGCGGCAGCAGGCGGTCGCGAGTCTCCCGCGCCAGGTCGGCATGCGCTTGCATCTCACGGCGCGCTGTGTCGGCCTCGCCGGCGATCTGCTGGCCGAGCGCCTCAACCTCCAATCGCTGGCGCTCGACGGTGGCGTTCTTTTCTGCAATCTCGCCTTGGTTGCGATTCCAGAGCGGCAGGGGAATCGAAACTCGAAAGCCGATGAAGCCAGTGCGCTGAACACTTTCATTGACCGCCTGTCGTTCAGGACCACCAACCAAACCGACGCTCACATCCTGCAGCCGGTTGGCGCGGGCCAGTTCCGCCTCGGTGCGCGCCGCGTGCTGACGAGCCTGCGCGAGTTGATAATCGGAACGCTGATCCCAAGCCCCGGCGGCAGGAATCGTGAGTGCAGGCAGGCTGCCGCTGAGCTGGAGCGAGTCCCCCGGCGCGAGTCCAAGCATCGGCTTCAACCGCCCCAACAAGGAGGCCCGCTGGGCGGCCAGCTTTTTGCCCTCCACGACGAAGCGTTCGGCGTCAAACTGCACCTGCGCGGCATCCAACGGCGACAGCTCGCCTTTGTCGGCGCGCCCTTTGACGAACTCGGCCAGCTTGCCGGCCAGCTCGCCCTGCTGCGCGCGCAATGCCCTTTGCTGATCCAATGCCAGCAACTCCACCGCAACGGTCCGCGCCTCATTGACGAACCGGCGCTCCACATCACGCACTTCCAACTCAGCCGCCGCCACCAACTGGCTGGTGAGCTGTTTTTCGAGCGACAACCGGCGCGTCAGCGGGAAAGCCTGATCGAAAGAGAATTGACCCGTCACCGGGCTGACCGCGCTCTCTGAGCGCCAGTCGACACCAAGTGTTGGATTGGCCAGCCGGCCCGCGCCGAGCTGGCGGCCGCGCGCTTCTTCAATGGCGAGGCGGGCGGCCTTGAGTGACGGGTGGTGAGCGCGCACCCGCGAAGGCACGTCGTTCAACGTGAGGGTAAACGCCGCCGCTTGGTTGAAGCCGGCAGACAGCAGAAGAATCAAAGAAAATCGTTTCATGGCGCTAGCGGAGAAGACTGATCAAGCCACACGCGGACGAACCGCACCATGCGTGGCGAAAAACATCACAACCACCCAGCCATCCAACGTGGGAAGGCGGGCTGTGACGCCGTCTTCAAATCCTCAGCGAGATCACACGAGACAACAGCGCTGGCCACGCCCGTCGCCCGCTTTCGCCGAGCCAGGGAGGCGGTTTGTTGTCGTCTTGCAGCTCGATGACCAGCGGAGCCGCCAGCAGCCACTCGTCAAACGTCAGAAACGCTGGCAAAGGCGGAGCCGGCACCAAGGCAGGCGCAGACTGGCCCGCGTGCAGGCTTTCAACAGCCGCATCATGAGAAACGGCATCGCCTAGGGCGTGATCACCGGCATCGTGGCAGGGCTCCTGAGGCTCCGGCTCCGTGTGGCAATCATTCGAATGTGGCCCATGGCAATGGTCCGCCGTTGTCAATTTTGCAACGCCGCTGCAGTCGCAGAGATACCCGCGCTGCAGGCCATACACCTGCCCGCCCAGCAACGCCAGCCAGGCGAGCAGGAGAGGCAAATGACGGCGAAAGCGTTCGGCCATGAGGTACTGTTTGGCCCGGCCCGGCAAAGTCAATCGCTTTTTGGAGCCGCAGGCGGCAAACGCGGCGGCGTTGAGGCCGTCCTTGCCAGCCTGCTTTCCCAGCTTAAGCTCGCCCTTCATGAAACAACGCACCTTTGGATGCCTGCTGGCGCTGCTGATCATGGCGCTGCTGGCAAGTTTGTTTGTCAACCTGCTGCAATTCTCCGCTGGTTTGAGCGGCTCCGGAGTGCTGGCATCCGGGATCGGCGCGCGGCCAAAACCACGCCTGGGAGAAGTCAGCGAACAGGCAGGCAGCGGCGCGGGCAAGATCGTTCGCATCGATCTGGATGGCATCATCTCCTCCGTGGGCGAGCCCGGTTTGCTCAGCATCGGCCTGTCCTCGGTGGAGACCATCAAGCGCCAGCTCGAGCAGGCGCGCGAGGACGCGCACGTGAAGGCGGTGGTGCTGCGGGTAAACTCCCCCGGCGGAGAAGTCACGGCCTCGGACACGCTCTACGCCGCCGTGAAGGAAACCGCCGCCAAAAAACCCGTCGTGGTGTTCATGGACTCGATGGCGGCCTCCGGGGGCTACTACATCGCCTGTGGCGCCAACAAGGTGGTGGCCACCGAAACGACACTCACCGGCAGCATCGGAGTCATCATTGACACGCTCAATTACAGCCAGTTATTCGACAAAGTGGGCCTGCAGGCGAACACCTTTGTCAGCGGCGCTTTCAAGGACTCCTTGAGCGGCGCGCGGCCCATGCGCGAGGACGAAAAAGCTTACATCCAAAATCTCGTCAGCCAGATGTATGAGCGCTTTCTGGGCATCGTCTCCGAAGCGCGCAAGGTGCCGAAAGACGTGCTGCGCAACGGTGTGGCCGACGGCCGGGTGCTCACTGGACGGGAAGCGCTGGAAGCGGGCTTGGTGGACCAGATCGGCTACGTCGAAGATGCCTACGCCGTGGCGCGCGAGCTCGGTGGAGCTGCCACGGCCGGCGTGGTCAAGTATCGCCAGGAAACCAGCTTCTTTGACATCCTTGCCGGCGCCTCCGCCAAAACCGGGGCAGCCACCAAGACAGTGAAGATCGAACTGGCTCCAGGCATGCTCCCGGCTCTGCGCCCGGGCCTTCCCTACTACCTCGCGCCGCAGGCACTGCCGGCTCGTTGAGCGGCTGTCCCCTTCCCTTGCCATGACGGATCCCACGCCCGCCAGCGTCTTAGCCGATGTGGCGGCGTGGTTGATCGTGGCGCTGCTGCTCGGTGCCGGCGCTTACAAGGCCATGCGGTCGATGCGACCCGCCCTGGGCTGGCGCGAACGCGGGCAAGTCCTGGTCATGCATTACCGGGCGGTGGATGCCTGCCTGGTGCTGCTGCTGGCCTGGCTGATCTGGTCCGGCTTGAATGCGCAGGTTGACGCGGCGCTGACCGCCGCTTCTGAAAACGCGGTCGCCGGCGTGGAAAAAAGTCCGGCCACCGTCGGTGTGCTGGCCAGCATTCTTTTCCTGCTGCTGCTTTGCCTGGGCCTGCTGTTCTATCTGCGCCAAGTGCGCGGCCTCGACCCGGTGGAGCTGTTCGGCCTGCGCCGTCTGTCTTTCAAACGCGCGCTCGGTGTGGCGGTGCTCGCCCTCATGATCAGCCTTGGTTTCGTCATTCCCAGCAACTTGCTGGCGGTGAACTGGCTGCAGCAATATTGGCCTGACTTGCAACCGCAGGACACCGTCAAACTCTTCCTGAGCAACGGCGGCCTCGACAAGCTCGCCATGGCTGGCGCGGCGATCCTGGTGGCGCCGCTGGTTGAGGAAACCGTGTTTCGCGGCTTCGTCTATGCCGTGGTGAAAAAGTACACCGACGGCATCTTCGCCGCGCTGGTGTCCTCCGCCCTGTTTGCGCTGGCGCACTTTCATCTGGCCAGCGCGGTGCCTTTGTTTGTGCTCGCGCTCGGTTTCACCGCCGCCTACGAGCGCACCGGCTCCCTGCTGGTGCCCATGCTGATGCACGCGCTTTTCAACGGCGCGACCCTGGCGGCGCTGCTGATCTTTGGCGCGGAGTGAGTCCGCCCGCCTTCACCAAAGCGCATTTGCCTGACAAGTGCCCCCGTCAGGCTGCGTTGTCCGCCCGTCACCATGACTCGCACCTTGCTTTTTCTTCTCACGGCAGCCGTGTGCTCCGGTGCGCCGCTCAATGTCCTGCTCATCACGGCTGACGACCTTGGCCTTCAACTTGGCTGTTACGGTGACAAAGTCATCCGCACGCCCCACCTCGACGCCCTGGCCAGACAAGGCCGGCTGTTTGAGAATGCCTACGTGGCGCAGGCCTCGTGCAGTCCCTCGCGCAGCGCCATGTTCAGTGGCCTGTATCCGCATGCCAATGGTCAATACGGCCTGCTCAATGCCGGCGCAGGCTTCGAACTGCATGAGCCGCTGCGCCGCCAAACGATCCCCGCGCTGCTCAAAAACGCGGGCTACCGCACGGGCATCCTCGGCAAGCTGCACGTCGGCCCGGAAGCGAGCTTTCCTTTCGACACCCGGATCAAAACCGACACCCGCGACGTGAAGGAAGCCGCCCGTCTGGCGGGCGAGTTTCTGCGCGCCGAGCCGGGCAAGCCGTTCTTTTTCATGGCCAATTACTCGGATCCGCATGTGATCGGACGCTCGCCCCGCCCCCCCAGGGAAGCGTTTCCAACACAATACGAGGGCGTGCCCCCCTCTCCGCTGAAGCTGGGGGAAGTGCCGGCGCTGCCGTTTCAATTGCTGGAGGCACCCGAGCAGATGCTGCGCGTGACGCAGTATTACAATGCCTGCATGCGTTTCGATGCCGCTGTGGGTCTGCTGCTGGCGGAACTTGAACAGGCAGGGCATGCAAACGACACGCTGGTGCTGTTTGTGAGCGACCATGGCCCGCCGTTTTTCCGCGGCAAAACCTCTTGCTACGAGGGCGGTGTGCATGTGCCGATGCTGGCGCGATGGCCCGGCGTGCTCGACCAGGGGGACCGCAGCCCCGCCCTGGTCGCCACCGTCGATCTCCTGCCAACCATCCTGGATGCGGCAGAGGTTCAAGCGCCGGAAGGACTCCATGGACGCTCCCTGCGCACAACACTGAAGCCTGTGGAGTGCCGCGAGTATCTGGCCACCGAATTTCACTTCCACGGCGCCGCGCCATTCTTTCCGCGCCGCACCATCCGGGACACCCGCTACAAGCTCATCCACAACCTGCGCGCGGGCGCAGTCAAGCCAAGCTCCGGCATCGATGGCGACGCGGCCTTTCGTTTGAGCCAGGAATCCTCGCACCGCGAAACTCCCATGGGCCGCGCCTTTGAGCGCGCCGCCAACCCACCGGAATACGAGCTCTACGATCTTCAGACCGACCCGTGGGAGATTGAAAACCTGGCCGGCAAGCCGGACCAGCAAGAGACCTTGAAACGGTTGCAAACCGCCCTGCTGGAGTGGCGCCAGGAAACCAATGATCCCCTGCTAAGCGAAGACGGAATGAAGCGCTTCGTCAAGCAAGGCGCGAGCGCTTCCAAGTAGCTCATTCATGCTTCTGCCGGCAGCGGAGCGGTTTTGAAAGGGATCAGCCCTTCTTCCACTCCTCCCCATCGTCATCGTCGTCGCCGAAGCTGAACGGGTCGTCGCCGGCATCCTCCTCATCGTCGCCGTCCTCTTCTTCCTCCTCCTCGTCGTCATCTTCGAACAAGGTATCGTCACTGAAGATGTCCGCGTCCACATCCGCGTCGTCGTCTTCATCTTCTTCATCATCCTCCTCTTCTTCCTCGTCGTCGTCGTCCTCGTCTTCAAAGTCCTCCTGCTCTTCCTCTTCTTCGGCAGGTTGTTCGCCAGCGGCAGCGTCTGCCCCTTGCTCCTCGATTTTGGCCAGCGTGTGCGAGACGTCCTCGACGTTGTCCCAAACCTCGCGCGCCACCAGGATCGGTGCGCCCGCCTGGGTCGCCAGCGCGATGCTGTCGCTGGGCCGCGCGTCAATCTCCACCAGCTTGCGGGTGTGCAATTGGTTCTCGGCGGAAAGAATAAGCCGGGCGTGGAAGACACTGCCCTCGATTTGATTGATCACAATGCGCTCCACCTTGGCGCCAAAGGCCAGCAGCAGGTGGCCGATCAGGTCATGCGTCAACGGCCGCTCCTTGGGCACGCCGCGCATGAACATCGAAATCGCCGTGCCGACGGTTTCATCCACATAAATGACAAACGTCTTTTCCACCGTGCCGAGGAACACCGCGAAGCTGCCTTCCAGCGGCAGCACCGCGCGCACCTGCACCTCGATGACATCCTTGTTCATACCTCACGAGTTAAGACGTCCTTTCCCGTCAAGGCAACCGGCGAGTGCGGTTGCAGCGGCCCGCCTTCATAGCCGAGCGCGCGGTACCGCGCCGCCACCGCCACATACTTCGCGGCCAGCCGCCGGTTGGCCGCGCGCTCTTCCGGTTTGAGTTCGCGCACCACGCGCGCCGGCATGCCCGCCACCAGCGAACCTTCCGGCACTTGCATGCCCTTCGGCACCAAAGCCCCAGCGGCAACGATTGACTCCGCGCCGATGCGGCAGCCATCCAGCAGCACCGCTCCCATGCCCACCAGCACGCCGTCCTCAACCGTGCAGGCATGCACAATGGCGCGATGGCCAACGGTGACTTCACTGCCGATGCGCGCCGCTTGATCATCGCTCACATGCACCACGCAGCCGTCCTGAATGTTGCTGCGCGCGCCGACTTCAATGCGGTTGATGTCACCGCGCAGGACCGCGCCAAACCAGACGCTGCTGCCCTCCGCCAGCACCACCGCGCCCGCCACAATCGCCCCCGTGGCGATGAATGCCGACGGGGAAACGGAGGGCTTTTCCTCAGGAATCAAGAAGCTTTTTAACGAATAAGTGCTCATAAAATGCCGTTGGCACAAGGGATTCAGAGTTTTTTGGTTTGACGTGCGAGGCCGCTTGGCTTCTAAATTCAATGTAATTCCGCGGCTCAAGCGAGCGGAAAATCATCAAACCACATCGAACAACCAACAACACACCCAGCAACGATCATGGCCAACAAAGCTGAACTCCTCGAAATCGTGCAAAAGAACCTCGGTGCTGACGCCTCCAAGCGCGCCGCCAGCGACGCCCTGGAAGCCGTCCTCGACGCCATCTCCAAGGCTGTCAAAAAAGACGGCGCCGTGCAACTGATCGGCTTCGGCACCTTCAAAGTCGCCAAGCGCGCCGCCCGCACCGGCCGCAACCCGAAGACCGGCGAAGCCCTGAAAATCAAGGCTTCCAAGTCCGTCCGCTTCGTCGCCTCCTCGGCGCTGAAGAAGACCCTGTAATCCCCGGCCACGCCGAACCTTGCAGCCGCGCCTCGATCCGGGGCGCGGCTTTTTTGTGTCATTTCTCCGCCATCCACAGAATGGCGCCGGCCCCGCCTTGATTCGGCGCGCCTTGGATCACCACCCCCAAAGTGCGCTCCAGGTCGCCGACACGCGCTTTGGAAAGGATGCGGCGCGTGCTGCTGCTGACGGAAAGCACGCCGGCAAGCTGCTGCGGATTGCCGGGAATGCCGAGACGCATCAAGGCGATGTCGAGATCAGGCGCGGGCAGGTCATCCAGCGTGTTGGGCATGCCGTCCGGCCCAAGGCGGCGCGCGCGAAACTGCTGCGCCATGGTGATGTCCGCGCCGGTGATGGCGGAGATGACCTCCGGCTGCGCCTCATTGACATCGATCACGCCGCTGGCGTGCATGCTGAACCAGGAGCGCCAGGAGGGATAAGTTTGCTCGATGACGTGCATGCCTTTCACCATCGCCATTTCCTCGACCGAGCGAAACGGCCGGTTGAACGGCAGGCCGGGCCGGTTGTAGGCGCGCGCCTCCGCGCCGGGACTGCGCTCGAAGACATCGTTGTCCACCCAGTCGAGCAGCGCGTTGATGATGGCGTCCGCCGTTGGCAAATCAGGAACGCCCCAGAACTTCAGGATGCGCCGCCAGGTGTCGCGGTCCTCGCGCATCAGCAGCACGTTGGGGTTGATGAGCCCGTCCTCGCCCGTGACCTGCACCATCAGCTCCTCGTTTTCACTGAGGACTTGGCGCAGCAGCGGATCCTCGGGCCGGATGTCCGGGTGCATGGCCAGGGAGACACCGGTTTCCGCCAGCAAACGGGCGCGGAAAATCTGGCCGCGGGTGGCGTCAAACTCCACGTCCTGCATGACCAGCGTGGCGGTGGTGGTGACCAGCAGCAGCAGCAGGCCAACGATCCACAGCACCGCCATCAAGGCGGCGCCGCGTTCGGCACGATGGACTGGAAAAGAGGTTTTCAAAACTGGCTGCTACGGGTTGGCCGGATCCAATGGAGGCGGATTGTTTGGATCGTTGGGAAGGCCTGGGTTGTTCGGATCATTCGGGTTGGCCGGGGCGCCCAACATCGGGTTGGTCGGAGCGACCACCGGCGGAATCCAAAACACCGCGCGCATGAGCTGGCCGTCATCGAGTTGCACGTTGAGCTCGGCCATGAGCGGACGGCGCGGATCCTTCCACAAATTCTCCCAGCGGCCGCTGTAGCCATCGTAGAACCGCCATTCGAAGCGGCTGACCTGGTCCATCAGCGGCAGCGTGGCGTCCTTGCTCGACGCGCGCACGTTCTGGCCGCTGCGCAGCGCTTGCGTCTGCTTCTCATCGAGCACGCGCAGCAGCACCCGCAAATAACCACCCGGCCGCTGCTCGGCAGTCAGTTCGATCGCCGTCTCCGGCGGCAGCGCTTCGGAGGGGGAAAGGCTGGCGCCGCCGTTGACCACAGTCAGGCTCGGAATGTAGGTGCCGCCGACGGAGCGATTGCTGAGCCGGAGTTCAGCGCCGCCCGGCAGCCCGCGGAAGGAGCGGCGCAGGAAGTCGATGAAGTTCTGCTTCATCATCGCCCGCTCCTGGCCGGCGGCGAGGTCGCTGCTCAGCTCCATGGTGCTTTTGGCCACGCTGAAAATGCCTGCCAGCAACAAAGACAACACGCCCATGGCGATGACCATCTCCAGCAGCGTGAAGCCGGAGGCGCGGTGCCGGGATGAAAAATGCGGGGTCATCCTTTTCATTGCGTTGGCACAAAGGCATTCACAAAACGCATGGTCTCCGCCTCCATCTGCATGGGGCGGCCGCCGTTTTTCCAGGTGGCGATGGCGCGGATGGAGAAGAAGCCCTGCAGCTCGCGCCCGTCCTTGTTGCGCAGGCCTTCGACGGGACGAATGATGACGCGGTAGGCCACGCCCTTGCCATCCGCCTTGATCTCTTCGTTGAGTTCGCCCAGGCCAGGCACCTTGCCATATTCGTCGATGACCGACTCCAGTCCCTGCTCGACCTGGCGCAGCATGCGCGACTCCAGGGTCAGCTCGCCCATCAGGTTGATGGTCTTCACCAAGGCCAGCGCAGCCAGGCCAAAAACACCGAGCGCCAGCAGCACCTCGAACAAGGTCAGACCGTGCGCGCGCTGGTGGGATGAAGGAAACAGACGCATCAGAACATCTCCATCTCCTCCTCGACCGGCGCGCCGGTGAGCGGGTTGAAGCGCAGCATGAGCGCGCTGTCCTTGGCGGCGATCCGCACGCTGATGGGCTCGCACAGACCCTGCATGCCGAACCACCAGCGCTGGCCCTCGGCCGGCTCCCAGTCACGCACGCCCCAGCGTTTGATGAAGACCTTCATGCCCTTGGGCAGGTTGACGCGGTCGTTCTGGCCGCCTTCGGCGCCGAGCAGGGCGAAGCCGGTTTTGTCAAAGGCCAGCATGTAACCACGGCCCTGCACGGCGGCGGCGCGCACAGCGGTCTTGGCCAGCCGGATGAGTTCGTTGCCCGGCTCGCGCACCACGGGTTCGGGCGCGGCTTGGCGGGTGGCAAAAGCGGCAATGCCGAGCAGCATGATGATGAGCGCCATCACGGCAATCATCTCCAGCAGGGTGAACCCCGCACGCAGCCTTCTCAGACGACGCTGCCGGTCACTCCAGCCAGATGTCATCGTCGGTCCCCTCTTTTTTGTCCGGGCCGACAGAATTCAGGTCGTAACCTTGGGGATTGCGGCGGCCGGGGTTGCGGTAAACATAGGGGCTGCCCCAGGGATCAATCAAATCGCCCTCCTTGGCGTATTGCCGCCAGGGTTTGTTGCCCAGGCCGGAAGGTTTGGTGACCAAGCCCTCCAAGTTGGTCGGCATCAGGCCGCCGCTGTTGGTTTTGAAGCTCAGCAGGTGGATGTTGAGGTCGCGGATGCCGGTTTTGGCCTTGGTCACCTCGGCGTCGGTCATCACCCCGCGCAAAGAAACCGCGGTGATGCCGACCAGGATGCCGATGATGGCGAGCACCAGCATCATTTCCATCAAGGTGAAGGCGCTGCGGCGTGGGGACTGAAGACGAGTGTGTTTCATGGGGTAAAATGGCCAGCGGCCTCAAAAGGTCAACGCCGCCGGGCGCGGTTTTTGCCTTGTCTTTTGTGACAAGGGCGAAAGGCAGCGGGTTCAAAAGCCGTTGCAGCCGGGATTGGCGGCTTTTTGCGCCTTTTGTGATGGCACAGGCGAGCGGCACGCGTTTTGATAGCGCGCATGACTGGCATGACCCCCTCGCTACCGCTCCGCTCTGGCAAGCCGGGCTTCGGGCGTGCCGGAGCACGGAAGAAAGAAGGGGGCCGGCCATGACGGAATCCTGGGTCTGGGGACAGCCGGAACGCTGGCCGCTGGCGGCAGGCGTTTTCGCCATCGGGCTGCTGCTGGTGCTGCGCGCCTATGGCATGCGACCGCGCGGACGGCTGCTGGCAGCCGCGTTCTGCAAGCTGCTGCTGTGGGCGGCGCTGGCGGCGATGCTGTGCGATCCGCTGCGGGTGAGGCAAACCGCGCGCAAGGACGCCAACGAAGTGGTGGCGGCGGTCGACGCCTCGGTGCGCATGCAGATTCCGATGGAGTTGAGCGGCGCACCGCGCGCGGAGCAAGTGAGGCAGGCGCTGCAATCGGATCAAGGCTGGGTGAAGGAGATCGAGGAGCTCTTCCGCCTGCGTTTGGTGGAAGCGGGCGACCGTCTGCGAGCGGTGCGGGAGCCAAACGAACTGCGCTTTGACAGCACCAGCGCCGAACTCGTGCGCACGGTGCAATCCCTGCGCGGCAGCGGCGCGGCACGCTCGCTGGCGGCGGTCGTCCTGCTCACCGATGGACATGCGTCCGATGCGGCGCGCGTGAAGGAAGTGGCGGCACAGCAGGGCGCGGCGGTGTTTCCCGTGCTGGCACGCGGCGTGCAACAGCCGGTGGACCTGGCCATCACCGAGACGCGCGTGGCGCAAACCCCCTTTGAAGACACGCCAGTGACCTTGAGCGCGACGATCAAGGCCCTGGGCTGGAACGGGCGCGGCTGGCGCGTGGTGGCGATCGATGAAGCGGGCAAGATTCTCGCGCAGGCCAAAAGCAAACCGGCGCGCGACGAAGAGTCCGCGACGGTGCGTCTGCGGCTCACCGGCGTGAAGCCGGGCGTGTCGTTTTTCCGCCTGCGGGTGGCGGACGAAACGACAACCGATGCCGAGCTGAGCGGTGACGGCTGGCTCACGCGCGGTGAAGAATTGACTCGGATGAACAACGAGCGCCTGGTCGCGGTGGATCGCGGCGCGGGACCGTTTCGCGTGCTCTATGTCGCGGGCCGGCCGAACTGGGAGCACAAGTTTCTGCGCCGCGCGCTGGTGGCCGATCCGGAGATGCAGATGCCGGCGCTGGTGCGCATCGCCAAGCGCGAACCCAAGTTCGAGTGGCGCGGCCGCGAGGGCGAGTCAAGCAATCCGCTTTTTCGCGGCTTCGGTCAGCAGGAGGACGTGCAGCGCTACGACCAGCCGGTGCTGATCCGCCTCGACACCCAGAACGCGGAGGAATTGCGCGACGGCTTCCCGAAAACGGCGGAGGAGCTGTTTGCCGAGTATCGCGCCATCGTGCTCGATGATGTGGAGGCGGGCTTTTTCAGCGTCGAACAGCAGCGCCTGATCGAAAAATTCGTCTCCGAGCGCGGCGGCTCGCTGCTGCTGCTGGGCGGGCAGGAGTGCTTCCGGGAGGGTGGTTACGAGCACACGGTGATTGGCCGTCTGATGCCGGTGTATCTCGACCGTCCGGCAGTCGAGGCGCCGCTGGAAAATGGCCGGCTCAACCTGACGCGGGAAGGCTGGCTGGAGCCTTGGTTGCGCTTGCGCACGGAAAACGCGCAGGAGGAGTCGCGGCTGGCGGCGATGCCGGGTTTTTACGCGCTGAATCCGGCGCAGTCCATCAAGCCGGGCGCGTCGTTGCTGGCCACGGTGGCGGATGACGCTGGCAGCCATCCGGCGCTGGTGACGCAGCGTTTCGGCAACGGCCGCGTCACCGCGCTGCTGCTGGCAGATCTGTGGCGCTGGGGCATGCGCGACGAGGAAAGCCGGACGGATCTGGAAAAACTCTGGCGTCAACTGTTCCGCTGGACAGTGGTCGATGTGCCGGACCGCGTGGACCTGCAAATCGCCGACGCCAGCGAGGGCGATTCACGGGTGAAAAAGCTGGCCGTGCGAGTGCGGGACGATGCCTTTCAACCGCTCGACGAGGCGTTGGTGAAACTGGAAGTGCGGACAAACTCGGGCGAACCGCAACTGCTGCACGCGGAGCCGAGCCTGCAGGAAGCCGGCTTGTTTGAGGCGGAATTCGTCAATCCCGCGCCGGGCGCATACCGGGTGGAGACGATGGCGGAGCGCGCACCCGAGGACGGAGCAAACGTGGCGCCAGTGAAAAAGACCGGCGGCTGGGTGCACGACCCCGTGGCGCAGGCCACAGCGGATTTGCTGCCGGACACGAAGTGGATGGCCGAGCTGGCGGAAAAAACAGGCGGCCAAGTGCTGCGGCTGGAAGAGATGAGCCGCCTGCCGGAGCTGCTGCGCGGGCTCAATGTGCCGGTGATGGAACGCCGGGTGGAGCCGCTCTGGCATGGTGGTGTGGTGTTTGCTTTGCTGCTGGCGCTGCTGCTGGCGGAGTGGGTCTTGCGCAGGAGGGCGGGCATGTCATGAAGGCGCGGCTAATCGTTTTGACTTGTGCGCTGGCGGTTTCCACCTTCGCATTCGCGGACACGAAGGCCGGCGCGCATGTGCTGGTGGTGCGTGGCGCCGATGGCTCGGAGCCCTATGGCCAGGCCTTTGCGGAAGAAGCGGAGCTGTGGAAAACCGCCGCGGAAAAGGCGGGCGCTCCCTGCAACGTGATCGGCCCGGAAGCTGGCGAGCAGGCTTTGGAAGCACTGCGCGAGGAGTCCGCCAAGCTGCTCAAAGAGCCGCCAGCCAGCCTTTGGCTCGTGTTTGTCGGCCATGGCACTTTCGATGGCCGCGAGGCCAAGTTCAATCTGTCCGGCCCCGATCTGACGCCAGCGATGCTCAAAGACTTGCTCGCCGGTTTCCCCAACGAACTGGTCTTCATTCACACCGGCTCCGCCAGCCAGCCCTTCGCCAAAGCCCTGGCTGGCGAGAAACGCCTGCTGGTGACCGCCACCAAGAGCGGCGACGAAGTGTTTTACACGCGCTTCGGCAAACCTTTCGCGGAGGCCATCGGCGGCCTGCCGGAGGCGGATCTCGACCAGGACGCGCAGGTCTCGGTGCTGGAGGCGTTTGTGTTCGCCACCGACCGTGTGCGCTCATGGTATGAGGAAAAAGAACGCATCGCCACCGAGCATGCCCTGCTCGACGACAATGGCGACGGCGCGGGCACGCGCGCAGAGGTATTCGAAGGCGTGCGGCCCAAGCCCGGCACGCCGGAGCCCGTGGATGGCGAGCGCGCCCGCCAGCTCGCCCTGGTGCTCAGCGCGGAAGAACAACAACTCACGGCGGAACAACGCCAGCGCCGCGATGAGTTGGAGCGGCAGGTGGAAGCGCTCAAAAAGCAGCGCGCAAACCTCGGCGATGACGTCTATTACGTTGAGCTGGAGAAGGTGCTGCTGGAGCTGGCATGCATCGTGACCGGGCGCAAGGTGCCAGGCGGCCAGTGACCGCTAACCGCCTGCGGTGATTTGCACGATCTCGATCACATCGCCGTCATGGACTGCGGCGTCGGCGATCTCGCGCGGCAGCAGGGCCTGCTGATTCTGCTCCACCACCACCGGTTTTCCGGCGAGATCAAGTTGAGCGAGCAAATCGGAGATGGTTTGCGCGCTGTCAAAGGAGCGGGACTGGCCGTTGAGGGTGATGGTCATGTGTCGGAAAAATCGAATTCAAGCAGCGAGAATGGCCGGGTCCCAGTCCTTCCAAACCGGGTCCAGACCGAGCGCGCGCAGACGCTCCGCCACCTCGCCCGGGCTGCGGGTGTCCGCGATGCCAAACTGGCCCTCGGCCCGCGCCGATTCCGGCGTGCTGTCGAGGTCCACACGACGACCGCGCACCGTCAGGTGCAAATCGTCCGAGCCGGCTCCGGTGTAACCGCCGGGTTCGGTGTGGCTGCCGGCGCTCATCAGAGTCACTCCCAGAGGCGCCATCGCATCGCGAAAGGCGGCGGACTCGCGCGTGCTCATCACGATGCCCACCTCGGGAAAGGTGAGGCGGAAAGCGCAGAGCGTCTGCAACAAGGCGTGATCCGGAAAACCCGTGAGTGGCTGAAACCCACCGGCGGCGGGGCGCAAACGCGGAAAGGCCACCGTGAAAACGGCCTTCCAGCACTGCTTGTAAAGATGCTCCAGATGCGCCGCCAAACGCAACGCCTCCAGCCGCCAGTCGCTCAAGCCAAACAGGGCGCCGACACCGATGCGCCGGAAGCCTCCCTGATAGCCGCGCTCCGGGCAGGCCAGCCGCCAGTCAAAGTCCTTTTTCGGACCCGCCGTGTGCATGCCCGCATAAACTTCGCGGTCATAGGTTTCCTGATAAACCACCAGGCCCTCGGCACCGGCTTTCACCAGGCGCTCGTACTCCGGAGCCTCCATTGGCCCCACTTCAATGCCAAGCGCCGGCACCAGATCGCGCAGGGCGCGCAGGCATTCCTCCAAATAACCCTCGCTGACAAAACGCGGATGCTCGCCGGCGACGAGCAGGATGTTGCGGAAACCCTGCGCGACGAGATGGCGCGCCTCGCGCACCACCTGCTCCACGCTGAGCGTGGTGCGCAGGATCGGGTTGTCACGCGAGAAGCCGCAGTAACTGCAGTTGTTCACGCACTCGTTGGAGACATACAGCGGAGCGAACAACCGCATGGTGCGGCCAAAATGACGCCGGGTCAGCGCGCGCGATTCCCGCGCCATCGCCTCCAGTTGCGACGGTGTTTTCGGCTCCAGCAACGCGGCAAAACGCTCCAGCAGCGGTGTTTTGCGCTGCGGCAGACCGTCGAGGACGGGGATGAACCTGGTGAGGGGGGCGCCCATGGACAAAGATGTTATACGTCCGCCGAAGCCGTGCGCAAATGATTGGAGGACACGGGATTTCAGACCTTCCCTGCCTCCTGCAACCCGCGCTGCATCGCCCCCAGCGGCGCCTCGCGCTGAAACCAGTGCTCAAAGGACAACGCACCCTGGTGCAGCAGCAAAACCAGGCCATCGGCCGTTTTTGCCCCGGCCGTACGCGCCCCGGCAACCAGCGGTGTCGGACTGCCGTCAGCGCGATAGACCATGTCCAGGACCAGATGATGCGGACGCAGCGCGCCCGGCGGCACCAGCGTGTCGTCACCGGGTTTCATGCCCAGCGAGGTCGCATTGACGATGAGGTCGATGTTCTCCAGTTCCGCGCGCAGGCGCTGGTCATCCCAGGGCAGCGCGCTGATGTCGCGCAGCGGATCGGGCACCCGCGGCAGCGCGCGCAATTCGCGGGCGAGTTCCACCGCCTTTTCCGGTGTCCGGTTGACCAGCACCAGCCGCCAGCAGCCCTCGAGCGCGCACTGCACCGCGACCGCCCGCCCGGCACCACCGCCGGCGCCGAGGATGAGCACGCGCAGGTCGCGCAGATCGGTGAGAAAGGCGGCACGCACGCTGCGCAGAAAGCCGGGGCCGTCGGTGTTGTAACCGAACATACCGCCGTCCCGCAGCGCCAGGGTGTTGACCGCACCGAGCCGCATCGCCAGCGGGTCCGCGTGATCAACCGCGGCCAGCGCCTCAAACTTGTGCGGGATGGTGATGTTGACACCGAGGAAGCCGGCGTCGCGAAAGCGCGCGAACGCCTCAGCCACCCGGCCGGCGGGGACCTGCACTCGGATGTATTGCGCGTCGATGCCGCAGGCGGCCAGGGCCGGATTGTGCATCTGCGGCGAGCGCGAGTGGCCGACGGGATCGCCAATGACAGCCAAGCGCGCCGGCGGCGCGAAGCGCGCGCGGGTGCGTTCCCAGTCGGTCAGGTCGTCGAGGGTGATGAAGTCGGCCACGCGGCAGCATGAGTGCGGCCAGGCCGCGCGTCAACGCGACTTCCCGTTGCGCGACTGCCCTTCAGCCCTTGCTCTTGAGGTCCTGGTACATCTGGTAGCCCTGCTCCGGGGAGAGGCCCTCGTGCACC